>NZ_JAVQNR010000034.1:0-401355 GCF_031799005.1 Acinetobacter sp. V102_4 | reverse complement strand
CCACACGTTTTGCAATCTGGTCACGGCTGAGTTTCTGGTAGCTCATGTTATTTCTCCTTATTGCTTATTGTGCGGGCGCTACTTGTACAACATGCTGTACAAAGATACCTGGAGTGATGATGTGCTCTGGATCTAATCCACCTAACTCAACTACCTCAGAGACCTGAGCAATGGTGACATCAGCAGCCATGGCCATGATCGGACCAAAGTTACGTGCAGATTTACGGTAAACCAGATTGCCCCAGCGGTCGCCCTTGTAGGCTTTAATCAAGGCAAAGTCAGCTTTAATTGGATATTCAAGTACGTAGTCTTTACCATCGATCTGGCGGGTTTCTTTGCCTTCAGCTAAAAGTGTTCCAAAACCTGTTGGGGTAAACACAGCCCCAAGCCCCATACCAGCTGCCTGAATACGGCAAGCCAGATTACCTTGCGGAACTACTTCAAGCTCTACTTTCCCAGCACGGTATAGCTCATCAAACACATAAGAGTCTGACTGACGCGGGAAAGAACAGATGACTTTTTTAACTGAACCAGCCTTAAGCAGTTTAGCCAGACCGTAATCGCCATTACCAGCATTGTTGCTAACAATAGTCAGGCCTTTAACACCGAGTTCAATCAGTCCGTCAATGAGTTCAGCGGGTTGTCCTGCGGTACCAAAACCACCAATCAGGATGGTGGCACCATCTTTAATCTGCGATAGAACCTCGCTAAGTGAGGACTTACTTTTGTCAATCATTAGACAACTCCATTGTGCTCATTGAAGAAGAGATAGGTAAGAGAGTTAGGCACACTGAGGCGAGAAGAATAGATAAATATTTCACTCAATCCCGAGTGTTTCCCTTAGATTTCCCTTTTAAACATTCTTGATAATTTTTATAATTTGATCTAGTTATCCCACTATGGTTTTGTTCGGTATAAGTGAATTTTGTTCGATGATCGAACATTATCTAAGATAGTTGTATAATCCTGATAAATCGTAAAACTTATAAATGTAAAAGAATATGAGTTGTTATAAATAGATATGTAGAAAAAATTGCTTAGACGATTTAATCATCCAAGCAATTTAAAAAATAATAGAATTAAGATTGAGATTGGAGAATCAAACGCGCAATTTCTAAATCATCGGGATAAGTAATTTTTATATTATCCGAACGCCCCATCACGACCCGTACAGTTTCACCTAGATATTCAAGTGCACTTGCCTCATCGGTAATAGTGACGTTATTTTCTAAAGCATGCTCAATTGCTTTTTTGAGTTTACCAATTTTAGTAATTTGAGGCGTTTGAGCTTGCCATAATGAGTCTCGGCTTACTGTTTTATCAATATGATCGCCTGTCTTAACTTGCTTTAAAGTATCACGAACAGGAATTGCTAAAATAGCACTATCATTTGATTCAATTGCCTTTGCCACAAGTGCATTTAAACAATCAATTGTTACACAAGGTCGAGCTGCATCATGCACAAGGACCCAATCATTTTCATCAGCAAAATTTAAAAGATGATTTAACGCATTTAATACTGAATGAACTCGCTCAGCTCCACCAGTGCAAAAATGCGCCTTATCTATATTTTGAAATGCAAGAGTCTGAGCAAAGGTATCTTGTGTACCAATAGCCAAAACATAACCATTTAACGGAAGTTGACTTATACGCCGAATAGTGTGTTCTAAAACAGTCCTATCCTGAATATATTGATACTGCTTCAATTCAGTTTTAGAAAATCGACTTCCTGATCCTGCAGCAGGTATAATTGCCCATAATTTAGTCTGGGATATCTGGGGATGCAGGTGTCTCATTCGTTTCCAAATCAACTTTAGCGTTCGGGTCAATATAAATAGGCTTGTAATGGGTACTAATTGTACTCATTTGAACAAATGTCTCGTGAGGTTTAACCAAACCAAGATCAAGGCGAGCATGTTCTTCTATTGCTTCTGTACCATTTTTCAGGTCAAAAACCTCTGCTGCCAAAATACGGTTTCGTTCTTTAAGCTCTTCATTTACCTCAGCTTGTTGCTGAATTTGTTGCATGAGAGCTTGATGAGGGATATAACCACCCTCACCTAACCAAAATTGATATTGCAGTATAGCTACTAAAACAATAACAAGTAGCAATATCAGTTTGCTTGAAGTGGATCGAAATACTTCTAACATATCATTAAGATTTTTAATTAAAAACTTTCGTTAAGAGTTTGTATTGTATAGTAATTAACAAGTAACATGCGGAATTCCTGCAAAAATTTAAGCAAAATTATTAATGGGCATATTACTTTAATTGACCATTGTGACATGTTTCATTTTGTCAAAAATGAATGGAATTTGAAAGGGAAATAATATTTATAAGTACAATTGCTTATAAATCAATCTATGCACCTAAACACCAGTCTAACTATGATGAAATTATGCTGAGTAAATATAGAAAAGCCCTCTTTCGAGGGCTTTTCTAAATCGATTACTTATGCGAATTTAAATCAGAAATTATAACGAACACTCAACATTGCATTTCGTGGTGTTCCCCAATTCATTGAGTTAGCACCAATACCTTCATAATATTTCTCATCAAAAATATTATCGATATTAAATTGAAGTTTGATATTTTTATCTACTTGATAGCCAAGCATCGCACTTGCTAAAACATACGCATCTTGTTCAATACGAGAGCTTCCACTACCTGTATAGTATTTACTCTTATAATTTAAACCAAGCCCTGCACTCCATTGATCAAGTTTGTACTTAACAAATAGATTCGAGGTTGTTCGAGAGTTTGTCGTATTAACCTTTGTGCCTTGTGCATCTTTTGCTTCAAAATTAGCAATACCAAAGTTAATACTCCAATTGTCATTAATCTCACCATCAACTTCAAACTCAAAACCTTTACTTTTAACCCCATCTACAGCGCGGTAGGCCTGCTCTGTAGTTTGTGTACCATTACGGACAATAAATACTCCCGGTATCCATTCAGCAAAATTAGATTGTTCTATTCGGAATACTGACAAAGCTGTATTTAAACGCCCTCCAAACCATTCGCTCTTTAAGCCAGTCTCATAACTCTTACCTGCAATCGGATCTATATATTGATCATTTATATCTTTACGTTCTTGAGGTTTAAAAATTTCTGTATAACTCGCGTATACAGAATGATCTTGGGCAAAATCATAAATAGCGCCAACATATGGTGCTAATTCATTGTTAAATTCACGGTTACCTTTAGCATTTTCAGATTTATATTCCCAGTTAGATAAACGTGCCCCAGCAATAACTTTTAAAGGATCAAAAATTTGAAATTTTCCAGCAACATAAGCAGCAGTTTGTGTAGTTTCATTTAGTGCATTTTTACCATTTAATACTACTGGTTGAAGCAACTCTTGAGCCATATCATTATAATTAAGTGGTCCACCTAAATACTTTTCAATGTCTTGGTTTGTGTTAGATCCACCAAAAATATCCTTTGTTTTCTCATTCTTATTCCAAGATCCACCAATAATGATTTCTTGTGGACGATTAAAAAGCGTAAATGGAGCATTGATAAAAACATCAATATTATTTTCTTCATTTGCAGCTTTTGCACCATATACTGAGACATTATCCTTGTCCTCTTCATTTTTTAATGGACTTGTATTTGTTGCCTTGTCTACTTTTCCAGCTGTATATAACAACATAGAAGCTGTGTCTTCTTTGCGAAAGGTATAAGCAACATTTAAATTAACCTCATTAAATAAATTCTGCTTTAAGTTTGCAAATACTGCAGCTGTATTCACATCCCAATAAGTCCAAGGTGCACTTACAGTTAAGTTCCTAGAAAAATTGGTACGAGTCCCATCAGTATAAAAAGCAGGTGTGCCGCCCCAACGAATACCATCACGATGTAATTCTTGATAAGTTGCACCAAGCGACATGCTTGTTTTATCACTCAAGTCATAATCAACCGCCCCATAAAATACATTCCGTTCTTTCTCATAAAAATCCATAAATGATTTTTCATCAGAATGCTTTACAAACATACGGCCACGCAATGATCCATCTGCATTAAGCGGTGTGGAAACATCCGCTGAGCTACTCCAAGAGTTCCATGAACCTAATGATGTGCTGACATTCCCAGTGAGTTCTTTTGAGTTTGCATGTTTCCGAATCATGTTCAGTGCCATCGCTGGGTTTCCAGCACCTGTGGTTAGGCCATTGGCACCCTTAACTACTTCGACACGATCATAAATATCTAAATCAAGGTCCCCTGTACCTAAATTAATCGTACTCGGCATTCCATCTATTAAGTAATAATCCACCTCAAAACCACGTGCATAAACTTTTTGGCGCTCATCAGTACGTGAGGTCGAAACACCCGTAATATTGTTCATTAAATCTTGAAAGGAATCGATTTTTCGATCATCTAAATACTCACGGGTTAAAACTTTGACCGATTGAGGAGTTTCACGAAGAGATAAATTTAGTTTTGTAGAAGTATTTGAACTTTTTGCTGTATAGCTTCCCGAACCTTCAGTAACAGCCGGATTTTCTTGTTCTGCTTGTACTTTTATCGTTGCTAAAGTGGCTGTTTCGGTTTGTTCTGCATAAACAAATGAAGGGACCGTTAAAGCCATAGAAAGTGCTAAAGGGTGAACTCTAAATGCTTTTCTAAAGGGCGGATTGTACATAAGAAAATTCCATAATAACCAATGTGCTGTACCATATTTTTAGCCTTCCACTACGTTGTTCCCTGTTACACAGTAGTAAAAGTTCGGTACAAAAATTAACACGAATGATAATTGTTATCAACTTTAAGTTAATAATTATTCTTATTTGTTTAATATGATTTACTAATCAATATTGCATAAATCACAGAATCGCTATCCCCACATCAAAATTTGGATGTCTAACGGATTGAATACTCATCTTGTTGAGTCATGGTGCTGCAGCCATGGGCTTTATATTATTGATTCAAAAATATATAAACCAATTTTCAAATTCAAATTGACTATGGAACTGCTCAAGAACAAGAGAAATAAAAAACTACACAGTATTTTCTTTTATATTTTATTATTCTTCATAAATCTCATAAAAGAGAATAAAGGTATAAACTGTAGTGCATAAAATTTTAGCATTTTCTTTAGCAAGCTTAGGTTTAAGCGCTTGTAATAACCCTACTGATGATAGCCCTTCAAAAATACTTAATATGGAGAGTAATCAGACACAATATACATCAGCTACCCCCTATATATTTGAATATAATGATATTGTATACACACTAAAAGCTGGACAAGATCCAGATACTGCCCATTTAAAATTTAAAAACTTATTAAAAAAAATTCCCTCTAGCGATAATAATTTAGATATTTTAAAAACCAAACGCAAGGTACTTATTCACTTAGGTTGCCTTAAAGGAGCATATAGAGTTACCGAAAAAATTCTAAATAAAACAGATAGTTCACAACTACAAGAGATGCAATGCATTTTCTTAAGAAAAATGAAAAAAGATGCTCATGAAATAAAAGAATGTTATGAAAAAACGGCCCATAGCTATTTAGACGAAATAAATTTAATTCCCAAGGCAGCTGTACGATATCAATATGTATTGTGGGGACATTATGCAGCAATGTTCCATGCCGGCCATATCGAATATAGAGATAAACTTCAAGAAATTATTGATTATCACAACATTGAAGATCACAAAAAAACATATCAACAAATGTATGAAAATATACTGAATGCCAGTGCTTTTCAAAAACGCTTAGATGCCATTCCGTATAGCCCGAATTGTCAGTAAAGCATATTAATCGATGTTATAAGCCACCATCCTCCTCAAAATTTTGGCTTGCTCGTAATAGAACCTAAATAATTGAGATTAAAAATAAAATAAGCAAAATCTTCTGTATCATTCGTAGCTAAATAAATTTTTCACAATTAACTCTAAACAAAGAAAAACTTTCTAATAAATTTTATATTTCTAAATATAAAATTTATGGAGACTAAATAATTAATCATCATAGATAAGATCATTTTCATCAACATTGATATAATCTGGCTGGGGATCTTTATCAAATTGTACAGCACATATTTTAACCTTACCTAAAATTTTTGCTTTCCCCACCCTATGCATACCATCCATTATTCTACCCTGTGAACACATTATTATTGGATAGGCCAAATCTGCTTCTTGGATTAATAGCATATGATTAATAATATCTTGAGTAGTAGGATGAGAATCCGGATACCAATACGGTTCATCTAATTCTTTTATTTCTGATAGTAAAATTTCTTTTACTTTAAAATTTTTAGTTAATGCTACTAAATTATCCACATCCCAAATATAGGTATCATTTTCAATTTTTCTAAAATGATATTGTTTTCTCATGATATAAAATTCCTCATAAAATTAAAATAACATTAAAACAAATTATATGTCTATTAATATTAAATATTGTAAAAATGAAGTCCGTAATTCCTAGCCAATATAGAAAAATAAATTTAAAACTAAAATTCCAATAAATAGCATTTTTATCCTATTTGACAACTTCAACAATCATTCTGTCTTGCTATTTATCTACAATTAAAACCCACGCTATATATTTATTCTAATGCATAGTTTGAAAATGAAATTTATACAAAATCACAGAGAGTTCGAATTTTTAACCAATAACTACTTAAAAAGTATATTTTTTCTATTTTTAATTTGCTAAGAATTTTAGAAAGACTTCCTCCACCTATTAAAAAGGAGAAAAAATGGATTTTTTTAATATTTTCATAGGTGACACTACATGGACCTTTATTTTGGAAATTTTGGTTCGATGTTTCGTCATGTTTATCATTATTATTAGTTTTTTAAGACTATCAGGTAAACGAGGTATTCGCCAACTCTCTCTTTTTGAACTCGCAATTATTTTATGTTTAGGTTCGGCGGCGGGTGATCCCATGTTTACCAAAGACTTACCTATAGTACATGCTTTAGTCGCATTTATCGTTATTCTTTTTCTCTACCGCCTTGTAACTTGGGCCATGGTGAAGCATAAGAAAATTGAAAATCTATTAGAAGGAAAAGCGCTTTGCGTAGTCAAAGATGGACTTTTAGTCTACAAAGATTTCCAGAAACAATCATATTCACATGATGAGTTTTTCTCAGAGATGCGCCAACAAAATGTTGAACATTTAGGTCAAGTGAGAACAGCTTTACTGGAGTCCGACGGCATCCTTAGCCTACTGTACTATGAAGATGAAGAAGTAAAATGGGGATTACCACTATTCCCTGATGCTTATTGCAAAGCTGACGTACTTAAAATTAATACTTTTTATTCATGTATGAAATGTGGTGAAACTAAAATTCTCAATAAAATTGATCAAGAATGTTCTCGTTGCAAACATCATAGTTGGGCTGAGTCTTTAAAAACCCGTCGACTAGGATAGTAAAAAAATTGAGTATTATAAATGTCTGACATGAAGTTTTTGAAAATGCTGTAGTTACTTGTTTTTTGCATTTTTTGAGGTGTAATAAAAGAATCACTAGAAAATGAAAAAGTAACTCATCTTTTAAGCATTAAAAAAGGTGCTATTTCCTATTAAAAATAGAGAAATAGCACCCTAAAATGTTAAAAAACTAATTTTAACTTTTTATTTAAAGATTAGTTTAAACCTTTAAACTCAGCTTTACCGCGGTAAGCAGCTTTAGTCAATTCTTCAATACGAAGTAATTGGTTGTACTTAGAAACACGGTCAGAACGGCAAAGTGAACCAGTCTTAATTTGACCAGCCGCTGTACCTACTGCTAAGTCAGCAATAGTTGAATCTTCAGTTTCACCAGAACGGTGAGAAATTACAGTTGTATAACCATTTTCTTTAGCAAGGTAAATTGCATCTAGAGTTTCAGTCAACGTACCAATTTGGTTGTATTTGATTAAGATAGAGTTACCTACTTTCTCATTAATACCACGTTGTAAAATCTTAGGGTTTGTAACGAACAAGTCATCACCAACCAATTGGATTTTGTCACCAAGGATAGATGTCAAGTAAGACCAACCTTCCCAATCTGATTCATCTAAACCATCTTCAATTGAGATAATTGGATATTGGTTTACAAGGCCTGCTAAATAGTCAGAGAACTGATTGCTTGTAAATGCTTTATTGCCTTCACCCGCAAGAACATATTGACCATTTTTGTAGAACTCTGAAGATGCACAGTCAAGCGCCAACATAATGTCAGAACCAGCTTTGTAACCAGTTTGACCAATAGCTTCAAGAATAACAGTGATTGCTTCTTCGTTTGAACGCAAGTTTGGTGCAAAACCACCTTCATCACCCACAGCAGTGTTTAAACCTTTTTTGTTTAAAACTGATTTTAGAGAATGGAAGATTTCAGCACCAGCACGTAATGCTTCAGCAAATGAAGTGAAGCCTACTGGCTCAATCATAAACTCTTGAATATCAACGTTGTTGTCTGCATGCGAACCACCATTGATGATGTTCATCATTGGTACAGGCATAGTCAAAATTGTTTGACCACGTAAGTCAGCGATGTATTGAAAAAGAGGAATTTTCTTTTCATCAGCAGCAGCGCGTGCAGCAGCCAATGACACAGCCAAAGTTGCATTTGCACCCAATTTTTCTTTGTTTTCAGTACCATCAAGTTCGATCATCGTAGTATCGATGTCTTTTTGTTCAAATACTGATTTGCCCACTAAAGCATCACGAATAATCGTGTTTACGTTGTTAACCGCAGTTTTAACACCTTTACCTAAGTAACGCGATTTATCACCGTCACGTAGTTCTAGAGCTTCACGAGAACCAGTTGAAGCACCAGATGGTGCACATGCACGACCAACAACCCCAGATTCTAAAATTACGTCTGCTTCGATGGTTGGGTTACCACGAGAGTCCAAAATTTCACGTGCACGGATGTCAACGATTTGGCTCATGAACAATTCCTCTGTTAAATGAATATGGGCTGCGATTAAAGCAGCGTAAGTGAGTAAAAACTCAATGGGTGTCTAACTTTTTGAATCCTTTAACCAAAGTATCCAATTCTTTTATTTGCGCCAAGAATGGCTCAAGCTGCGACATGCGTAATGCACAAGGTCCATCGCATTTTGCATGTTCTGGGTCTGGATGACCTTCCAAGAACAATCCAGCCAAACCTGTTGCCATTCCAGCGCGTGCTAAAGTTGTAATTTGAGCACGACGACCACCTGCCGAGTCAGCACGACCACCAGGAGTTTGCAACGCATGTGTTACATCGAAGAAAACAGGAACATTCATTTCTTTCATGATGTCAAAGCCAAGCATGTCTACAACAAGGTTGTTATAGCCAAATGCTGAACCACGTTCACAAAGAATAAGTTTATCGTTTCCTGCTTCTAAACATTTATTCAGGATATGACGCATTTCATGAGGTGCCAAAAACTGAGCTTTCTTAATGTTAATAATAGCTTGTGTTTTTGCCATCGCTTCAACAAGATCAGTTTGGCGACTTAAGAAAGCCGGTAACTGAATAATATCGGCTACTTCTGCAACTGCTTCAGCTTGGTGTGGCTCATGAACATCGGTAATGATAGGAACATTAAAATGTTTTTTAATATCGCCTAACCATTCAATACCTTTTTCAAGTCCAGGACCACGGAACGAATGCAGACTAGAACGATTTGCTTTATCGAAACTCGCTTTAAATACATAAGGAATGTCTAAGCGTTTGCAAATATCTACATAAGTTTCTGCAATTTCGAAAGCTAAATCTTTTGATTCAAGTACGTTCATTCCGCCAAATAATACAAATGGCAAATGATTTGCCATTTGTATATCGCCTAAACGTACAACTTCTTGTGGTTTTAATTGTGACATTTAAACTTTCCCAGTTTATTTAAAATCGCATTATTTACTTTTTTGATGCTGAGTTTTCGCAGCGTCAATAAAACTAGCAAATAATGGATGACCATCACGTGGTGAACTTGTAAATTCCGGGTGGAATTGTACAGCAATAAACCAAGGATGTTCAGGAATTTCTACAGTTTCAACCAAATGTTGAGCCGAAGAGTAACCAGAAATCTTCATTCCAGCTTGTTCAATCGACTCAATGAAACGGTTATTCATTTCATAACGGTGACGATGACGCTCAGTGATTTCTGCTTTACCGTAGACTTCACGTGTTTTTGTGCCTTCAACCAATTCAGATTTTTGTGCACCTAAACGCATAGTTCCACCTAAGTCAGACTCTACGCTGCGTTGTTGTAACTCGCCGCGCTCATCTAACCATTCGGTAATTAAACCAATCAATGGATACTTTGTAGAACGGTTAAACTCTGTAGAAGATGCTTCTGGCATAGCTGCAACATGACGTGCATATTCAATTACAGCCAATTGCATTCCTAAACAAATACCCAAGAATGGAATTTTGTTTTCACGTGCATATTGAATAGCTTTCATTTTGCCTTCAGTACCACGCTCACCAAAACCACCTGGTACTAAAATTGCGTCAGCTGTTTGCAAAATAGAAACGTCTTGGCTTTCAAGTTCTTCAGCATTGACATAGTCAATCTGTACTTTCACACGGTTTTTGATGCCTGCATGTAACAATGCTTCATTCACAGATTTATAGGCATCTGGTAATTCAACATATTTACCAACCATAGCTACACGTAAAGTGTATTCTGGGTTAAGTAATGCTTCGACTACATTATCCCAATCTTCTAGATTTGCTTCTGGAAGATCATTAAACCCAAAACGTTCACAAATGAGGTCATCAACGTTTTGTTCATAGAATGTACGTGGAATTTGATAAATTGTTTTCGCATCTTTACATACCACAACGGCACGCGCTTCCACGTTAGTGAACAATGCAATTTTGCGTTTAGTATCAACATCTACATCATATTCAGTACGGCAGATTAAGATATCTGGCTGAATACCAATTGAAAGTAATTCTTTCACTGAATGTTGAGTTGGCTTGGTTTTTAACTCAGCCGCAGATTTGATATATGGCAACAAAGTTAAATGCATCAGCATGGTACGTTTATGACCAAGCTCAACCATTAACTGACGGACTGATTCCATAAATGGAAGTGATTCGATATCACCAACCGTACCACCAATCTCAACGATTGCAACGTCGTAACCTTCACCTGCGCGAAGTACACGTTCTTTAATATTGTCAGTAATATGTGGAATAACTTGAACCGTACCACCTAAGTAGTCACCACGACGTTCTTTATTTAGAACATCTTGATATACACGGCCACTGGTAAAGTTATTCAGTTTGGTCATTTTCGCACGACGTAAGAAACGTTCGTAATAACCCAAGTCTAGATCAGTTTCGGCACCATCCTCTGTGACAAAAACTTCACCATGTTGGAAAGGGCTCATTGTCCCCGGATCGACATTAATGTAAGGATCCATTTTAACCATTGTGACTTTTAAGCCACGGGCTTCCAAAAGTGCAGCAACTGAAGCAGCAGAAATACCTTTACCTAGCGATGAAACCACACCACCAGTAACAAAAATAAAATGGGTCATTAAGTTTCTCGTACAATCAAGCCGAAATCGGCCTACAATGTTGGGCAATTTTACTTTACTCTGCCCCTATAAAGCAAAGTCAAACCGCATCAATTCAAAGATCATTAAACAACTGGTTATTCTATCAGCATTTTTAATAAAAAATTAGGTCCATCTCACATGATTTTTTCATTCTCTTTTGCTGTTATAATGCCAGCTCCTCAATTAAATGTTGTTTAGGACAATGGCAAATAAAAAACTTTTAATCTGTGCTGCAATTGCAGCTGGACTATTGTTAACCGCATGTGTCAAAAAAGAAACACCAGAAGAAGAGCAAGAAAAGGTTGAAACTGCTGTTTCAGAACCTAAGCCTGCTGAACCTGCAAAATTTGAGTCTTTAGAAAGCGTTAAAACTGAAGAAGCCCAAACACAGGAACCAACGCAAGTTGAAGTTCATCACGAAGAAACAGCGAATACCACAACTGAAATTCGCCGTGAAACTCGTCCTGCCCAATCTGATCAAAGTTCACAAACAACAGCTTCTGAGCAACCTAAAGCAGAACCGAAACCAAAACCGGAACCTAAGCCTGAGCCAAAACCAGAGCCTAAGCCTGAGAAAGTTCAATCAAAACCGGCTAAACCAGCTGAACCATCTCAAACTGAAGATGATGCTGTTGCCGCTGCGATTGCTGCTGCTACACCAGCGCTTAAAAACTAAGTTCCCGTATGAATATGCCCAAATTGAACAGTTGATTTGGGCTTTTTAAATATTATTAAAATTATCAATTCAATAATCAGTTCTACCTTTCTCTTTCTAATTTGTCTTTAAAGTTTTCCTAGATATCAATTTAGGACAATCTACTTATTCCCCCTGAAAAAGCATTGACGTTACTCACGCTGAGATGTAGCTTTTTAACAAGTTCCTTTTTGGAACCTTAATTAAAAGAAGATTGGAGCTTAAAATGACTACTGTATCAAATCGCGTACCCGTCTCATTTCCAGTCCGTCGTATGGACTATAATTTTGAAAATACACCTCGTTACTGGTGTAATAATGAACCCTCTCTTACCCATTATTTTACAGGCTTATCTACATTGTTCCCTGAGGGTGAATCATATTTTGTTCGTTCAGTTCGAGCGTTACGTGCCAAAGCAAAGTCGAATGAAATTCTAGATCGCGAAATCAGCGCATTTATTGGTCAAGAAGCAATGCATTCAAAAGAGCATCATGCTTTTCATCTCAGCGCCCAACAGCATGGCCTTGACCCCGAATCTTTGGAAAAAGCAACTGGTATCGTTTTAAAAAGTATTGAAAAAGTTTTTAGTAAAAAATGGAATTTGCTCGTAACAGTTGGCTTAGAACACTATACCGCGGTACTTGTGGTTAACATGATGCAGTCTGTTAATGAACTGATGACAGACTCAACAATCCGTAATTTATGGTTATGGCACAGCATTGAAGAGACAGAACATAAAGCTGTCGCTTTTGATCTTTATCAACACTTATATGGAAGTGGACTGAGCGCCTATCTCCCTCGCATTACAGTCTTTACTTTAAGTTTATTTTTAATTACAGGCTTCACAACAATTTATCAATTCGTTCTTATGAAACGAGATCACCAACTTCTAAATTTCAACTCTTGGCGTAATTTCTTTAGTTTTGCTAACAAACAATATAGAACATTAATCCCTAAATTTTTTGACTATTATCGCTTTGATTTCCACCCTAACCAAACAGATGAAAAAGACCTCGTTGCTAGTACCAAAATCAAAATTGGACTGAAAGATCCAAAATTGCTTTTATCTTGACCTGATAAAATCATAAAGCCCATTCAATAGATGGGCTTTATTTAATTTATTACAGCAACACCGTCATTGTTTATGATTAACCATAAAATAATTCGCCATTAATTTGGCAGCCCAAGAGGTACTTTTCCAACCCTCGTAAAAACCACAATGACTTCCCTTTTTAGTGGTTACAACTGCAATATTACTCATTTGCTGAATAGTTTCTTTATAAGGCTCTAAATTTTTAATAGAACATACCGGATCATCTTCAGCATTAAGAATCATTAATGGAATTTTGACATTCTCAAATACATAAATTGGATTAATTGCCTGACAATAACTTTGATAATCCTGAAAGCCAGCCATTTCAAAGTATTCTTTTTCAAACTCTTCCAGACTAGTCGTCGCTAGAACTCTTTCTAAAGAAGAAATCTGGTTCCAAGTACTTTGATAAGGATGAATAAAATATTTGAATAACTTTTTAGTCATCATTTTGCTATAAAAGGGATGAACATTTTTAAAGCCAATCTCAGTGTTATAGCCGGGACACATTGCAAAAGCAGCTTTAAATGGCGTGTCAGTGCCTTGCTCTCCCAAATAACGAACCAGCAATCCTGTGCCAGCAGAAGAACCCACTGCATACAAATCTGATTCAGGAAACAAATTTTGAATATGCGTAAGCTGCTCTTTAAGATCACTTGTTGATCCAAAAAGAGAAATCTGTGGTACAGGCATTGGTAAGCCAGCATGCCCACGGCGTAAGCAAAGCGCTATTCTCCACCCCGTATAGTGATGTAAATCTTTCACCAGTTCACGCATACTTTCAGGTGTTCCTGTAATGGTATGCATAATGACAACTGTAGGAGTAGATTTTGGAAGATTATAGCCATACCATGCGATCGCAGTTACACCGCCATCTTTCATGGTGAGCTGATCAATACGGTCATATTCAAGCTTGATTGTTTTTTTTCTAATAATATCGAAATATAAAAGATGAACATGATTGTTACTTAACCATGGCGTAGGACGATATTTTTGCTTAAGTTGGGGCAATTTATCCAAAACATCTTTAATTTTCCCTTGTGGGTCATAATAGACTTTTGGTTGTTCAGCACCCAGCACCGAATCAAACAATTCTGAACCGAAAGCTTTAATTTTATTTAAAGTAGATATGCCCATATCCAATCACGACCTCTGATTATGAGTTAAATGATTGCCGCACTAATGCTGCAACCTGCTGCCCCCAAATTGCATAAATTTCTTTGCTTGGATGAAAACCATCACTTGCCATAGGCAAATTCATCGCTTGAAAACTTTCAATATCATATTGAATGAATCTAAATTGGTTTTGTGATTCTAACCATTTATATAATGCCTGATTCATTTGCTCCGCATATTTTCCAAATAACCAAGCCAATGGATTCGGCAAAGCTGGAAAATGTTGCATTGGCGGCACACCAGATACGATAATGAGTTTAGGTTGAAAACGCGTCTGTATTTGCTGAAATAATTGCTTTTGTTGTTTTAACCATAGATTTGCTGAGGTTAGTTTTGTCACATCATTAACACCAATAGATGTGACTACAACATCATAATTTTGCTGCTCTAAATGCTGTAGAGCTTGAAAAACCTGCTTGGTTGTATCGCCTGTTTTTGCATGAAGTTTCCAGCATAAAGAATATTCATCTTGCAACTCAGAAATAATTGCGCCAGATAAAGCATCTTTTTGTGTTTCAACTCCAACACCTGCCGCGGCAGAATCACCTAAAATAAGCAATGACAAAGGTCTTCCGTGTCCGCACAGACCTTCACGCTCGCCAATAGCCTCTAATAGACGTGGTGTATTCTTACGAACCTTTGCCCCTTGTATAAATAATACAGGCAATAAGACTAATGTTGAAAGTTTTAACCACATTCTAATGACCTCAATAATATTACTTAGGCTATTTGCTAAAATTATTGCGGTTGAAACTTGGTGATTCTTTCACCCATTTGTTCAGCTAGTGCCGCTAAACCACTCATTGGACGAATCATTACCTCAAAATCAATAATTTTGCCTTGCTCATTAAAACGTATCATATCAATACCTTTTAATGACTTGCCGCTTACATTTGCACTGAACTCGAGTACCACATTTTCGCCATCTTCCGTATAAAACTCACGATGATAAGTAAAGTCTTGGAATACCTGAATAACATTGCTCAGAATGAAAAAAACGACTTGCCTTCCTTCATAAGGTTTATGGGCAACTGGGGAACGGAAAACGACTTCATCTGCCAGCAAATCATTTAGATCGGACAAGTTACCTGCCTGAATCATGTGATGCCATTTTTCTAAAAACTGTTTTGTTGTTTCAAGTGCCATTGTTATTTTTCCTTTAATTTACTTAATGAAATTATGAGCATTTCCTTTTCAAAGAAATGCCCATATAGATTTATAGTGTCGCTGCTAATTCAGCACCTTGTCGTATAGCGCGTTTTGCATCTAGCTCTCCGGCTTCTTTAGCCCCACCAATTAAATGAACATTTTTTCCGTCTTCTTTTAATTGCTCATACATTGCAGTGAAAGATTCTTGGCCCGCACAAATCACAACATGATCAACTTCAAGTACACTCGGTTTTCCATCTACTGTTATATGAAGACCTTGATCATCAACTTTGTCGTATTGAACCCCGGCAAGCATTTTGACTTGACGATTTTTCAGACCTGTACGGTGAATCCAGCCAGTAGTTTTACCTAAACCAGCCCCTACAGCAGCGGCTTTACGTTGCAGTAAATAAATTTCTCGTTCTGAATCTTCAACTTTTGGCTGCTTTATTCCACCAACATGCTCATATTGAGTATCAATTCCCCATTCAGCATAGAACTTTTCTGGGTTTAAGCTGCCACTTTCACCTTCATGAGTAAGATATTCCGCCGTATCAAAACCAATACCGCCCGCCCCAATAATCGCTACACGCTGCCCCACAGGCACACGTTCTCTTAGAACTTGTAAGTAGCTCAGTACTTTAGGATGATCAATACCTTCAAATTGTAATTGACGAGGAGTTACACCTGTTGCAACCACAATTTCATCAAAATTTGCTTGGCTCAACTCTTCATAAGTTGCTTTATGATTTAATACAAGCTCAATATTTGGTCGCAATTCAATTTGACGACCAAAATAACGTAAGGTTTCATAGAACTCTTCTTTTCCAGGAACAGTCTTTGCAATATTAAACTGACCACCAATTTGATGACTTGCCTCAAAAACTTTGACTTTATGCCCGCGATCAGCTGCATATACTGCAAAACTTAAACCTGCCGGACCCGCACCAATAACAGCAATATTCTTTTGAATTTGTGCTTCTTTAAAGATAAGTTCAGTTTCATAACATGCGCGAGGGTTCACTAAACACGTTGCGATTTTCATTGAAAAAATATGATCTAAACACGCTTGGTTACACCCAATACATGTATTAATTTCATCGCTACGACCTTGGCTTGCTTTTAAAACAAACTCAGCATCAGCTAGCATTGGACGCGCCATGGACACCATATCGGCATGACCCGAAGCCAACACATGCTCAGCCATTTCTGGGGTATTAATTCGGTTGGAAGTAATCAAAGGAATAGATACTTCACCTTTGAGTTTTTCAGTGACCCAAGTGAAAGCAGCACGAGGTACTTTAGTCGCAATGGTTGGAATACGTGCTTCATGCCAACCAATGCCTGTATTAATAATAGTTGCTCCTGCTTTTTCAATTTCTTTTGCAAGCTGAATTACTTCATCAAAACTTGAACCACCTTCAACTAAATCAAGCATCGATAGACGATAAATAATAATAAAATTTTCACCAACCAAAGCACGCGTACGTTTTACAATTTCAATGGGGAAACGAATACGGTTTTCGTAACTACCACCCCATTCATCATCACGATGGTTAGTACGTGCAGCAATGAACTCATTAATTAAGTAGCCTTCAGAGCCCATAATTTCTACGCCATCATAACCTGCATACTGAGCAAGTTTGGCGCAGTTTGCAAAGTCATCAATGGTCTGTTGTACTTCGGCAGAACTTAAAGCTTTAGGCTTAATCGGGTTAATTGGCGCTTGAATTGCTGAAGGCGCAACGTTATTTGCCTGATAAGAATAGCGCCCAGTATGTAAAATCTGCATAGCAATTTTTCCGCCAGCTTCATGCACAGCTTGGGTAATCACTTTATGTTTTTCAGCTTCTTCAACTGTATCTAGTTTAGTACCGTGGCTAAATACAACACCATCATCATTTGGAGAAACACCGCCAGTTACGATCAATCCAACATCACCTTTTGCGCGCTCAGCATAAAATGCTGCCATACGCTCATATCCCTGCGGTGCTTCTTCTAACCCAATATGCATAGACCCCATAAGCACACGGTTTTTTAAAGTAGTAAAGCCCAAATCAAGTGGCTTTAATAAATGTGGATAAGCTGACATATATTCTCCTTTGGCTAGCAATTAGCTTGCTAATGCAACTTGTTGCATTAATTTATAATCAAATTTTGACTTTTATGCAACATGTTGCATAATCTCATCAGTCACACTTTACTTTTGCTTACAAACGGATTGCCATGTCACTTCCTCATGTTTTATTGACCAGCCTGCTTGAACGACCAAGCACAGGGTTCGAACTTGCCCGCCGCTTTGACCGTTCAATGGGCTTTTTCTGGAATGCCACACACCAGCAAATTTATCGTGAACTCAACAACATGCTCAAAAAAGGTTGGGTTTCAACGTTAGAAAATGAAATGGAAAATAGTCGAAAAAAGACCTATCAAGTTGAACAACTGGGGCGTATTGAGCTAGCTTCATGGATGACGCAACAAAGTGAACCTGCACAGCTTCGTGATGACTTGATGGTTAGATTGCGTGCTGAAGCACAATTGAGCAATAATCAGATATTACCTGAGCTGTTACGACACCTTGGTCTACATCAGGAAAAGCTGAAACTTTATCAAAATATTTATGACAAAGATTTTAAAGATAGCAATGATCTAAATGACCGTGTGTTATACATCCATAAAATGATCTTAGAACTTGGAATTACAATGGAAAGTGAATGGATCAAATGGTTGGAACAAGTCATCCCTCAATTAAAACGCTTTGCCCAACATAGCGTATCCGGAGAATAGCCATGCCATATTACACCATGCCCGATCGGGAAAATTTATTTGTGCGTCGTGTTGGTCGTGGTGAACCAGTTTTGGTTTTATCTGGTCTTGGTATGCAAAGTTGGCAATGGCTACCTTTTATCTACGCAAACCGTAAAGATTATGAGTTTATTATTCCAGATTGGCGTGGGTTTGGCGGTTCAAAAAATTGTGCAATACCCGAGCAGGATGCGATATCAAGCCATTGGCAAGACGTTGCTCATTTAATAGAACAATTAAAACTCGATAACTTTATCTTAATGGGTTATTCAATGGGCGCCACCACGGCCATGCATGGTATGAAACATGCTCATCTCGCACAGCAACTAAAAGCATATTTACATATCGACCAAACACCCAAAATATCTGTAGATTCAACATGGGAATATGGTTTATTTGGTTCTCATCATACTCAGTTCAAACAATTACTAAATGATATCTATCAATTATTATCAAAGCACAAAAATGCCAAATATCTTTATGAATTATCACTTCCAGATCGACAGGAATTGGTTCGCCTTTGGGTAGATTTTATTGATTTGCAAAGTAGCAATCCATTTAGCCCTTTAGTTTTTAAAACAGCGCTAAAACAACCGTTTCTACAAAAATATTTATTACCTATTCAGCGTTTAGATTATTTATTTTGGTATGTCGAAAATTATCTTAATCACAATGAAGATTATCGTGAAGCTATCCAGCAATTAGAGTGCCCAACCACTTTCTTTATTGGTCGTAATTCGACGCTTTATCCAGAAACTGGGCAGACACTTATTGCACAGAGTGTCGAGCATGCAAAAGCAATATATTTTGAGCGCTCAGGCCATACACCTTTATTGACCGAGCCGAAAAAATTTGGCCATGAAATCACAACATTCTTATCAGAATTAAAACATGCTTCTTAAAAAATAAAGGGATCTGTTCGCAGATCCCTTTTTAAATGTGTAAATCATTAAGCTGAATGAGCTAACTCCTTTGCTTTTAATTGCTCTGAAACACTTAACAAAAGTCGCTCTGTTTTTTCCCATCCTAAGCAACCATCAGTTACTGACTGCCCATAAGTCATATCACAAGAAATCTTTTGGCTACCATCAACCAAATGACTTTCAATCATGACACCCTTTACTTGTGTTTTTAAACGTTCAGCAACGATTTGCTGTAAAACTTCTGGCTGACGTAACGGATCTTTACTGCTATTGCCATGACTACAGTCAATTACCAATGCAGGAAGATTTTGTTTGTGTTTTTCTCGTATAGCCTGAATTGAAGCTAAATCATAGTTTGGCCCATGATTCGCTCCGCGCAAAATCAAGTGTGGTAATGGATTACCAGCACTCTGAATCACTGAAGGTAAGCCTTGTTGATTCATTCCTAGAAATTGATGTTCATTTTGTGCTGACTGAATCGCATCTAAGGCAATCTGAATTGAACCATCCGTACCATTCTTAAAACCAATACTGTATGGCATGTGGCTTGAGATTTCACGATGAATTTGAGACTCACTTGTACGAGCGCCAATTGCACCCCAAGCCAATAAATCATCAAAATAGCCAGTTGCCATTGGACTTAAAATTTCACTCGCAATTGGCAAACCCTTTTCAATAATTTGTAAGTAAAGTTCGCGAGACTTTTCTAAGCCAAGTTGTAAATTTGATGAACCATCTAAATTTGGATCATACATGAAACCCTTCCACCCCACAGTTGTACGTGGTTTTTCAATGTATGCACGCATCACGATAAAAATTTGATCTTTTACTTTTTCTTGTAATTTTTGCAATCTTTCAGCGTATTCAAGTACTGCAACCGGATCATGAATGGAACAAGGCCCTGTAATTACCACTAACCGATGATCATTGCCAATAAGAATATTTTGAATAGTTTGACGGTGTTCGGCAATTTGACGCACGAAAGAGTGTGCAAGCGGATATTTTGCTTTTAACTGGACAGGTAAACTAACTGGAGTTTCTTTTGTATTGCTTTGTGTCAATAAAGTATTTAGGGCATTCATTGGTTTTTCCTTGGGACTGCAATCTATTCAGTCCGATCATTTATTTGAGCGTTTTGGATCTATTCGTTGGTAAAGGTAAGCAAAAGTAAAACCAATAAAAGTTGCTAAAGTATGAATAAGTCATGTTGTTCATTTTAAGTTCCTCGATTCAAAAAAGATAAAGCATAAAAAAACCTGATCGGGGTTGCCGATCAGGTATTAACTGTGATGGGCAACTTTCTCATGCCCGAATACGCTCAGGCAACTATCTAAATTGCCAAAAATAATAATATGCGTTAGTGTTCACAGATAGATTTAACATCTTTATCTCAAATATAAAAAAATGTTCCTTAAATCTAAAATACGCATTGTTGAGGGCTTTGACAAGTCTTTTTTTTGAAAAAAACTTCTTATTTTCACGCTTAAGATTTGATTCACTCATTGTCTTAACGAATTAACCCTTGAGGTTGCAAAATAATTAAGCCAGCTCCACAAAGCACTATTAGACCACCCAGTATATCCCATCTTGTTAATCCGACCTGATCAACAAAGCGCAGCCACATTAACGCAGTAAAAATATAAATACCGCCATATGCAGCATAAATGCGCCCTGAAGCCGCTGGATGTAGGGTTAGTAGCCATACAAAGACAGCCAAACTTAAAACTGTAGGTAACCACAGCCAAGCCGACTTACCTTCTCTTAAAATCAGATAAGGGAAATAACAACCCAGAATTTCAGCAATTGCTGTAATAATAAATAACCCGAATACACTCAGTATTCGGGTTATAGCAAGACTATCAATTAACATGAGTTATGCTGGTTCTGCCGTATGATGATCTTCAAACACTTCAAGTTTTAAGCCAACAGCTTTGCCATCTTCATTTTTCACTGATACAGCTACATTACCACCATGATCTGCCAGTTCACCAAACAAAATCATTTCAGCTAATGGTTTCTTCAAGTGTTCTTGAATGAGGCGTTGCATTGGACGTGCACCCATCAAGCGGTCATAACCATTTGTTGCCAACCAATCACGAGCACTTTGATCGACATCAAGTACAACTTGTTTGTCATCTAGTTGAGCTTGTAACTCTGTCAAGAATTTATCAACCACAGACTCAATAACAGTTGTTGGTAATGACTTGAATTGAATAACACTATCTAGACGGTTACGGAACTCTGGTGAGAAAGCACGTTTCATTGCTTCTTGGTTATCAGAACTATGATCTTGTTCAGTAAAACCAATACTCGCGCGAGAAATACTCTCTGCTCCCACATTCGTAGTCAGGACAATAATAACGTTTCTAAAGTCTGACTTACGTCCGTTGTTATCCGTTAAAGCACCATGATCCATGATTTGTAGCAATAGATTAAACACATCTGGATGTGCTTTCTCAATTTCATCTAGCAATAAAACACAGTGCGGGTTCTTATGGATCGCATCAGTTAACAGCCCACCTTGGTCATAACCCACATAACCCGGAGGTGCACCAATCAAACGTGAAACCGCATGACGTTCCATATATTCAGACATATCGAAACGCACCAGCTCCACACCTAACAACTTCGCCAGCTGTTTAGTGACTTCAGTTTTACCCACACCTGTTGGGCCAGCAAAAACAAAACTACCTACTGGCTTATCTGGTGATTTCAATCCTGCACGAGATAACTTGATCGCTGAGCCTAACGCTGTAATCGCTTCATCCTGACCAAACACAACACGTTTTAAATCACGCTCAAGATTTTCAAGCACTGACTTATCATCTTTAGAAACAGTTTTTGGTGGAATACGAGCGATCTTAGAAACGATATCTTCAATATTCTCTACCGTAATCAAACTATCATCACTTTCAGCCTTCAAACGACGCTGAGCACCAGCTTCGTCAATCACATCAATTGCCTTATCTGGCAAGAAACGATCATTAATGAATTTAGCAGAAAGCTCTACAGCTGATACCAATGCTTTATCGTCATATTGTACGTGGTGAAAATCTTCAAATTTAGATTTTAAGCCACGCAAAATATCAATTGTTTCAGAAATACTTGGCTCATTGACATCAATTTTCTGGAAACGACGTGATAACGCATGGTCTTTTTCAAAAACCTGACGATATTCTTGGAACGTCGTTGAACCGATACAACGCAAAGTACCATTTGCCAAAGCTGGCTTGATGAGATTCGAAGCATCCATTGTGCTGCCCATACTTGAGCCTGCGCCAATGATCATGTGAATTTCATCAATGAATAAAATCGCATTTGGATTTTTCTTCAAAGCATTAAGCAATTGTTTTAAACGTTTTTCAAAGTCACCTCGATATTTGGTCCCAGCAACTAATGCACCAATATCTAAACTATAAACTTCAGCCTGGCTCAAAGGTTTAGGCGCCTTACCATTCACAATTAACCATGCTAAACCTTCAGCAATCGAGGTTTTACCAACGCCCGGATCACCTACGAGTAATGGATTATTTTTGCGACGGCGGCACAGAATTTGTGCTGTACGCTCAATTTCTTTTTCACGACCAATAAGTGGATCAGTTTTGCCTTTTTGCGCTTCAACATTTAAGTTCAGCGTATAAAGCTCTAATGGCCCTGCATTGCCCGTACTCGTTTCACCCTCAATATCTTCAACTTCTTCTTCAACTTGCACTTCATCTTTACGTGTCCCATGAGACAAGTATTGAGTCAATGTCAATCGATTGATTTGATGACGTTTAAGCAAATACACAGCAAAAGAATCACGCTCTGAATACATTGCGACCAAAACATCCGCACCTTCAACAGTACGATCGCCGCCACTTGATTGCACATGGAAAATAGCACGTTGCAAAATGCGGTCGAAACTTTCTGTTGGATGAGGCGCCTGCTCGCTATTTTCGCCAAGCTTAGGAGTATGTTGTTCTACATATTCTTCTAATTCTTTACGTAAAGAAACTATATCAGCCCCACATGCTTTTAATGCATTCACGGCCGAATCGTTGTCGAGTAGTGCTAATAATAAGTGTTCAACTGTAAGAAACTCATGTCTCTTTTGACGAGCCATGCTAACAGCCAAACGTAATGATACTTCTAATTGACGACTGAGCATGTAACCCCCTTATGCTTTAGGCTCAATCTGGCAAAGTAATGGATGACCTTGCGATCGAGCGTAATTATTAACAAGGTTTGCTTTGGTTTCCGCGATGTCTCTTGGATATACCCCAGCAATACCTTTACCTTCATAGTGTACTGTTAGCATTACTTGAGTTGCTTGGTCAAGATTCATTGCAAAGTATTGTTGTAAAATTTCAATTACAAAGTCCATTGGCGTGTAATCGTCATTCATTAAGACGACTGCATATAACGGCGGACGCTTGAGTTCAGGAGGTGCTGTTTGTACAACAACCTCTCCGTCATGATCTTCGTTTTGCGAATCACTTAAGCGTGGATGGAAGTGCCAATCGACATAACCAGACTGCTGAAAAGAAGCCTTGATATCTTTTAAGTTTGTTTGACGCTTATTTGTTCGCATAGGATGTTACTATTGTGAATTTGCTTCAGCTTGAGGAATTTCTGCCACGAAAGCAGAAGATGTTTCGACAGGTTTACCGCGCTGCCAACTAAAACGTTTAATAACTGGTGTATCAGAACCGCCTGTTAAACGTACCTCAATAAATTGAGGCGTAAAACCTTTAGGCATAGTCCAACGACCTGTTAAACGCTCAAAGTCAGTAAAGTTAAAGTTTTTAGCTTCAAGTGGCACAACCAAAACTTCTGTATCTTTAATGAGTCTTATCTCAATCGATCCTGAAGCACGGCGCTTGCTTGGGCTCACCTGCACTAAATCTAACTGATATTCATAAGCATTTTCAGGCAGAGGTTTGATCGCCAAATTTTGAATGGTCAAGCTTAGACCACCGCGCTGCCTCAAGATATCACGGTAGATATTACTCATACCTTCTTGCTGCGTTTTATCAGCATTGGCCTGATTAAGGGCTTCAAACAGATCATTTGCATTTGTTACAGCAACATCACGCTCTTGTACCGCAGCATTCAGGCTTTTATTAACCGCATCTAAAGCTGTTTTTTGCTTTTGCACCACTTCAACCAATTGCTCTGCATCTGCATCGTAACCTACAACAGTTAGACCTTGACGGTGACCAATTGTGTAGCCGAGCGCAAGACAACCACTCATTAAAATAGCCGCACCAATAAACAAAGGTTTATTGGTATTTAAAAATTTTTTCTTTTGCAACGAACTTTCTGCTGAAGTCGTCTGTCCAGAGTTTTGCATCGTCATCTCAGTGTTTAAGATCAGAGTCAAGACACACATTTAAATCGAAATTTAAATGTGTGTGAAGCAAAAAAGAGTTTTTTATGGTAATAAACCAATCCCTTGTAAGCCTTCATCTTCATCAAAGCCGAACATAAGGTTCATATTTTGTACAGCTTGACCAGATGCACCCTTCACAAGGTTATCTTGTACCGCAAGAATAATAAGTTTATTCGGCTGCGGCTTATATAAAGCAATACGAAGCTCATTCGCACCGCGCACACTACGTGTTTCAGGCGAACTGTTAGCAGGCATCACATCAACAAATTTTTCATTTGCATAAAAGTGCTCATACAATGCCTGAATATCAGTTTGTTTTCCAGTTTCTGTCAAATCGACATAAATTGTGCTGAGCATACCGCGAATCATTGGAACTAAATGAGGAACAAACAAGAGCCCATCAAAACCACCTTTTTGCCCAGAAATATTTTCTAATGCTTCAACAATTTCTGGATGGTGACGGTGCCCTGCAACCCCATAAGCCTTGAAGTTATCAGCATTTTCACTATAGATCATGCCTAAGCTTGCTTTACGGCCTGCTCCTGAAACGCCTGACTTCGCATCAATAATAATATTTTTTGTTTCAATCAATGCTTGTGCTGATTTCAAAAGTGGAGCCAAACCCAATTGAACAGTTGTTGGATAGCAACCTGGGTTACCAATCACTTGTGCATGTTTAATTTTTTCGCGGTTTAATTCAGCTAAACCATATACTGAGTTTTCTAAAACGTCTGGGCAAGCATGTTCCATGCCATACCATTTTTCAAACTGCTCAAGATTTTGCAAACGGAAATCAGCTGCTAAATCAATAACTTTAGTACCAGCCGCAATCAATTCTTTTGCATGTTGCATCGCAACACCATGCGGTGTAGCAAAAAATACAACATCACATTTTTTTAAATCATCAATATTTAAATCAGAAAATTGAAGATCAGTATGTCCACGTAAATTAGGGAACATATCTGCAACTGGTTTGCCCGCTTCTGTACGTGAAGTAAGAACTCGAACCTGCGCTTTAGGATGTCGTAATAAAATACGTAATAGTTCAACGCCTGTATAACCCGTTCCACCAACAATTCCGACAGAAATCACGTGCATTACCTCAATTTTTGAATCTATACTTGCGCAGTAGTATGACAGGATGTCCAAGCTTACAAAACCATTTCATGCTTGGTAATTTTAATTTTTTTAATTTTAGCGACAATTAGATAGAACTTATTGAACTGTCATAACTAAACAAATATCAGCAAATAAATACCAGATTTAATTGGAGAGCTAGGATGCTTCATCAATCAAAAGAAACAAAATTACACACTTACCTTGGCTTGAGCACATTAATTTTAAGTGCACTACTTGTAGGTTGCGGAGGTGGAGGCAGTAGTAGTGGCAACTCACCAAGCACTCCAACACCCGTTGATCCTACTCCAGAGGCAACGACTGATGTTACTCTTAAATCTCCTGTAGAAATGCGTAATATCCAACTAAAAGTATATGACAACACCACTAACTCTGTTTTATTAGATACTTCAATTGCAAGTTTAAACAGCTTTAATGTCAAAATTCCTACCGCTAAATTGAATCGTTTATATCGTGTAGAAATTACGACTCAAAATTCATCTCAAGTATTTGATCCAATTACTTCAACATACCAAAACTTGTCAGGTATTTATCATGCGTTTATTACACCGAACAGTGTAAGTGGCAGAACCCTATCCATAAGTCCAAGCAGTGAAGCAATTTACCAACGCGCTGTTATACGCTCAGGACAACTTCCTCAAGAGACGATTGACCCAACACGCATTGAGCAATTGCATGTAGATTTAGCTTCTCAAGACGTTTATAGATCTCTTCTTAATGCATTCAAAGATGCCGACATTCCTAGTTTAAGTCCAGCCAATCCTCTTACGGTTTTAACTTTATTGCAGTACTCAACTAAAAAACCTAGCACATATGTAGATAGTTATCTTAGCTTTGGCTACTTACAACATTGGTCAACTTTTCATAGTGAAACAAACACATATCAAGAGCTCATTAAAAGTTTGGCAACAGATTTAAAAGATGGCTTTTTAGATGGGAAAAAACTTCATGGAGATCAAACGACCTTTACCCCTATTTTCACAGGTGCCCCAGATAATATTGATCCAGTTAAAAATACACTGTTAGATATTGCAGCTAATCAAAAAACAACACGTGATTCTTTTGCAACCAATTTAAAAACCGCGACTTTAAAATTGGCAGATACCCAAAGCCAATCCAGTCTAGATCAAACAGGCTATGACCTTCTGCAAAAGAAACTATATTCAGGGGTTGTACCTGTCGGAAATACGACTGACTTTTTCCGCATAGATGGTGCTGGTGATTATCGTCGTGCTGTAGGTTTTAGTGGCATTACAGCCACCTGCAACGGTTCTGCATATCCTTGCAAACAAGGTTTGACCAGCATTAATCTTTCCGACCCAAAACTACCTGCTACAGACTATTTAGTAGGTCACTATGAAGACACTGCAACAGGTTGCCAACTTAATTTCCGTGCGAATGGTCAAATCGAACTTATTAAAGGATCACAGACTTATCGCTCTGCTTTAAGCGCTGATAGTACAGATAATTTATTGCAAACAGATGCTGCAAGCTTAAGTTATTTACTCAACTCAAGTTCAGCCGAACCAAATAACTCAACGCAGCAATACAACTTTATACAATTATCGATTAAAGCAAATAAAATTGTGAGTGCCAAAGCAGGTCTAGATAGCCGAAAAGCACCAGATAACTTACAAACACCACAATTAGAATGTAGTTTTAGTTAATTTGAGACATACCACCATGCAGGCAACGGATTTGATTTAAGTTGTCTGCGATGTCTTTGAAAATATGGATCGTATTTTTCAACTTCTGCCCAAAATGCAGGGCTATGATCAAAATGTTTAGTATGTGCTAACTCATGAATAGCGACATAGCGAGCAATCTCATGTGGCATGAGCACCAAACCAGCATGTAGCATAATATTATGCTGACTACTACAACTTCCCCAACGAGTTTTGGGACGGCGGATTGAACATCCGCTGTAATTTAGACGAGTTTGCCCACTTAAATCGTTTAAAAGCTTGGGTAATTCTTTTTTTGCATAAGAAATTACTGCACTTTGTAATGCCAAATATGGCTGCGTATCTTTAATAAATAGACAGTTATTTTCCCAATCAAATTGGAAAACACGATGTTGCTTTTGAACAACGACCTGAAACGGTTGGTCTTTATTAAAAAAATAAATTTCTGAAGGAATCTCAAGCGAACTAGATTGAACATGTTGTTGCTTATTCCACGTTTCGATCAACCATTGCTCAGATTGTGCTAAAAAAAGCTGAATTTGATTCTTACTGCAAAACAAAGGAACTGTCAGGCGTATTGAAGCTGGCTCGACACGTAAGCGCAATTTTCTTGCCCTTACGTGTCGAACGATTTTAATCTCTGGCATTTTTGCAGACATTACTGTGCTGTACGCTCTTCAATACCATTATTTGTTGCAACAATTGCAATCGTTGCTGGGTTTAAAGCGAAAATACCATTAGTCACAACACCTGGAATGTTATTAATGGTTTTTTCTACATCAATCGCATTTAAAATATTAAGATTAAATACATCCAAAATCACATTACCGTTATCTGTTACAACGCCTTCGCGATAAACCGGATCACCACCTAAAGCCACTAGTTTACGAGCAACTGCCGAACGGGCCATTGGAATAACTTCTACTGGGAGTGGAAAATCACGGCCAAGTTGATCAACCCACTTTGAATCATCAACAATACAAACAAATTTCTTAGCAATTGAAGCTACAATTTTTTCACGTGTTAATGCAGCACCACCGCCTTTAATCATATGCATATGACGGTCAATCTCATCTGCACCATCAACATAGGCATCTAAACCACCTACATGGTTCATATCTACAACTTCGATACCTAATTTTTTAAGACGATCAGCAGTTGCCTGAGAACTTGCCACAGCAGCTTCTAACTGTAATTCAGGCAATAAATCAATTAGAAAGTTTACTGTACTTCCAGTCCCCACCCCCAAAATGCCACCTTTGGGTAAGTGTTTTAAAGCAGCTTTCGCAGCAGCTTGTTTCTTTTCATCTTGGGTTGCGTATAGACTCATGACATCACTCAACTATTTTTTGACATTTATGCACCAATAATCGGCGCAAATGCACAGGGGGTTTGCTACAATAACTTCCTATTTTAAACTGTTATAGGGAAGATGAACATGCTGTCTCGTGTGGTACGACAAATTTTACAAGCAACGGTTTATGATGTTGCAATTGAAACACCTCTCGAAGCAGCTCCACGAATTAGTCAAAAATTAAATAATATTATTCGTTTTAAACGTGAAGATTTACAGCCTGTTTTTTCTTTTAAATTACGCGGTGCCTATAACCGTATTAGCCAATTACCTAAAGAACAACTCGAACGTGGGGTAATTTGTGCATCTGCTGGTAACCATGCTCAAGGCGTAGCATTATCAGGTCAACGTTTAGGAATTCCAGCGATTATTGTTATGCCAAGCACAACTCCGGACATTAAAGTTCAAGCAGTTAAACGCTTGGGTGGTCAAGTTGTGTTACATGGCGATAGTTTTGATATAGCAAATAAATATGCGCAACAACGTGCCGAAGTTGAAGGCCTTGTATTTATTCCACCTTATGACGATGAACTTGTCATTGCTGGTCAAGGTACTATTGCAAATGAAATATTACGTCAATGGCGTGATGTAGAATATGTGTTTGTTGCTGTAGGTGGTGGTGGCCTTATTTCAGGCGTAGCAGCTTACCTTGGTGAAGTTGCACCTCACGTGAAAATTATTGGCGTTGAATATGAAGAATCTGCGTGCTTAAAAGCAGCCTTAGAAGCAAATGAACGTGTAATCTTGCCGCATGTAGGCTTGTTTGCAGATGGTACAGCTGTTGCACAAATCGGTGCTTTGCCATTTGATATTATTCGTCTACGCAAGTCTGATAATTCTGGTCCAATTGTTGACCCAGCGATTGTGACTGTAAATACAGATGAAATCTGTGCGGCAATTAAAGATACCTTTGACGAAAATCGCAGCATTGTTGAACCTTCAGGTGCGATGGCCCTTGCTGGTATCAAAAAATATATTACCGAACATAAAATCAGCAATAAAAATATTGTGTCGATTGTATGTGGCGCCAACATGAACTTTGACCGTCTACGTTATATTGCTGAACGTACCGAGTTAGGCGAACAGCGTGAAGCCATTTATGCGGTGACACTACCAGAAGAAAAAGGTGCATTCTTAGGATTCTGTCGCGCTTTACAAGGCCGTAATATTACCGAGTTCAACTACCGAGCAAACAACACAGAAGAAGCGCAAGTCTTTGTTGGCATTAGCTTAAAAGGCGGCGACGCTGAGCGCCATGAAATTTTAGAACAATTGAAGCAACAAAATTATGTGGTAGATGATCTATCTGATGATGAAGTTGCCAAATTACACATTCGTTATTTGATTGGCGGTCATGCAAATCTGGATGATGAAAGATTATTCCGCGTTGAGTTTCCTGAACGTCCAGGCGCCCTCTTAACCTTCTTAACTCGCTTAGGCCCAACCCATAATATTACGCTATTCCATTACCGTAATCATGGTGCAGCAGAAGGACGTGTATTAGTCGGTTTACAAGCGACCGATGCGAAACAAAATCCTGATGGTTTAATTGAAACTCTTGAGCAGATTAGCTATCCGTATGCAGAAATTACGAATAATGTTGGCTACAAACGTTTCTTGAAATAATCTTCGATTTTGATAAATAAGCCGACAAATTTGTCGGCTTATTCTTATAATTATTTTAATCTTCCCATCATATTTACATTGCCTCTCTTTATCTCAAAGAAAATATCCTTAAAAATAAACGTCTAATCAGGAAACAAGGACCAACATGGCACAGTTTGCAGTCATTGGCTTAGGGAGTTTCGGAGCAACTGTTGCTCAAGAGCTCACAAAATTAAATCATGATGTTATTGGCATTGATACGGTAAAAAAGAATGTTGAAAATCTTGCCAACGTTTTAACTCATGCCGTCATTGCCGATGCAACCGACGAACATGTACTTGATGAACTTAATATTCAAAATTGTGATGCAGTTGTTGTAGCAATTGGTGAAGATATTGAAGCAAGTATCTTATGTGTACTGAATTTAAAAAATTTAGGTATGGAGAAAGTTTGGGTAAAAGCAAAAACCAAAGCACATCACACCATTTTGTCGCATCTCAATATCAATAAAATTATTCATCCTGAAGAAGATATGGGGGTACGCGTTGCTCAAGCCCTAAACTATCCAATGGTGAGTCGTTATATGTCCTTAGACGATGATCACTACATTATTAAAATTGAAATTCCAGAAAAACTTAATGGTATTAACTTATATGGGATTATGCAGCAAGCACCACAGGTCAAAACATTGCTCGTAAAAAGACAGCAGCAAATTTTGTTTGAGACCGAAGAAAATTTCACCTTGCAAACTCATGATATTCTTATTTTAGAAGGTCATTTACCGCAGTTAAAGAAACTTTCTAATTGCTTCATATAAGAAACGAAATCTAGAATATGTCTATATATCCCAAGCCCCATAAAACATTAAATTTAAGCCCTCCTTCACTCTTGGCACTGGGGTTTCTGGGCTTTATTATTTTTGGCACGTTATTACTAAAACTGCCATTTGCCAATACAGGTCATGTGAGCTGGATGGATGCGCTATTTACCGCAACCTCGGCAGTAACAATTACCGGCCTATCTGTTTTAAATATTCATGAATCTTTTACCCTGTTCGGGCAAACTATCATTTTGTTGCTCATTCAATCTGGTGGTTTAGGTTTCATGACTTTTGCCATATTGGCGGCACTAAGTTTGTCACCTAAAGTTGGCCTTAAACAACAAATGATGGCGCAAGATAGTCTCGGACAAACGAGCCTGTCAAAGGTTACTTTTGTTGCTAAGGGAGTTGTCACTTATACCCTTATTTTTGAGCTTATTGGTACAATTATTCTCACTATTGCTTTTACACCGACTTTCGGCTTTGCACGTGGATTGTACTATGCGATTTTTTACAGTATCTCCTCATTTAACAATGCTGGTTTTTCATTATTTTCCAATAGCTTAATAAGTTTTCAAAGCAATTATATGATTTGTATAACTGTTAGCATACTTTATACCTTAGGCGGGCTGGGCTTTTTGGTTCTCATGGACATTAAGCAAAATAAAAAATGGAAAAAGCTCACTCCCAATAGCAAGCTAATTCTTACCACTATTACAGTGATTAACCTTATCGCCTTTATTTTAATTTGGGCTTTAGAAGCTCAAAACCCTCATACCCTAGGAATGCTCAGTATTGGTGATCAAGCATTAAATGCTTGGTTTCAAGCCACTGTTCCACGCTCGTCAGGATTTAATACCATTGATACAGGAGCAATGACCAACAGCAGCTCCTTACTCATGATGTTACTTATGTTTATTGGTGGCGGTTCACTCAGTACAGCGGGTGGAATTAAAGTTGGAACCTTTGTAATTTTAGTGCTCAGTGTTATTTCATTTTTACGGCGCACAGATGAAATTAGAATTTTTAATCATTCAGTCTCACATGAAACGACCTATAAGGCATTAGCAGTCACTGCTATTACGAGCATACTCATTTTCATGGGGTTCTTTATTATTTTGCTTTTAGAGCCTAAAGCAGACTTTATGAACTTGTTGTTTGAGGTTGTTTCCGCAGCGTGTACTGTGGGGCTTTCTCGCGGAATCACGCCAGAACTACATAATGGTAGTTTGTTCATTTTAAGTTTATTGATGTTTGCTGGGCGACTCGGCCCATTAACACTGGCATATTTAATTGCCACTCCGAAAAAAAGTCGACTCAAACACCCTCAAGCCAACATTCAAATTGGTTAATAAAAATGCCGCTATAAAAGCGGCATTTTTACAAGTAAGGACTTAGTACCAATTCATGAGTGAAACACCCAAGCCCGCGTAGGTTGCTCGGTGGTTATAGTCAATTAAGCTTTCACCGTAACCATTAAACAACTGGAAGTGTCCACGCAGTTTGCCACTGATTGGAAAAGCCCAATCAAATTGAACAGCACCATGAGAATCATCACCACCTTTCAAAGAGTGACGCAACATTAAAGAGAAGTCATTTTCCTTCCACTTATAAAATGCTGTTAAATCACCACGACCGATGTAATTTTCCATATCAGGGTTATTATCATCCTTGCTGTCTTCTTCAATGCGAACCCACGGACGAAGCATTAAAGCAAAGTTACCACGCTCTAATCCCACATTAAAGATTACGCGGTTCCAGCTACGAGATAATGGATCTGAACGACCATTTGATTGGTGGTTTAAAGTAACCCCAAGTAAACGACCATCTAAACCAAGCAATTCATAGTTGGTTCTAAACATCAAACTTGCTTCAGGCTCATAATTCGTTTCACGGAAAGGACGAGATTCTTCAGCATTAAATGTCTGCCAACGTGAAGATTGTGTATAACCTAACCACAAATCACCATTGTTGCCAAAAATATTTTCCCAAGCTTTGGTCTTTAAAGAAATCTGAAATTTACTTTCTGTCGATTTCAGATTTTGATCTTCTGTCACCGTATTGTTTGGGTTCGGGCTATGTGGCAATTCATTTTTGTCACTGGTCCAGAATACAGGTAGCAAATAGACTGGTTGATAAGCACGGATATTCCAAACCCCTAGTTTACTTTTTTCAGACAACTCCCAACGTTGATCTAGTAAAGAAGTAGTAGGTTCAAGTTTTGGTGCTTTACCAATTATTTTGATATTACTCACTGTATCTACCACCTTCTCTTTAAAGGTTTCAGGTAGAACAGCAGGTGCATCAATTTTTTTAACAGGCTCTGGTACAGCCGCAGCTTGAATAACTGGTAAAGCTGCTGGTTTAAATACAGAGTCATAACAAGCCAGACGATCGGCATTCGAAGCAAGAGCAACACATGCATCTACTGTCGCAGGGGTTACAGGTGCCAAGGTGTCAGCATATGTCACAGACGCACACAAACAGCTAAGCACGATTCCCATGCTTAGCTGTAAAGATGTGCGTTCAAATTGTCTGAACGCCATGTTCATCTCCAATTTTTATTTTAATTAACTTGTTGAATGGTAAAACCTAATTGCTGCAATTCATCGCGTTTTGCAAATGGCGCAACTACAGCTTTTACAGGAGTTTGCTCAACTAAATATTGACGAGCAACACGTTGTAAATCCTCTAATATTACATGCAGCAAGCGTTCACGTAAGGTACGGCGGAAAGTTGGTGTTCTTGCATGCAACAATGCATAACATGCAGTAATCGCCTCACCCGCTGGTGAACCTGGTTTATCCATACTTGCAACAAGTCCAAGAATCGCTTCTTCAAGCTGATGAGGCTGTTGTTCCGCATTTAATAACCATTGCACACTTGCTTCAAAGTCTTTAAATGTTTCTGCTAAACGTGGGTCACGGTAACTATAAAAACGGAATGAACATGCATTCCCATCATAACTTGCTCCGCCACCATATGCACCGCCTTTTTCACGAATGGCACTGTGTAAAAACCCATTACGTAAATAAGCTGCCAATACCATTAAGGGAGCCGCATCTGGATGCGATACATCGACAGCCTGATAAGCAGAAGCACAGAACTGAACATTTGCCTGAATTAACCATGCTTCATGATTATTATCATTTGCTTGTTCTACGTGGGTTAACTCTGTTGTAGTTGCATCAACGTTTAGTTTATCCCAAACATTTTGGATTTCTTCAACCAAACGCTCAGACTGATGTTCTTCACATACAAGCAAGAACTGTTTAGGCGCTTGCAATAATTTACGATGAATACGTTTTAATTCTGAGATTAGCTCATCATAAGCTGCATCATCTTGGGTAATTTTAGCAACAAGCTCACCCAACCAGTTTAATGCACCTAAACCAGTGTTTTGATAATCACGTTGAGCCAAGGCACTCATATTACGTGATGCAATTTGCATTGCATAACTATGACCTGCGCCAGACAAACGAGACTGCCAACGTGTTTTACGTTGTTGCAATAACTCAATAATGCGTTCTTTCTCATCAAAACGAAGCTGTTCAAATGCTAACTTTAATAAATGAATTGCATCATTTTTTTGAGTCAACGATTTAGTCGTTAACGTTAACCAAGCACTAATTTTATCTTTATCGTCGACTTTACTACGTAAAGAAGCGCCCATTCCCAAACCACCACTTACAGCTGTTTGTAAGTTTTGCAGCTCAAGATAGTCATACTCACCTGCGCCCACTTCGCCCATCAAGATAGAAAGCAAATTGAAATAAGGTGACATTACAATATCTTCAGGAATTTGAATAAGTACTTGTTGATAGTAAATGCCATTCGTACCAGCATGATACAAATTCAACGGCGTATCCATGCGATTGCAAAGAATCTCGCGCAATTGACCCTGCACAATATGCAAGTCAGCAGGTACATCTTCCAAGCCTACTTTTGGTAATAATTCAAGGTTATCTGGAGTATCCTGACGTCCCTCTAAAGCCTTGGTATTAGCAATAATTTCAGCCTTATCAGCATCTGTTAGTTTTTCACCAATAGCAGCTAAACGTGCTTTTTCTGCCTCTTGCTCTTTTACAGATTTTGTTGGGTCTGGAACTAGAGTCATCTGTACGCGATGAGGGTTATCTAGCAAATGTGTTTGAATCAGATTTGATAACCACATTGGGTCTTTCAATTCTTCTTTAACTTGTGCAATTGCGCTGTCAACGTCCCAAATTTGAATTGGATCATTGTGGTGAATCGCACCGCTTAAGCCATTTAAAATTAGACTTAAACCATATGGTGTACCATCACCATTAATTTCACGTTGATGTAATTCAATTTGATGTAAAATTGCATCGACTAAATCGCTATCAATTGGTTTAGCAGCGACATCACTTAAAATATTTAAAACACCATCTCTAAAGCTTTCAGCATGTTCAGGATTTGAACCTTGAACACCACAATAGAAAGTCATTTCAAAATTACTGTCGTCTACACCCATTAATGGACCGGTTGATTGAGCATATCCACACGTTTCTAGGTAATGGCGCAGTGGTGAAGCTGAATTTTCTAATAAAATTCCTTCAACTAAACGCATTCCCAAACGCAATTTAACATCGTTTGCTTCAGGTAATAACCAAGATAAGACATGATAAGTTTTATCTTTTAAATCATCACTATCAACGCCATAATTTTCTGTTACTTCAATTGGCGCAGCTAAACGTTTTTCAGGCTTAGAATATAAAGTTGTACCCGCAGAAAACTTATTTAGAGCTAGTTTTTCAAATTGCTCTTGTAACTCATAAGCTGTTTGATTCCCGAAAGTCATAAACACTGCATTACTTGGATGGTAATGAGTTTTATAAAACTCGACTAACTGCTCATACGTTAAATCAGGAATATCTTTCGGATCGCCACCTGAATTGTAATGGTAGGTCGTTTCAGGAAATAAATGATGAGCCAACTGGTGATAAAGTTGGTCAGACGGCGCACTCATGGCACCCTTCATTTCATTAAAGACCACACCTTTATAAACAGGTTGTCCATTTTCAAGTTCAATACGAATACCTTCTTGAGCAAAATCAAGTGGATTCAAATTAGCGGCAAACGCCGCATCAAGATAAACAGAAAGTAAGTTTTGGAAATCTTTTTTGTTTTGAGTAGCAAATGGATACGCAGTCCAATCTGCTGCTGTAAATGCGTTCATGAACGTATTTAAAGAACGGCGAATCATTAAAAAGAACGGATCACGTACCGGAAACTTTTCAGATCCACACAAAGCGGTATGTTCTAAAATATGTGCCGTGCCTTTAGAGTCCATAGGTTGTGTTCTAAAAGCAACAAGAAATACATTTTCATCATAGTCAGTTGCCAAGTGATAATGCACAGCACCTGTAACTTTATGCTTATATTCAGACACTAAAATATCTAATGCTTCTACATGGTGCTGACGTAGCAACTGAAACGCAGGGTGAACAGTTTGAGAAATGGTTTCAGTGACATCTACAGTCATGTGATCTCCTAACATATCGGATAAGTGAATAAGTCTCATTATAGCCTGAGTCAGCTTGAGATTGGCGAACAAAAGCCAAGTAAAATACTATGTTTTTGTTGAGTATTAGTTTTCATTGGCAGGGCTTTGATATCAAGCACATAGCCATGAACGTTTTATCCTACCAGAACAAAAGCTTTTAATTCTATTTATATATTACCCAATAAATAAAAAAGCCCATCAAGTCGATGAGCTTTTAGAAAAACTTTTACTTAAAAACGATAACGAAGCGCAATTTGAGCATTTAATGGATCGCCCATCATGTTTGAATCATTGGCTCCACTATGTCCTGAAACGAAGTAATCGCGATCAAACAAGTTATTTAGGTTCAGGTTCACATCATAACGTTCACTTTGATAGCCTACTGCTGCATTTACAACAGCATAACCTGGTAACACGTTTTTGTTATCTGGCGCACTAAAACGTGATGATTCACCACGTCCACCAACAGCCGCATACCAGTGATCATTAATTTGATATTTCAACCACAAGTTTGCAGTGTTATTTGGGGTAAGCGCAGAATGATTGCCTGTAAATCCAATAGTAGACTCTTCAATCTTACCATCCATATAAGAATAACCTGCCAATACTGACAATTGATCAGTCAATTGACCTGTTAATGAAAGCTCAACACCCTTGGTTTTTTGCTCACCTGCTAACAATGCTTGATTTGGGTTTGCTGGATCTTGGTTTTGAATATTCGTTTGGCTCATCTCAAATAAAGCCAAAGTTACATTCAATTGATCATTTACATCCCACTTTGCACCGACCTCAATATTTTCAGTTTTTGTAGGTCTTAAATCATCGCTGTTTTTATAAAAAACAAATGAATCAGCCAAAGGCTGGAAAGATCGATTATAAGACGTATAGAGGGAAATATTGCTTACTGGCTGATAAACCACACCAATTCGCGGAGAATAAGTGTTATCAGTGCGGCTTAGATCCAAATTCGCACTCGTTTTATCATCTCGATCTTGTGACAAATTATCGTAACGCAAGCCAACTAAAACTTTCAGCTGATCTGTAACTGTCATTAAGTCTTGTAAATAGATACCGTAGTTTTCAAAGGTATTACTATTATTATTACGTGCAGCTGTTGAACCTGTATTAATCGGTGCCCAATATTCTAATTCAGGATTATACAAATCGGTTGTTGTTTTAGCCCCTTGCCAAAGTATTTCATCTTTGTGCTGCTTACTATACTCGGCACCAATCAAGGTATTGTGCTTTAAAAACCCTGTACTAAATAAGTTACTTAATTCTTGCTGAACATACACGCCATCTTCATTACGTAAGCGTTTGTTTTGAGTCAATTGAATCTTATCAGCTGGTAAGTTTTGATGTGAATCGACACTGTATTGACGGTCTAATGAATAGTTATAGTGACGAACTGCACCATGATATTTTAGATTATCATTAAACTCATGATCTAAACTCATGGTTTGGCTTGAAATTTCAGTATCAACATCACCAACCTCTTTACCGTTTAATGCACCATAAAAAGTTTTAGGATTTGTTTTAACAGGTTTACCTGTAATTGGATCTGTCGGAAAACCCTGATCTGCTAAACGATTATCATGCAAATAATCAGCCTGAATTAAAAGCTTCGTCTTATCTGAAATATCCCATTGCAAAGACGGAGCAACCGCTTGGCGTTTTAAAAAGGCCTGATCACGATAGCCATCTGAATTTTCAACTGCGCCAGTTAAACGAAACTTAACATTCTCTGCTACTTTTTCATTCACATCGACTTCTGCACGGCGTTGACCTGTTGTGCCACCAATAAGACTGACTTCACGCAAAGATTCGTCCATTGGTTTTTTATTAATTTTATTGACTAACCCACCAGCAGAACCACGTCCATATAATACAGAAGCTGGCCCTTTTAATACTTCAATACGCTCAACATTCGACATATCTCGAAAATACAAGGCATCATCACGAATACCATCTACATAGTTATCTGTAATTGCAGAAAAACCACGAATCATGACCTGATCACGCTGCCCATCACCCACACTAAAGCTCAAACCAGCAACGTTTTGCAAGGCACCTTGCATTGAGGTGACAGTTTGCTCTCTTAAAACTTGTTTAGGCACCACATTTACGATTTGAGGAACATCTTTTAATTGCATAAGTCCTTTAGTTGCGCTCGATGCTTGTCCCACTTCTTGTTTTAAGCTTTGTTCCTTTTCAGCTTTTACTGAAATTGTTGGAAGGTTGGTTACAGCCTGTTGCTCTGCCTCTACGGCATATACATGGCTTGTCATCACCCCAACTGATGAAATAAATAAAATAGAACGCTTCATGTAAGTTCGCTAAGAAAAATTTCATGCGAAGTTTCAATGAAATACACTGTATTTGTAAATATTAGCAAGAATCATTATTAATTGATAATATTTATTAAAAATATGAATTCAATGGCCTTGTTAAATCAGACCTGAGTTAAAAAATCATCTTATTCTTTTAGAAAAATTACTATTCGGCATATTTGTCTCGGAATACCCCATTTTCTTATAAAAAACAGCTGCTCTATGAGTGTCTGTATATAAAACTATTTGATTAAAATATTGTTTAGCGTGCTCTTCTACAGATCTAAGTAATAATTCACCTACACCCTGCCGTCTATATTCAGGATGTACATAAAATCGTCTCAACCTACCCACGTCTTTATTTAAAGTAGTATTAATTCCACCAATGGCAATTAACTGATTAGCATATTGCATACCATACAAAGCCTCTCCCACCTCGTCAAAACAGTTCTGGCCAGATTGATATTCACTTACCAATCTATTGATAAATTTAAAACCCTCACTTTGAGAAATTAAGCTTAATTCAACAATTTGCGTAGGCAATCTATCAAGTTTTTGTATCAAGAATTGATCTAAAGAATATTCAAACAACAATATTTCTCCACTTATATTTGAATTAACTGAATTTTATTCAACAAACTACAGCAAATCCAAGCAATGGTGTAAACTTAGCTACCTGATTTTTTTATTTGTGACAACACATATGGCAACTGTAGATCTTTTTGCAATTGGTAATGCATTAATCGACCAAGAATTTAAAGTGTCTGATGATTTTCTTAATCAACAAGGCCTGCAAAAAGGCACAATGCAGTTGTCCGATGGTGACACTCAGTCTGCTCTATATGCAGAGTTAAAACAGCATCAAGACTACAAAGGTCAAGCAAGTGGCGGTTCTGCAGCAAATACGACTGTAGCTTTTAGTGCATTAGGTGGAAGCGCTTTTTATGGTTGCCGTGTTGGTCATGACGATTTAGGTGCGATCTACCTACAAGGTCTAAATGAAGCTGGCATCCAGACCACACCAAAATCGATCAGTGAAGGCGTAACTGGCACATGTATGGTGTTAATTAGCCCTGACTCTGAACGCACTATGCACACCTATTTAGGTATTACTGCTGAACTTTCTCAAGATCAAATCGACTTTGAACCATTAAAAACAGCAAAGTGGCTTTATATTGAAGGTTATCTTTCTACAAGTGAAACGGCTCGTAAAGCTGTAAAACAAGCAAGAGAAATTGCAAAAGCAAATGGCGTAAAAATTGCCCTCTCTCTTTCAGATCCTGCCATGGTGCAATACGCTCGTGAAGGCTTGGAAGAACTTATGGATGATGGCGTAGACTTACTATTTTGTAATGAGCAAGAAGCCTTAATGTATACCAATACAACGTCTGTAGAAGATGCTCTTGCTCAATTACGTTTTAAAAATCATACCGTAGTCATTACACAAAGTGCCAAAGGTGCTTTAGTTTCTAACCCAACTCAACATTTCCATGTTGCGGGACGCCACGTAGAAGCAGTGGATACAAATGGTGCAGGCGATGCATTTGCAGGCGCGTTCCTTTATGCCCTAAACCATCACCAAGATTTGAATACAGCGGCTCAGTTAGCCATCTTAATTTCGAGTGAAGTAGTCTCTCAATTCGGACCACGTTTAGCTGTAAATGATTATGCTAAACTTCTTGAAAATTTTCAGAAGGAATGTGCTTGAAATGGAAAGGATCTGTATGACGGAAGAAGTTCCTGAGCGTGAAGCTAGAGCTTTTGACACTTTACAAGGAACTACTATTTTCGTTACGCAACGTGACGGCGCATTCTATGCTTATCAGAATTTATGCCCTCACCTACAAACTGAGCTTGAATATTTAGAAAATCAATTTCTCGATCAAGACCAAGAATACATCCAGTGCTCTACTCATGGTGCTTTATTTACTGTGGAAACAGGCGAATGTATTTCAGGACCATGTTTAGGTGATTTTTTAAATAAAGTTGAGCTTAAAGTACATTCAGATGGCGGTATCTATATCGTAGACTGAGACTATTAACATTAGAGTTTCTGCCATGGCTGATTTCTTTTTCAATTATTATCTTATGCCATTTCACTTAAGTGTAGTGGCTTTGATATTGCTCAGCGTGGTAGAAACCATTGGTATGTATATTGGACTCCGTCCAAGTCAGTTACTTAAAAAAATTGCACCGGATTGGCTTTCTAACTCACCACTACTTAATGTTAAATTTTCTAAAGCTCTAATTTTCGTTTTTTTACTCATCAACTTCAGTTATGCAGGTTACTTTTTACAACTCTCTTTCTTTGCAATACAGCATTATTTTATTTCACCATTTTATTTAATCGTCCCCGCACTTGTGATCGCAATCTTTTTTACTGTGTTCATGATTCACTGCCTTGACCAAGTGATTAAGCCGAAGCTTACACATACCAACTATAACCTTTTAGGGCGATTAGCGACTATTTCCAGTGGTAATGCCAGACCAGGTTTTTCTGCTCAAGCACGCGTACGTGATGAATTTGGTCAACTTCACTATGTTCAAGTAGAACCAGAATATGGTGAACTCGAATTATATTCCCAAGTCATTCTTGTCAGAGTGCATAAAAGCCATTATGTTGCCAAAAAAATCTCTATCTCAAACGATCTTTTCGCACCTGATTAATTCTTAATAATTCTTCTCATCCATTATTGCTTTTTGCAGGCTTCATTACGCCTGCATTTTATTATTTTCCGTCTTAATTAATTATTTATTATTCCGGGAACTTTAGTTGAAAATAAAGTTAATAAATATTATATACCAACCTTTTTAGTTGGTATTAAATTAAAACAAACCATTTTAATAAACTTTATATTTTTATTTACAAGTGTTTTAGTATGAATTAATAATCAATTCAAACTATTTTAGTATGGTATTTATTTTTAAATAATAAGTATTTGTTTTATATTAGTTAATTATTTAAATATTTATTTTAAATATATTTAATGTTTATTTTTATTATATTTTGATTAATAATAAAATTATTATCAAATGAGGTTTAATTTATGAGCCTTAATTTTCAAAATCTTAATAGTCGTTTAATTAAAGAAATCACTATTATTCTAATAATAAAAATAGTGCTTCTTTTAACGATTAAACATATTTGGTTTGATGCTCCCACCATCCCCAAAAATTTTGACAATCAGGTCGCCGAGCATATTGCTGGCGATAATATTTCCAACATTAAGGAGACACGTTGATGATTTCTGAAAGCGTGGTTGATCTTTCGCGGTTTCAATTTGCAATGACCGCAATGTATCACTTTCTTTTCGTCCCTTTAACTTTAGGTTTGGCATTTATCCTTGCCATCATGGAAACCACCTATGTCATTTCCGGTAAAGAAATTTACAAAGATATGACTAAATTTTGGGGAAAATTATTTGGTATTAACTTTGCGTTAGGGGTAACGACTGGCTTAACCATGGAATTCCAGTTTGGAACAAACTGGGCTTATTACTCACATTATGTAGGTGATATTTTTGGTGCGCCATTAGCAATTGAAGGCCTGATGGCATTCTTCCTTGAGTCGACATTTATTGGTTTGTTCTTCTTTGGATGGGACCGTTTAAGTAAGGTCCAGCATCTAGGTGTAACTTGGTTAGTTGCGCTAGGTTCTAATATGTCAGCGCTATGGATTTTAGTGGCGAATGGCTGGATGCAAAACCCTGTAGGTGCTGCATTCAACTTTGAAACGATGCGTATGGAACTAGTCGATTTCGGCGCACTTATCTTTAACCCCGTAGCTCAAGTTAAATTTGTACACACTGTATCAGCAGGCTATGTAACTGGTGCGATTTTCGTACTAGCTATCTCAAGCTACTACTTGCTTAAAAAACGTGATCTTCCTTTTGCTCGTCGTTCATTTGCAATTGCTGCGATTTTCGGTCTTGCATCTACACTTTCAGTGATTTTACTCGGTGATGAATCTGGCTATGAATTAGGGGATGTTCAAAAAACTAAACTGGCTGCAATTGAAGCTGAATGGGATACTCACCCTGCTCCAGCTCCATTTACTTTATTTGGTATACCGAACCATGAAGAAATGCGGACAGATTATGCAGTTAAAATTCCATATGCATTAGGTTTAATTGCAACCCGTTCAACAACCAAAGAAGTTACTGGGCTTAAAGATCTCATGCAGCAGCACGAAGTTCGTATTCGCAACGGTATGCTTGCCTATGCTGAACTTGAAAAATTACGTGCAGGCGATCGCTCACCAGAGTTATTAGCTTCGTTTGAAAAAAATCAAAAAGATTTAGGTTATGGCCTACTTCTTAAGAAATATGCACCAAATGTAGTTGATGCAAATGAGCAAAATATTAAAGCTGCTGTAAAAGATACTGTTCCAAATGTTACAGCACTATTTTTCTCTTTCCGAGCAATGGTTGCGTCTGGTTTCTTGATGCTATTACTTTTCATTTTAGCAACTTGGGCTGTAGCAAAAAGAAATGCTGAAAATAAACCTTGGCTACTTAAATATGCATTGTTTGCTCTGCCACTTCCTTGGATCGCTGCACAAACTGGTTGGTATGTAGCTGAGGGTGGCCGTCAACCTTGGTCTATTGGTGAAATTTTACCAACACATCTATCTACGTCTAGTTTAAGTAGTGGGGATGTATGGGGTTCGATTCTTGCACTAGCAGCGTTCTATACCGCACTTTTAATTATAGAAATGTACTTAATGATCAAGTTTGCTCGTCTAGGGCCAAGCTCTCTGCACACTGGTAAATATCATTTTGAAAAGCAAGAACCAAAAGCAGCTGTTAATGGGGAGGCCTTATCATGATTGAATATGAACTATTAAAAATCATTTGGTGGGTGTTAGTTGGTGTACTTCTGATCGGCTTTGCTCTCACTGACGGTTTCGATATGGGTTCCATGGCTCTCATGCCTTTCGTTGGGAAAACCGATAACGAACGACGTGCGGCCATTAATACGATCGCGCCTCACTGGGATGGCAATCAGGTTTGGTTTATTACAGCAGGTGGTGCATTATTTGCTGCATGGCCAATGGTATATGCTGTAGCTTTCTCTGGTATGTATTGGGCATTACTACTGGTTTTATTCGCCCTTTTCTTGCGACCAGTCGGCTTTGATTATCGTTCCAAACTTGAAAACACCAAATGGCGTAATTCTTGGGACTGGGGCCTATGCATTGGAGGCGCTGTTCCAGCACTTGTGTTCGGTGTAGCCTTTGGTAATTTGTTTCTAGGCTTACCTTTTGGTTTAGATGACACTTTACGCTCTGAATATACTGGCAGCTTTTTTGCTCTTTTAAATCCGTTTGCATTAGTTTGCGGTATTGTCAGTCTTTCAATGCTCTGTGCCCATGGCGGTGCATGGCTCATGTTGCGTACAGACGATGCTTTAAAGCAACGCTCTGCAAAAGCAACCCAGATTATGGCAATGCTATTTTTAGCTTGCTTTCTTGTTATCGGAGCTTGGTTGTATTTTGGTCAAATACCCGGTTATAGCTATGCAGTAGCAATTGATCCAAATGCTGCACTCAACCCTTTAGCAAAAGAGGTAGTTACCAATAGCAACCCTGGTTGGATGAACAACTACAGTACCTATCCAATTACTAAAGTTGCTCCAGTTCTTGCAATCTTAGGCGCAATCATTGCAATTATTGCAGCTTCAAAAGCAAAAGCAGGCTTAAGTTTCACTGGTACAAGTTTAATGATTGTAGGAGCAATTTTAACCGCGGGTTTTGCACTATTTCCGTTCTTACTGCCATCTAGCATTAATCCTAATTCTAGCTTGACGATGTGGGATGCTGTCTCAAGCCACCTTACTTTAGGCGTTATGACTGTAGCTGCCGGCATTTTTGTACCACTCATTTTGATCTATACCAGTTGGTCTTATTACAAAATGTGGGGAGTCATTACCAACAAACACATCGAGTCAAACTCGCATAGCTTGTATTAAGGAGAAGCAAATGTGGTATTTCGCATGGATCCTTGGCATTTTGATGGCATGTTTTGCAGGTGTACTCAGTGCACTTTATATCGAGCACCATCAAAATCTTGATGAGGAATAAATCATGGCAAAAGCAATGACAGCATCAAATCATCGAAAAGTTCAAGCATTCGCAATGGCCCTTTCATTTCTGTTGGCATTGCCTCTTGCTGCAATTTTGCTGGTTTACCCTTCACTCATGTTAGATGCAAACGGACACTACAATCATAGCCAGCTTATGCTGGTGATGATCGGTATTTCTGGTGGTTTCATTTATGGAGTGGGTTTTGTACCAAACTTCTGGTTATGGAAATGGTTATTTAGTCCATGGATAGCATGGCCTCTCATGCTTTTAGGCTATTACATCTGGTTTCTAACCTAAACAAAAAAGACCTCATGTGAGGTCTTTTTTCATTTCAATCAATTTAATAGATATTAATAGTAAATTAATTTGATTGTTCAGCTAGCCAAGCCATAAATTTTTGACGCTCAGTTTTTGAGGCTTTCTGCCAAGTTTCAACTAACCGTTGATCATTCGTTTGTGCTACCCCTGTTACTGGCATAGACGTTGGAGTTGGCACAACAACTTGAGCGGAAGTAGGTTTAGCCGATGCATACACTGCTTCAGGCTGTGGTTTAGATGATTTAGTCGTAAAGTCACTTACTTTACCCAGTAAGCCAGTTGCAAACCATGGTTTTGCTTCATTGTTTGCACCCGTTTGTTTCACAATTAATTCATTATTTGCACTATACAAAGCAACCGTTGGCTGCTCTGCATATTTCTTCGCATTTTCATAATCTTTAGGCACATCTACCATTGAAAGCTTGTAAGTTTTCCCATCTTGCAATGCAGGTGTTTGGATTGTAACTACACCAGATTTAACAATGTCATGCTCGCCATTTAAATGTTCAAAATATTCTTGGTAACGCACGCTTAAGCTAGTCTCACCCGCATCGACTTTATAGTTATTTTTAGATGAACGAAATAACCCAGAATTGACTTCTTGACCATTTACCGCAAGGATTACAATTTCCTCTGGCGCTGTAATTGTAACTGCTGAAAATACTGAACCACTGAGTAATAAACCAATTGCAGCAACACCTAATCTTAAAGTCATCTGTTTCTTTCTCTGTATTTGATAAGCTATTAAATCATGAGCAATATGCAATATGATTGTGACTATTTTATGACAGTGCAGTTATTGGCTAATTTTCAGATTTATTATTTTTAAAATATATATTTGAATTTCATCAGTTTCCGTTTTATTTAGTCCTTTTATTAATTCTAAAGACATAAAAAAGAGCACCTATCTTAGGTGCTCTTTTTAACTTTCAATTAGTTGAAAGTTTTGAAACGATCAGCATCATTAATAAATGCTTTTTCGCCTGCTGGTGCTTCAACTGAACCAAATACTAATTGAGCACGTAATTTCCAAGTTGTAGGCACATCAAATGCTTCAGCTGCTTCAGCATCAACAATCGGGTTATAGTGCTGCAAAGATGCTCCTAAACCAAGCTCTGAAAGCGCAGTCCAAGTTGCAAATTGAGCAATCGCGCTTGAATGTTCAGACCATACAGGGAAGTTATCTGCATATAATTCGAATTGCTCTTGTAAGCTTTTAACAACAGCTTGGTCTTCATAAAATAAAACCGTACCAGCACCCGCTACAAAGCTATCAATTTTTGTGTTTGTACCAGCAAAAGCTTCTGCAGGAACAATTTTACGTAATGCTTCACGAACTAAATTCCAAAATTTAGCATGAGATTCACCATATAGTGTCACTACACGTGAAGATTGCGAGTTAAACGCTGAAGGGCTATGTTTAACCGCTTCACGGATTGTCTCTTCAATTTTAGTGCGATCTAATGCAACATTTTTACCGATTGCATAAATAGTACGACGGTTTTTAATTTTATCTAAGAAAGTAGACATTTTGTTATTTCCTACCTATTTGATTGACCATGGGCCGTTGTTTGGGAATGAATACAGTGTATTGAACCCATTTTTTATAATCAGCATTAAAAATATGACAGTTCGTTTTATTTTCGCAACAATAAAAAAAAGATATACATATAAAAAAGCTTCACCATTTAGTGAAGCTTTTTATTGCTGACAACTAATTATTTATCAGTTTCAAACAGCGCAGCGACAAATGATTTAGCCGAGAATGGTCTTAAATCATCAATTTTTTCACCGACGCCAATGAAACGAATTGGCACATGGGTACGGCTTGCAATATTAAAGAGCACGCCCCCTTTCGCGGTTCCATCTAACTTGGTAATTGTAATACCAGTTAAACCCACAGTCTGGTCAAACTCTTGCACCTGGTTAATCGCGTTTTGCCCTGTACCCGCATCTACGACCAACATAATTTCATGAGGTGCAGTAGCATCAATTTTTTGCATAACGCGCTTAACTTTTTTAAGTTCTTCCATCAGGTTGCTTTTATTATGTAAACGACCTGCTGTATCTGCGATTAATACATCAATTCCCTTAGCACGAGCACTCTCAAAGGCATCAAAAATAACAGAGGCACTATCAGCTCCATGACCTTGGGCTACAACTGCGATATCGTTACGTTCACCCCAGATTTGTAATTGCTCTGTCGCTGCAGCACGGAATGTATCACCAGCAGCCAACATCACTTTTTTACCTTCACCTTGCAAACGTTTCGCTAATTTACCAATAGTTGTGGTTTTACCAACACCATTTACCCCAACCATTAAAATCACATAGGGTGATTTGTTCGGATCAATATGCAAAGGCTTAACACGTGGAGCCAACAAAGCAACCAACTCTTCTTGTAAAGCTTTATAAAGAGAGTGGGAATAGATCAAATCACCACGAGCAGTACGCTCTGTTAAATTGGTAATGATCGTTTTAGTTGCCTCAACACCAATGTCTGCAACCAATAATTGCTCTTCGACTTCTTCGAGTAATTCATCGTCAATTTCCTTTCCACCAATCAGGATATTAACCATTCCATCAGCGAAATTACGACGAGTTTTGGTTAAACCTTCTTTCATCCGGCCAAAAAAACCAGATTTTGGTTGTTCAACCGCTGTTTCTGTTGAAGCCGATTCAACTTTGGCTACTTCAATGTTTTCTTGTGATTTAACAGGAGATTCAACGATGGGAACATCGATAGCAGGTAAATTAGGTAATGTGACATCGTCATCACCGATCTCAGCATCTATCAAGAATTTATTTTGCATATTCGATTGTTGCTCCATGCGGATTCCTTGAAAAGCAGCGCGTTTAAAAAGAGAAAGTTTAGCATAAATTCAAAATTTTGCCTGTCGCAATAGCACTCAAAAACCTTTGAAAAAACAAGATTTGCTTTTATTCACTCATTTACTGAGTATCTTCCTGAGCGAGAGCTGGATATTGCTTAACATGAGCACCTTCAAATTGGTAAGCATGCATTAACTTTAAATACTCTGCCCGATGAATTTCCGACTGAGCTATAAGCAACTCAGCCATGTCTTGTGTTCTTGGATAAGTCGCCTGATGAGACAGTTGGATAATTCGTTGATATTGATCCGGACTAATAGGCCGAAGTAATGCTAAATATGACAGCACAAAAATACAGCCAATGACAATAACCACAAATAGGTTAAAACATTGATCAACTTTTAACTCAGACTTTAATTTAAGAAAATTTTGTTTGAATATGAGCATGACCTACCTCGAATTAGTGTAGTGTAGGGTTCAATGCACATAAGCACAAGATCAAACATCCAGTAAGGTTAATAATCGTACCTTACTGGATAGTATGCTTAACTTATTAGTGAACGAATGACAGAAAAGTATAAAATTGCCGCAATAATAACCAAGACTAAAAACATGGCAAAAATACTTAACCCTTCTTCTGCATCTGCTGGATGCAACTCATCTTCATCGGCAATTTTTCGAAGCTCCCCATCATAGACTTGATAAAACCAGTTTTTTTGGGTGGGTTCTAAATGTCCTGCAAAATCAAATACCCTTTTGCGCTGTGCAAGACAATAATCCCCTAAATGGATTTCCTCATGGAAAATAGCTTCATCTAATAATTTACGGTGATAATGGGCCAGTTCTATGATTTGTTCCTCTTTAGGCGGAGTATCAAAAACAAAGCCATCGATTGTATTTGTCATATTTTATTCTCCTTGTCTTTTATTCTCATATTGATTTTAATCAAAATTATTTGTGAATAATGTTTAATCATGTATCCTAATAGTGAACTAAGCGATATGCACTAATAGTTGACAAATCCATCAATTTGTAATATTAGTTTAATAATTCTAAGTTAAATTAATTTAAAGGCAGTGGCCTTTAGAAAAAAGTAATCATAATTACAATAAGGAGTTTTCTATGATTCAACGTATCTCTCATCATGATTTAGAACATGTATATGCAACTGCAGTAAACACAATTCATTCTCAAATGAACTTTCAAGATGCAGTTACACAGTTAGAAGAAGTTGCTCGCGCTGGGCACGGTAAAGCTGCTCTATTCTTAGCAGAATTGTATTATCAAGGTTTCCGTGTTGAACGTGACTCACTTAAAGCACAATATTGGCAAAAGTTAGCCACAATGCAAGCATAAAGAAACGTCACTTAGGTGGCGTTTTTTTATGTCTGTAAAAATTCGATATAAACCAATTCATCCCTTATCTCTTCTTGCGCTTCACCAAAGCTTAATCGCTTTGTTTTGCTCAGGTGGCGTTTTTTTATATCTATAAGAACCTAAAATTGTCAATTTATCTAAAGCCTTACTTCGCCACTTTAGTCATGGCTCAGGTGGCCTTTTCTTTAGCTGTGAATATTTGTTTACGATTTGATACCTGTTTAAACTGAAATGTCATCTATTTTTTCTATAATAAGCAAGACAAGTTAAGAACCATTAAATTGACAATGAATAGTTTAAGCAATCTACAACCGGTTTCAAAAGACTTGATGATTAAAATTTATATTTTAAGAACCATGATGTACTGCGGAGTTCTTTGGGGATTATTTCATCAAGGTTGGGCAATAAAATCGGATCAGGAAGATTTTATTTTTCCATTCTGGCTCAATGGATTGCAAGCTCACCGCTACGCCAAAGAACATTGGCCACATTACAAACCAAGAAGAATTACCCCCAAAGATTTTCATGAATCTTTATTGCCAACATTAACCCGACTCAACGTTACACCAGCTTTGTTTAATTCTTCTCACAGGAAGTTGAAATTATCTACTCAGCAAATGCATCATTTCTTTTTTAAACATCCGCACTGGCAAGAAGCCTAAAGTTTTCTTTAGGTTCTTAACCACTATATAGAATGCTTTTTGAACGCTTGAGTGTAAAACTTGTATTTGAATGACTATCAAGTCTTTGCATTTTTATAAAATCAAGCTAATTTAAAACAAAATGATAAAACATGGGATAGAAGAAATGACAATCGTTGCACAAGTAATCAAAAACAAATCAGAGCAAGATATTTTTACAATTTCTTCAGAAGCCACTGTCCTTGAAGCTATTAAAATCATGGCTGACAAAGGAATTGGTGCGTTAGTCGTAGCCGATGGTGAAAAAGTTGTCGGAATTTTATCTGAACGTGACTACACGCGCAAAGTGACGCTTATGGAACGTTCTTCATATAGCACTACAGTCGCTGAAATTATGACATCTAAAGTACTTACTGTAAGTTTAAACAACACAGTTGAAGAGTGTTTACAGTTAATGACAGATCGTCACTTACGTCATTTACCAGTATTGGACAATGAAAAATTAGTTGGTTTTATCTCTATTGGTGACTTGGTAAAAGCAGCAATGGAAGATCAGAAAAACTTAATTGAACAGTTAAAGCAGTATATCTCTGGGTAATGCTTTGAAATAAAAAATGGGCACATTAAGTGCCCATTTTTTATACTAAAACTTAAAGATAGCTATTAATCAAAGTAACTAAACGCTCTAACAAGTCATCGGCCTGCGCTTGAGTCATATTAATAGGCGGTAATAGACGAACTACCGAACCTGCTGTAACGTTGATAATAAGCTTATGTTGATCACGAGCAATAGCAACGAGTTCAGCACAGTCTTTAGGCAATTGAATACCAATCATCATACCAAAACCACGCACTTGAACATTCTTGTCAGCTAACTTTGAACGAAGTTGATCAACGATATAGCGTCCTACTACCGCCGCATTTTCTACAGCATTCTCTTTTTGAATTGTATCAATGACTGTATAAACCACACGAGAACCTAGTACAGTACCGCCATAGGTGGAACCATGACTACCAGGTCCCAATAAACCAACAGCTTTACCTTGTGTCATTACAGCACCCACTGGGAAGCCATTTCCGAGTCCTTTCGCAGTCGTTAGGACATCAGGCACAATGTTGGTGTGCTGATATGCAAAATATTTACCAGTACGCCCATTACCTGTTTGAATTTCATCTAGCATCATAAGCCAGTTATGCTGATTACAAATATTGCGGACTTCCTCAAGATAGCTAAAGCCTTGAGGAGCAGTATTAATACCACCCTCACCTTGAATTGGCTCAATCAAAATTGCAACAATATCTGGATGCTGCAAAGCGGCTTCCTGAATTGCTTCCACATCACCAAATGGCACACGAATAAAATCATTCACCAAGGGAGCAAATCCATCTTGTACTTTTTTATTACCAGTTGCTGAAAGTGTTGCCAAAGTACGACCATGAAATGATTGTTCTGCCACAATAATCTTTGGCAAACGTACGCCTTGTTGAGTACCAAATTTACGAGCAATCTTAATCGCACCTTCATTAGACTCAGCACCACTGTTTGAAAAGAAGATCTCTTCCATGCCAGAAACCTCAGCAAGCTTCTGAGCAGCGGCAGTTTGCCAAGGGATTTCAAATAAATTACTTGTGTGCACAAGTGTTGCAGCTTGTTCAGCAATTGCTTCTGCAATGACTGGATGTGCATGACCTAAACCACATACAGCAATACCAGTTAAGGCATCTAGATATTCTGTACCATCTTCAGTATATAGATATGCCCCTCGGCCTCGTACAAAACTGATCGCTTGGCGACCATAAGTAGCCATTAAGTGTGATGGTTGATCAGGTTGTATTGGAGCTAGGGTAATATCAGTCATAACGAACTCTGTCTGTATGAGGTTTTAAGAAGGGTTTATATAAGCAAAAACTGGCTCTGATGAAAAGTCTCATCAATCATTTATCTAAAATTTCGTCCGCTTTTCGCTATCACTTCGGTTTATACAATAAAATATTGAAGATTCAATGCAACTTTAAGTAATCAGGTGGTTTGCAAAGCGATGTAAACACCCCCTATAATGCTGCTAGATTAGTTGAGGATCTATTTATGACTGAACAAGCACGTGATACTGAAGCGTTAATCCGCGATCAAATTGCGAAGCATCCCGTTTTACTTTACATGAAAGGCACTCCACAGTTTCCACAATGTGGTTTCTCTGCACGTGCTGTAGAGGCGCTCAGTCAAATTGGTCGTCCATTTGCATATGTAAATATTTTGGAAAATCCTGATATTCGTGCAATCTTACCAGCAATTGCGAATTGGCCTACATTCCCGCAACTTTGGGTAAATGGCGAACTTATTGGCGGTAGCGATATCATGCTTGAAATGTTCCAAAATGGTGAATTAAAACCATTAGTTGAACAATATAGCGCAGCGCCAGAAGCGTAAATAATAAAAAAGCCAATCAATAGATTGGCTTTTTTATGCTCTCAACTTTAAAAATCGCTCACTCCAACATAGCGAAATAAACCCTCCACACCTAAATCAGATTTTAAAACAATCAGATTCTCATAAGGTGTCGTAGTTAGAGCTTCAAAAATATTCATATTTGGATCTTCGTGTAACTCATCCACACTCTGATTCATGCACTCTTCAAATCGATCTGCAACAAATTCGAATCCCAAATCCATAGCAATAAATAAAGTATGTTCACATGGCTGAACGTATTGTTCTTGTGCCCAGTCAATTATCGCTTGGTTGCAAAATGGACACTCAATATTCGTAGAGGCATCGTTAAGTTCTAACAATTGATAAGGCATTAGATTTGAAAAGTAGAGAAAAATTATAGTGTAGAAGAAATTGATTAATAGTTCTATAGACAACCTATAAACGCAATTAAAACACACACACAAGAATTACAACGTAATTACAATATAATTTCAAATCTATCTCCAGCAATTAGATAATGAATTTATCTCCTGCTTACAAAAAATTTAGTATAAGAATTATCGTTGCAAAAATAATGATGTAAAATCATGGTTGTTGCAGAAATAGGATATTTTAATGCTCACTGATCTTGATGATTTTTATTGTTTTGCTCTCGTTGTTGAGCATGGTGGCTTTAGTGCTGCTGAGCGTGTAACGGATATACCAAAATCAAAATTAAGTCGTCGTGTGTACAGCTTAGAAGAAAACTTAGGTGTTCGCTTAATCCAACGTAGCTCTCGACATTTTGCCGTTACAGATATTGGAATGGATATTTATAGACATGCTCAAGTCATGATGAATGCGGCGCAAGCTGCCCATGATTTGGTTGATCACTTAAGTATTCAACCTAGAGGTGTAGTGAAGGTTAGCGTTCCTGTTGATATTGCTCAAAATCAACTTCCTAAAATCCTGCCTGCTTTCTTAAAAAAATATCCAGAAATTCGTTTGCAACTTATGGTCAGTAACCGTCGAGTAGATGTCATTAATGAAGGGATAGATATTGCTTTACGTATTCGCTCAAAACTGGATGACGATCCAAGTTTAGTTCTTAGACAGTTTGCCCTTATACAACAAAGCCTATTCGCAAGTCAGGCATATCTAAATGAGTTTGGAGATATAAAAAATCCAGAACAACTTAGTGAACATCGCATTTTAAGTTTATCTGAAGAGCATCTTGATCAACAATTCATTTTGCATGGCCCTGACAATCAGCAAAAGAAAGTCAAAGTCAGTCCTACTGTAATGGGTACAAATATTCACATGTTAGCGCAATTGGCTAGTCAAAACTGTGGCATCGCTTTATTACCAGAGAGCGCAGCAGAAGATTTCGTAAAGTCTGGACAACTCCTACCAATCTTACCAGAATGGAAAGCACCACATGGCATATTTCATGCAGTTTATCCATCACGCCGAGGGTTGCTGCCTGCTGTCAGAGTGTTTATTGATTATTTAGTAGAACATCTTTCTGAACGTTAAAATTACTTAAAATAAAAAAGTTCGATAAATTATCGAACTTTTTTTATATTTTTTAAATTGCAGGATAATTTCCCACACCTTCGGGCCATGGTGTTAATAGTTCAAAGCCAGTATCTGTTACTGCAACCATATGTTCCCATTGAGCAGATAACGAAAGATCTTGAGTAATGACTGTCCACCCATCATTTAACTCTTTCACTTGCGGCCTACCTGCATTCACCATAGGCTCAATGGTAAAAACCATCCCTTTCTTTAAGACCAAACCTTGCCCACGCTGCCCATAGTGCAAAACATTGGGTTGTTCATGATAGACCTTACCAATCCCATGCCCACAATATTCTCGAACAATACTATAGCCTTCTCGGTGAGCAACCGATTGAATAGCATAACCAATATCACCTAATGTAGCTCCTGGCTTAACTGTATGAATACCAGCAACCATCGCTTCATAAGTTGTATCAACAAGTTTTTTTGCTTGTGGGTTTACATTACCCACAAAATACATGCGGCTCGTATCACCAAAATAACCATCTTTAATAATTGCGACATCAATATTAATAATATCGCCATCTTTTAAAATTTTATTCGGCGATGGTATTCCATGGCAAACAACTTCATTGACTGAAGTGCATATCGTTTTTGTAAAACCGTGATATCCCACATTAGCAGGGATAACTTTTAAATTATTTACAATATAATCATTACAGAGGTTATCTAAATATTCAGTAGATACGCCTGGTTTAATATAGGCCTCTATCATTTCTAAAACTTGCGCAGCCAAGCGTCCAGAAATTCTTAATTTTTCCAGATCTTGTTCAGTTTTAATGGTAACAGTAGAAGCTCTCATTCAATTCTATCCTCGCAGACAAGAAACATGCCCGTCCCTACAAAACCTAAGGTAATTCAAAATATTTTAGGATGAATATAAGTCAGACCAAAAGCCTAAAATGCTCAAATATCCAGCATTCACAGTAAAAAATTATCTTTTTATTCTTACATATTTTTTATAAAAAGTCAGAACTTAAAAAGAAGTTCTTTTGCCCTTTTAATGCCTTTTCAAGCACATACTTTAACCAAACAATCGCGTATAACACCATATATCGTTTTAACCACCCGAAAAAAAGCTTTTTCACATAAATTAGCGCTTGAACATGATTGCTTTTGCTCTAAAATTCCTTCTTTTTTATTCACTTTTAATTTATGCAACATCTTCGCACTGGAGATATTATTGCCTTAGGTTTTATGACCTTTGCCCTTTTTATTGGTGCTGGCAATATTATCTTTCCTCCCATCGTCGCTCAACAAGCTGGTGAACATGTCTGGTTAGCTGCTCTAGGCTTTTTGATTACGGCTGTCGGCTTACCTGTAATTACCATTATGGCACTCTCTCGCATGCAGGGATCCATTGAAATTATTAGTTCTCCCTTAGGTCGAGTAGCAAGCCTGATTTTAACTGTTGTTTGTTATTTATCAGTTGGACCTCTATTTGCTACCCCACGTACAGCTACTGTTTCTTATGAAATTGGGTTTTCCTCTTATTTTGGAACCTCAAGTAGCAGTCTTTTAATCTATAGTGCAATCTATTTTTCATTTGTAACTGTAGTTTCACTCTATCCAAACAAGCTTTTGGATACAGTAGGACATGTACTTGCCCCGCTAAAAATTATCGCTTTAGCAATTTTAGGCATTGCAGCGGTCATGATTCCTGCGGGTTACGTTCCTGCACCAATTAATCATTACGTTGCGTCTCCTGTTTCCGAAGGTTTCGTAAATGGCTATCTCACCATGGATACCTTAGGTGCCTTGGTATTTGGTATTGTTATTATTCAAGCGATTTACTCTCGCGGTGTAACTGATAAAAAGTTAGTCACCAAATATGCAATTATTGCCAGTCTCATTTCAGGTGTTGGTCTTACTTTAGTTTATTTAAGCTTATTTAAATTAGGTTTAGGTAGTCATGAAGTAGCACCAAATGCAGCAAATGGTGCAGTAATTTTACATGCATATGTACAGCATGCTTTTGGAAATATGGGTTCATTATTCTTAACTGGACTAATCTTTTTAGCATGTATGGTTACAGCAATTGGCTTAACTTGTGCGTGTGGTGAGTACTTTGCTCAGTTAACGAAATTACCATATAAGCTTTTAGTATTTATTTTAGTTGGTTTCTCTTTCATTATTTCGAACCTAGGCTTAACTAAACTAATTGCTATATCAGTACCTGTCTTAAGTGCAATCTATCCACCTGCAATTGTGGTGATTATGCTGAGCTTCTTTTGGAAATTTTGGCACAAACCTTCTTTTATTGTCGGTTCAGTAACGAGTGTTGCTTTAATTTTCGGTATTATTGATGGTCTTAAAGTGGCAGGTTTCAGTAATTATTTACCTGAATTTCTTCAACATTTACCATTAAATGAACAGAACCTAGCTTGGTTGATCCCATCTTTAGTTGTTCTTGTAATTACCGTAATTATCGACAAAGTTAAATTCAAAAACATTTAATCTAGCGGCTTTTTTGAAATCGAGTTTTATCCAAACATGATTTTATATATTGAATAGAATGCTGTGTTTACCCAACCAGCATTTTATTTCCACCCTAGCTTTTAATGACAAATCAACAATAGATATAATTAATTTTTACTGTAAAATTACACTAAAATAATTTTTAGCTTACTCAGGAAAGAAGAGCAACAATGAAAACTAAATATTACTTAACATTAGCAGATGCAGAGTTTTTAATGGAAGAAGCTCAAAAATATGCAATTGAACATAACTTTAAAGTCAGCATTGCGATTGTTGATGAAACAAGCTCTCTATTACTCATGAAACGTTTAGATGGCGCCTCTCCTTTAAGTTCACATCTATGCTTAGAAAAAGCGAAATGCTCTTCAATATCAGGTAGACCCTCAAAGTTTTACGAAGAACTTCTGCAAAGTGGACGTCTTGGTTTTTTAAGTATGCCCCGCGCTCAAGGGATGCTAGAAGGTGGAAAACCGATTATTTATGAAGGTGAAATTTTAGGTGCTATTGGTGTATCAGGTGTTCAATCTTTTGAAGATGCAGAAATTGCTCAACACGCAATTGACACATTTTTTAAAAAGCAAAATAGCTAAAATAAAATGATAGGAAAGAGAAATTATTACACTTTTCACTTAAGTAATCTCTCTTTCCTAAAAGAACAAGTATTTCAAACAAAAATATTTAATATTTACTTTTTTAATACCTTAAGCTTTTATAAATATAGAGTTTTTTATAAAACTGCTCAAAAAAATTGCTATTCGCTATTGAATTGTATGAAAAATAGAAGTACAACATTAAACTTAAAACAAATTCTTGACTAAAACATTAGGTTTTAGTACCACCACAAGGAGGGATGGAGATGTCATCATTACATTTCAACAAACAAGTCTTCATTAACACTCTGAACAGCAAAGATTCAGTTGTGTATGGAGTAACGCCGCTTGCTCTTATGCTGACTTTACTGTTTCAAGGTATGATCAAAGGAAATCTGAAACCCGAATACTTTATGTATGCGATGGTTGTTTCTTTCATATTTTGTCTGTGGGCCTTTGTCGATCATAAGATGCGAAAATTAGCTAAACGACGTCTTAGTCAACAATAATTGTAAGATTAAAAAAATGGATGAGTGATCATCCATTTTTATATACCTAAAAATAAAAAAATTGTTCCCATAACTAAAATAGCTGTAGCTAATAATTCAGCAATAATCAATGCAACCATCATTAAAGACATTAACCATGAAGGTAGGTTAAAACGACCTAACCGATGGGGTTGTCTAAATTGATTTGTCGTGTCCTGTAAGTACCCATGTACGATATAAACTAAAATTGAAAAACTAAAAAACAAGAGATTTGCTAACACACACCACAAAGTAATATTTTCGCTTAAAACAGTAAAATAACTTAGCACAGCAAGAATTAAGCTAGCAGCTGCGTAAAGTAAGCTGCTTCGATGAGCAATATCCACATAATAATGTGCACGACTTAATTCCGAACGGCGTATTTGCCAATATTTCCATACCCCTGTTAACATTCCTATCCATAAAAATATGCCACTAAAAACAATCGCTAATTGTACAGCTTTCGGTAAATCCATCTTTTTCCCAATTATTCGTTTTATTAAAATTTAATGAGCTGTATAGCATAAATCCTGACTTTATAGTCACATTTTAATCAAGTATCATTTTAGAACTCATGTAAATTAAAGCCATCAACAAGCTAATCATTACTTAATATTATGGATAACACTTTTGAATCATTTTGGATAACCTGCGAAGATGGTTATCAACTTGCTGCACAATTTTATCCAGCTCAATCAAAAAAATCGGCAAATCCTGTTTTGATTTGCCCAGCTACTGGTATTACCAAAAATTTTTATCATTCTTTTGCTACATGGTTAAGCCAACAAGGTTATGAAGTATTAAGTTTTGATTTCCGTGGAATTGGAGACTCATTGCATGGACCTTTAAAGCAAAGTGAAGCAAGTATTAATGATTGGGGAACGCTTGATATTCCTTGTGCAATTGATGCTTTATTAGAAAAAACACAAGCAGAACAAGTTACTCTTCTTGGCCATAGTGCTGGTGGGCAACTGTTAGGAATTGTGCCTAATTTTCGCAAAGTAGCAAAAGTTGTTGCGATAGCAGGTTCTACTGGCAACGTAAAAGGTCTTAAAGGTAAAACCAAGTTTCTGGCACCTGTCATGTTTAAGGTTATCTTTCCAATTTCTAGTACTTTAAAAGGTTATGGCGCTACTCAATTTATTGGGATGGGTGAAAACTTGCCTAAAAAAGTTGCTCAACAATGGAGAGAGTTTTGTAGCAACCCAGGCTATGTAAAAAATGCCATAGGTAAAACTGTCTTTCAGGATTTTCATACTGAAATTATTTGCCCGATTACTTCGATTTGGGCAAGTGACGATGAAATTGCCACTCAACAGAACGTTGAAGAATTATTAAGTTTATATCCTAATGCATCTACTAAAATGCTAGAACTAAACCCTCTAAAACTCGGATATAAATCAATCGGACACATGTTAATGTTTAAAAAATCACATCAAAAGATCTGGCCTCTTTTAGAGCAAGAAATTCAATACTAATTTTCAATTCATCATTTACTTTTTGCCTCTATACCAGTAATCCGGTTTAGAGGTTTTTTTTATTATTAAAACGCCCTTCTCTTTTATAAAATAATCTTATTAAATTTATAGTTATCACAAGAAAGTAAAATATATTCGACATTCACTTCTTTGTATTAAAAACGAGCATTTTTTTACGTAAATACGTCGATATAGCTTTAAAGTTCTGCTATGGTAATTTATCTGAAGCTGTTGTTTAAAAACGGTTAAACTAACCTATTTTAATACAAACAGCTTCTTTTTTTCTGTTTTAGCTAAAGCCAAAGAAATTGTTCAAGGATAATTATGCTAGCACTAGAGCCTCAACATATTCATATGAATCAACATGCTGTTGATAAACAACATGCATTACAGTGTCTAGTAGATATATTAGTGAAAGATGGGTTGGTTACTCCTGACTATATAACAGGACTTATCAATCGTGAGCAGCAAAGTGCGACCTATTTAGGCCAGGGAATTGCAATCCCACATGGGACTCCTCAGTCACGAGAATTTATTTTAAAAACTGGTATTCGTTTAGCCCATTTTCCAGAAGGAATAATATGGGATGGGGAAAATACGATTTATTTAGCTGTTGTTATTGCAGCAAAATCCGATGAACATTTACAAGTATTACAAATATTAACTAGAGCGTTAATGCACGATGTAAGTGAACAAGTAAAAAATGCATCACAACCTGAGCAAATTATTGAACTATTACAAGCTCAACCATTATCTTTAACACTACATGAAAATTTAATTCAAACTGAAATTGAAGCTCAAGATATTGAAGATTTGTTTTGGGCAGCAACTCAAGTACTTAAAAAACAGAATTTCGTAAAATGCGGTTTCTTAAGTTCTCTAGATCCAGAGCAAGTCATTCAGTTGCAAGACCAGATCTGGTCTGTTTCTAGTAATCAGTTTGTTCAACAACCAGCTATTAGTATTGTAAAACCACGTCATCCTTTAGATGTAAACGGGCAGAAACTAAATACTTTAGTCTGTGTTGCTGCAAATGATCAGTTAGATAGCCAAAGATTTAATCGGCTGATTGATATTTTATTTAATCCAGAACAAGTTGCTCAATTAGATCAAACCCAAGCACCAAATGAAATTGCTAAAATTATTGGTGCGGAAGTGATTCCCGATTGGCCAAACCGCTCAGTTGTATTGGCCAATGCACATGGATTACATGCCAGACCCGCGACTCATTTAGTGAACTTAACAAAAACTTTTCAAGGCGATATTCAAGTCGCAGTAGATGAAGGTAGTTTTGTTTCAGCTAAGAGTTTGACTCGCTTATTGGCTTTAGGATGTAAACGAGGTCAAACTTTACGTTTCATTGCAGAACCGGGAACAGATGCAGTAGAAGCTTTAGATAAAGTGATTTTGGCAGTACAACAAGGCTTAGGGGAAGAAATTGAACCGCTACTCTCTTCAGATACCAAAGAAGACCAACTACCTCAAACAGTAACATCACTACCAAAAACATTGAGTACAAATACAGGTATTCCAGCTTCTAGTGGTTTAGCTTTTGGCCCAGTACATGTCATTAAACCTAAAGTTTATCAATATGAACGTATGGGTTTAAGTGTTAAAGCTGAGAAAGAGAAACTTGATATTGCTCTTCATGCAGTTAAAAACAATATTCACCAAGTTATTGCGAAATCTGAAGCTACTGAAATTAAGCAAATATTCCAAGCACATTTAGAAATGCTTGATGACCCCGATCTCATTAATGGTGTTTATCAAAAGATTAACTTAAACCTTTCTGCCCCTGCTGCTTGGCATGAACATATTGAAGCAGCAGCTAAAGAGCAAGCGGCTTTACCAGACCGTTTACTGGCTGAGCGTGCTACAGACTTACGTGATATTGGTGATCGAGTTTTGGCTCAACTCTGTGGTGAAGTTATCATCGAAGAACCTAAAGAGCCTTATATCCTAATTATGTATGATGTGGGACCAAGTGATGTGGCTCGCCTTAATAAAGATCGTGTTGCTGGTATTTTAACAGCTGTTGGCGGTGCTAGTGCCCATAGTGCTATTGTTGCGCGTGCTTTAGGTATTCCTGCCATTGTTGGTGCTGGGGATCAAGTATTGGACATTGAGCAGAAAAGCTCTCTTCTAATTAATGGAGACACGGGAGCTTTCGTTTTAGATCCAACTGCTCAACAAATCGAACACGCAAAACAAGAACGTGAGCTTCAACAAAAAATTCGTGAAGAGGCTGAACGCCACTGCCAAGAACCTGCGATTACTCTAGATCAACATCAAATCGAAATTGCAGCCAATTTAGGAAAAGTTCAAGCCACAGCCCACGCAGTAGAATGTGGCGCGGAAGCAATTGGCCTGCTTAGAACAGAGCTTGTTTTTATGGCTCATAGCAGCGCACCAAATGAGGCAGCCCAAGAAGCAGATTATCGGGTTGTCTTAGATGCACTTGCTGGTCGTCCTCTCGTAGTACGCACTTTAGATGTAGGAGGCGATAAACCTCTGCCTTACCTACCAATTGCAGAAGAAGAAAATCCGTTTTTAGGACTAAGAGGCATTCGCTTAACCTTAAGACGACCTGAGCTATTACGTCAACAGCTTACTGCTTTGCTTAAAGCCGCAGATGATCGCCCTTTAAGAATCATGTTCCCAATGATTGGCCGTGTAGAAGAATGGCGTGCTGCTAAAGCAATTCTTGATGAAGTAAAAGCTGCATATACATGTGCGAACTTACAAGTTGGCATTATGATAGAAGTTCCTTCTGCCGCATTACTTGCTCCTATTCTTGCGCAAGAAGTGGACTTCTTCAGTATTGGAACAAATGACTTAACTCAATATACCTTAGCGATTGACCGTGGCCATCCTATCCTCTCTGCTGAAGCAGATGGTCTTCATCCAAGTATTTTGCAATTGATTGATCAAACAGTAAAAGCTGCACACAAACATGGCAAATGGGTAGGAATCTGCGGTGAACTAGCAGCTGATCCCAAAGCTGTACCTATTCTTATGGGATTAGGTGTAGATGAACTCAGTATGTCACCGAATAGTATTGCCTTGGTAAAAGCACAGATTCGTACACTAAACTACAGCCAAGCTCAAATACTTGCACAGCGTGCACTTGAATGTGATAGCGCCCCTGCTGTACGTCAGTTATCCGAACAAGAACTGTAAAGATTAGGAATGGTAATGGCTAAAATTTTAACAATTACTTTAAATCCTGCAATTGATGTCACGATACAACTCAATGAGTTGCAGATAGGTGAAGTAAATCGCCAAGAATCTGTAGAGATTCATGCTGCTGGAAAAGGGCTTAATGTTGCACAAGTTTTAAAAGATTTAGGACATGATGTTATTGTGTCCGGTTTTCTAGGAACTAGTAATCGACAGATTTTTGATACACATTTTGAGCAAGTTCAATTTCAATCTGAATTTATTTATATTCAGGGTGAAACGCGCCAAAATATAAAAATTGCTGAACATTCCGGCCGTATGACCGATTTAAATGGAAAAGGATTTTTAGTATCTGAACTAGATAAAAAGGACCTATTCCAAAAAATCGAAATGATTTTGCCACAAATAGAAGTCGTTGCTATTGCTGGTAGCCTTCCGCAAGGTTTTGGTATTGATGAGTTTCAAAAGCTAATTAAGCTCATTCAAAAACAGGGTAAAAAAGTTGCTCTTGATACAAGTGGTAAAGCGTTAGTCGCTGCAATTGAATGCCAACCATGGATGATTAAACCAAACACCGATGAGTTAGTAGAAAGCTATCAGCTTCCTGCCACGACCTATGTCGAGCAAAAAAAGCTTTTTAAAAACTTAGCTAAAATTGAGCATGTCGTTATTTCGATGGGTGAAGACGGTGTAAACTGGCTACATGAAACACATCCACTACATGCCCAAGCCCCTAAAGTGATCGTTAAAAGTACCGTTGGTGCGGGTGACTCTCTTTTAGCTGGCATGATTCACGGCTTAATAAATAACTTCTCTGCCGAAGAAACATTGAAAACGGCTACGGCAATTGCGAGCCATGCTGTAACACAAATTGGCTTTCGTATTCCAAATGCTGAAATGCTAAACCAATTAAAAGCCCAAACTACAATCAATTCATTGAGCGAATCTGATGCCAACTGCTAAACATTTATTATTTGTCATTAATAGTCCGCAACAGCAAGTCAATGCTTTGATTTTAGCTCGAAAGCTTGCACAGGTAGCATCCCAACGGGGTTACGAAAATAACATAATTTCGCTCGATGAATTCGAAGAAAATCAAAACTTTGATCAAGTGATTGTTATTGGACAACGTCCGAAAAATCTTAATATTTTTGGTACACACCCTTTATCTTTAATTAGCATTGAAGAAATCAAAAATGATGCTCATTCAGCTTTTCAAGCTGGCTTAGATAATTTAAAGCCAGCTCAAGATTGGCAGAGTGATAATACGCCATCGCCAAATAAAGCAACTAAATTTGTTGCAATCACTGCATGCCCTACAGGTGTTGCCCATACCTTTATGGCTGCTGAAGCATTACAACAAGGTGCAGAAAAACTTGGTTATGATATTGAAGTAGAAACACAAGGTTCCGTTGGTGCAAAAAATATTTTATCAGCTCAAGCTATTGCTGAAGCGGACATCGTGATTCTTGCTACTGACATTGAAGTTAATACAGACCGTTTTGTGGGCAAGCGTGTTTACCGATGCGGTACTGGTTTTGCATTAAAGCAAACAGATAAAGCCTTTGCTGAAGCGATTAGTAATGCACAAGTTTTAGATCAAGGTAAGCAACAAACATCATCAGAAAACAAGGATAAAACCGAAAAAGTTGGCGTATATAAACATCTCTTAACAGGTGTTTCTTATATGTTACCTATGGTGGTGGCTGGTGGCCTTCTAATTGCCCTATCCCTATGCTTTGGCTTAAATGCTGCTGAGCAAGCCGGAAGTTTACCGGCCATATTAAAACAAATTGGGGCCGCTGCATTTATGCTCATGGTCCCGATGTTATCAGGTTATATTGCCTATTCCATTGCTGATCGCCCTGGCCTCGCACCTGGCTTAATCGGCGGCTTACTCGCCTCTCAATTACAAGCAGGCTTTCTAGGCGGCATCGTTTCAGGTTTCCTTGCGGGCTATATCGCACTTTTTATTGCAAAAAAACTCAAACTTCCTACTAGTCTAGAAGCACTTAAACCGATTTTGATTATTCCCTTATTAGGTACACTATTTGTTGGCCTTATTATGTTCTATGTGGTTGGACAGCCTGTAGCACATATTTTCGAGCTCATGAAAGACTTCCTAAATAATATGGGTACAACAAATGCCGTGTTAATGGGAATTATATTAGCAAGCATGATGTGTATCGATTTAGGTGGCCCAATCAATAAGGCAGCCTACGCTTTTACTGTCGGATTACTGACAACAAATACCTATATGCCTATGGCAGCAACAATGGCGGGTGGTATGGTCCCTGCTATTGGTATGGCTATTGCGACTTTCGTGGCTAAAAATAAATTTAGTACAGGAGAGAAAGATGCCGGAAAAGCTGCTTTCGTATTAGGGTTATGTTTTATTTCCGAGGGTGCTATTCCCTTTGCAGCTAAAGACCCAATGCGCGTTATTCCGACTTGTATTTTAGGTGGTGCTGTGACTGGAGCACTTGTTGCATTATTCCATTGCGAATTAGTTACTCCTCATGGTGGTGTATTTGTTCTTTTAATTCCCAATGCAATTAATCATGCTTGGCTCTACCTTGCTGCAATTGCTGCTGGTAGTATGGTTACAGGAATAAGCTATGCAATCGTTAAGAAAAAAGTAGAAGAAAAAATTGTGACCACTGCATAATAAAAAAGGGAGAATATTAATTCTCCCTTTTTTAAAATTAAATACTATTCAACAATCTGTTTTAATAGCGCTTATATCACTTAATCTGAGTAGCTCTTGCCATAATCTGTGCAGGTACTTCTTCTGCTAACATAACAGTTAAAGTTGGTTCTTTTTGCGATTTAGCAGATAAATTCTGAGATTCTAAAACTGTATTTATATCTTTTGGAGCTAATTTAAACATAGCACCTGTTGCAGGATCTACAATTAAAATCCCGATTAAACCACCAAAAAGAATATTACCAAAATACCAACCACTCAATGTTCCGGTAACTTCTACGGTTTTGCTTTGATAACCAGCTTTATTAAAAGTTACCTGATAACTTTCAGGTTTGAAATAGCCTGCCCCCTTTTTCAAACTTACTGTTGCTGGTGTTTGCCCAGTATGGATTTTCACACCTTTACGATTTTTAATCTCAATTGTTGCAGACTCAGGTACACTAGTAAAAGTCAGTGTTTGCGAAGAACCTGAAACAATAGTTGCACAACCATTTATTCCCAAAGTTAAAGCAATCAAAGAAGTAAGTAATAATTTTTTCATCATGAAACCAAAAGATTTATCAGTAATTATTGGAATGCGAACTATAATAAATGAAACAAAAAATAACAATTGAAATACAATTCATCAGCCTAACAATTAAGCAATTTCTTAAGTAATAGTTATTAAAATATAATTTATAGACAAAAAAACTAAATTTATAACGCTAATCATTCAACTAGTTTTTTAATTTTATATAAAAAAATTAATAAGTTACTAAACAAACCCATTTTATTTTGCTAAATAATAGATGATTCATGTTAAATGTATGGTAAATTTCATCAACAAAAAAACAAGTTAAGATATTGATATTAATAAATATTTTATATTTAAATATCTTGATTTTTCATAGTTATGACTTTAGAGACAAAAACTATCTCGTTCAATGCCACGGTCAAATCATAATTTTTTTTCTACGATGCGTTTGCAAGCCAATATCGTTTAATTAACGATCAAGCAAGCCTAGATGCAATCTTGTATATCTGTTCAAAGATTTTAAGGAATTAATGACTATGACTTATCAAGTCACATTAACTTTCAACAAACTTTGACTATAGAAGAAAAGTATTTGTAGTTTGTGCAAAGTATAGGGATGTTTATCAAAACAAAGGTAACTAAACCATGTCATTGTTAAATTTAGCTATATAAATTTTGCTCAGCAAGTAAAGTCCTGCTATAACTTGCTTGATGAAACTATATTTTTCAACTATTAAAGATAGTTCACCAGAAATGCGATCCACCAAGGTATGGGGAAAAGTCAATGACAAAGAAGTATGCGCGTTTTTTACCTACAACAGAATCTTTTACTCTTGAAGATTTTCCATATTATTGGATTACTCAAGTACATGCTCAGTATGTACAAAATATTGATAATGCTTTAAAAAAATATGGTTTAGATAACTCACGTAGACGCATTATGTTGGCTTTAAGTAGTAAGCCTCATGCGAGTGTTTCTGAACTTTCAGACATGATTATTTCAAAAATGTCGACGACGACTAAAATTGTCTATCGTTTAAAAGATGAAGGTTTAGTTGAAACTTATTCTTGTCAGACCGATGGTCGAATCACCCGCGTGGTACTTACAGAAAAAGGTACTGAAATGATCAATAAGATTAATGATCTAACCAGCGTAGTACTCGAGCAATCATTCGAAGGTATCACCCCATTGCAATTAGAAAAAATGATGGAAAGTTTAAAATTACTTTTAAAAAATCTTTCTCGTTAAAAATGGAATAGATGTTTTACTCGTCAGTAAGAACTAAGCTCTCTGTCAGGAGAGCTTTTTCTATTTTAATGCCTCGTTTAAGCATTGATAGAAACAATACCCTACATAAAATAATCAATTAACTTCACATCTGTTGACTTGAGCTCTTAACTCCAGTAGAAATTCTCTTTCAATAACTGAATAGCAAATTTTTGAAAATGGCTAAAAGAAAATACAAAAGTGACAAGTTTCAAGTGCGCCGTATTAACCGTCAATGGTGGGTACTTGAAAAAGACCTCGAATTAAACTGCTATTTAAAACATGAACAAGTGGCAACCAAAACCTTAGCAAACAACTATGCAGATGATTATATTGAACAATACTATATGAATCTTTACATTCAACAAGAGTTGAAAAAACCTGAAACTGTATAAAAAAGCCATTTGGCTTTTTTTATTTTTAATAGTTTGAAATTATAAAATCAAAAATTAGGAATAAAAAAAACCTACATCTTGGGGAAAATGTAGGCTATAAAATGCACAAAAAGGAAATATATATCCTTCTTGATAAAAAGAATTTTACGATAATATAAGCCTTTATTTTATATTACTTTTGTAAACTTAATGGTGGTTATTGTATTTATCTAGACTTTTTTAAACCTGCCCCTCTTTATATATTATGGTTAAAATTTGAGTTATTAAAATTTTAACCATCACAATTTACTTCTCATCATTTTATAATTTATTTTCATTAATTTTATTAAGATAAGTATCTAAAGACAATTATAAGTTTCTGTTTTAATAAGTTTTTTACAAAAATAAGCATAAATCTTTTTTTTAACTTAACACAGATAAAAATCAATAAATAACAAAAACATAAATTAAATATTAAGTATATAATATATTTAACACCTCAATTTTAGTTCAAAAAAAAGACAGTTTAAATTTATTTATTGCTGTTTTGATTACTACAGAAAGATTACAATAATGACTTATAAATAGATTAACCCCATACAATCTTTCTAGGCATGTTATGACTTCAATGTCGAACAACACCCAAAAGCATTTTATTGTTGAGCAAATTCCACTACCAACATGGGTAAGTGATGAAAATGGCTTGATATTATATTGCAATGTAGAGTGTACAGAATATTGGCAGGATACTTTTTCTCCATTACCTCAGCAATGGTTAGATTTTATATCTCCTGTCGATTTAGACGAAGTCAAAAATAGATGGCTCGAAGCAATTCGCCTGCAAAAAAGAATAGAATTAAAATGCCGACTTTTACAAAGTGGCAATCAATATAGATGGTGCAAACTTTCTATTCAGGCATCCAAATATCGCGGCTCTTCTTTAGCCAGTGAATGGTATGTCAGCTTTTTAGATATTGATCACGATATTCAAGAACAACAAAACTTGCAAAAGAATATTGAAATACAAAATCAAATGTTAGACATCAGTGTTGACTGCATTAAAGTATTAAATGTTGATGGCACAGTTTCTCATATGAATAAATCAGGATGCCTCGCTTTAGGCGTTCCTGTTGATGAAACAGAATTTGGAATGAAATGGCTTGAGCTTTTACCACCTCATATTCGTAAACGTGGACGCGTCGCTTTAAAAAAAGCACTTCAAGGCAAAGTTGCCAGATTTGCTGGAATGAGCTGTTTACCAGATCAGGACCCCGAATATTGGGATAATATGCTGACCCCGATTCATCGAGAAAATGGTGAAATCGGACAAATACTTTGTGTATCACGTAACGTTACTCAACAGCATTTGACAGAAAATCAGCTTAGAAATATGAGTGAAAGAGATGACCTAACTGGATTATGTAATCGGCGCTCATTTAAATTTCAACTTAAACGTACCCTTGCATATTCAAAAGATAGCCAAACAAGCGTAGGTTTACTATTAATTGATCTTGATCATTTTAAGCATATTAATGACACTTTAGGGCATAGCGCAGGCGATCATCTTTTAAAAGTTTTATCCAAACGGTTTAGTCATTGTGTTGATGATGAAAGATGTTTTGTTGCACGACTGGGTGGAGATGAGTTTGCAGTTATTATTAATAACCTCAAATCTGAAAATGATGTACGTGACCTAGCAGCCATTTTGCTTCAGCAGTTAAATCAACCTATTACCTATTTAGGTAATGTGCTAAATGGTGGTATGAGTATTGGTTGTGCAATTTATCCTCAAGATGCCGTAGACCAGTCAGGTTTACTAAGTTGCGCAGATATGGCCTTGCATGACTTAAAAGCGCGTGGTCGTGGTGGTATTCGCATGTACGATCCCTGCATGATGCAAATGACCGAAACAGTCGCATCTCAACTTAATTTAGCACGCCAGCTTATTCGCCATCATACCATCCAGCCCTACTACCAACCCAAAGTAGATTTAAGAACTCATCGTGTTGTAGGTTTTGAAGCTCTATTACGATGGCATACTACTTCAGCTCAAAGAGGTTACCCTGCACAAATTGCAGAGGCTTTTAAAGATTATAATTTAGCGAGTAAGATCGGTGAAACTATGCAACATCAAGTTTTACGTGACATCGCCAAATGGATAGATCTTGGTATTAAACCTCTTCCTGTTTCGCTCAATGCTGCCCCAGTTGAGTTCTTAAGAGACAACTATGCTGAAAAACTTTTGAAAAAGATCAATCAATTTCAAATACCGACACATTATATTGAAATAGAAGTCACCGAACATATGCTTGGCGATCGAGGTTCAGAATATGTGATCCGAGCACTTAATAAATTAAAGCAGCATGGCGTAAGTATTGCACTAGACGACTTTGGTACTGGTTTTTCATCGCTCACCCATATTCGCGATTATCCAATTGACAGCTTAAAAGTAGATTGTAGTTTTATACAAAAGATGCAACATGACCCATCAATTTATGCGATTGTCCAAGCCATTGGTTTACTCGCTCCAAATTTATCACTGGGGCTCATCGCCGAAGGGATTGAAACTCCAGAACAAGAAGAACTACTTCGACAATTTGGATATAGTATAGGTCAAGGATTCTTGTTTGAGTCCGCTATAGACGCTAATCAAGTCATTTCAATTCTCAAACAGAATCAACCCTACCTAGAAAGTCATTACAATGCTTTAAGATAAAATCTTTAATAAACTTTCTCGCCTCTATTCATACTAAAAATAAACAATAACTTTTTAAAAATTGTTCATAATATAAGCACAAAGATAATAAGTCGGTGTTTTAACACCATACATTGTCATAGGACAATAAGGAGCAATATATGAGTTATCACCATATCTTGGTTCCAGTCGATGGTTCTCCTACTTCACTCATTGCTGTCAATCATGCAGCAGCACTTGCTAAGGCCTTTGGTAGTAAAGTGACTCTAGTATATGCGCTTACTATAGATCCTTTCATTTCTGTAGAATTCATTGATAGTACAGAATTAGCACAGGATTATTTTAATAAAGCTAGAGCATCGATTCAGGGTATTTTAGACCAAGCGAAAGAACAATTTAGCCAACATGGAATTTATGTTGAGACAAAAATTGTTGAGGGTCAAACAATCCACACAGAAATTATTAAAGCAGCAACCGAACTCAAAGCAGACTTGTTAGTCATTGGTTCTCATGGTCGAAAAGGGTTTAAAAAGTTCTTCTTAGGAAGTGTGACTCAAGCTCTTTTAGGAGAAATTCATTTACCGGTATTAGTCGTAACCGAATAGTTTTTCTGAAGCTCAAAAAAACCGATCTTATGTAGATCGGTTTTTTAATAGCCTGTTTTACTGAGCTTTATATGTAAATCTAATCAGAGATCCTGGGTTTTCTAATGTATTCGTTACAGAACCATCATCTTTTTGGACATTTCCGGAAGTATCAGTCAATACATATAAAACATTCCCATCTGGACTTGCAATCACGTCACGATAACGGTTAGTGCTCTTAAACATCGGCACAGCATCATCATAAGTAGCACTGTAAGTTGGATCTAGCTTAATACGGAAAATAACACCACGCTTTAAAGATGGAACCAATAAGGTATTTTCCCAACCAGAGATTGCTTTTTTGTCTCCCTTATAGACATAAGCAGATGACGGTGCAACCGTTGGCCAGCAAATGTAGGTCATATCCCCACAGGTTGGGTCATTATAGTTATAGGTATCTTGGACGGTATATAAAGTTTTTAACGGCGGTACAAAGTTTTTACCAGTCCATTCAGACTCTTTCATCACAGGTACACCTGCCGCTACTTTTACTCCATTTTGCCCTAAATCTTTAATTTGTGACTTATTGGTTGCTGCCGAATAATTTGCATAAGCATAACCGCTGTCATCTTTATAACCCGCTACATTTGGCCAGCCATAGTTACCACCTTTGACAATGAGGTTAATTTCATCATCAGAGTTTGGACCTTGTTCAGATTGCAACAGTTTACCATTTGGAGTGAATGCTAAGCCCTGTGGATTACGATGACCGAGCGTATAAATATGACTAATTACGCCGTTAAAGCTTGGATTATCTTTTGGAATACTTCCATCCAGATTTAAGCGTAATACTTTACCCATATAGGTATGATAGTCTTTGCCGCTCAGTTCCTGTTGAGTCGGCGTATGTTGTGCCTGATTTGGTAAGAATAAATAAGCAAGCTGGTTACGCCCCTGATCACCAATCGTATAGTAAATTTTTTGGTCTGGACCAATCACAAGGCGACCCGACTGATGGTCTTTCGATGAAGGTAATCCTGCTAATAAATCTACTGGTTTATCAAGAGTATCTGTTGCTTTGTTATAGGTATATCGACGAATAATAGTTTGATTCGGTAATTCTTTATCTGTAGATTTCGGATTTTTAAAAGTACCTGAAACATAGATATAAGGATTATTTTTAAAGTCAGGATGAAAGGCAAAACCCAATAAACCGTTTTGTCCATCAGCATCATTTACAATCTCAGGAACCTGAAAAACTGTTTTTACACTGCCCGACTCTGGATTCACTCTTAGAATCTTACCTGTTGCCCGCTCCGTTAACCAAATTTGATTATCAGGTCCCCACAACAAAGCATGTGGCTTATTTAAATTAGATAGAAGAACTTTCTTGTCAAAGCTTTCTGTTTTCGCTTTAGCAAATTGAGATGGAGTAAGAGGGACATCAGCAAATGCTGAATTGAGCGTAAGTAGCTGAGCAGCACCTAATAAAGTAATTTTAGCCAATAAATGTTTATTCATATGTCCACCTTATAAATTGTCAAAATTTTCCGAGAATTTTTAAACCGTTAATAAAGGGTTTGTACGAGTTCTCTATATGATTTGTATTATGATGAATAACGAACCTATTAAAATCTAAATTTCTGAAAGGCTCTGTTGCATAAAAGTAGCTATTAAAAATGGATAAACACTCTTACAAAGTCTTTTTAAGATGAGTAACTTAAAGCTAATTTTGATCTATTTTTATACATGCTCAATTAATTTTATATCTTAATGTTTTTTGAAATGGTCTTCTAAAGTTAGCACAATATCGCTATTAACCATGAATGCAGATCAGTATCCTTTCTTAAAAAATTTCATAGACCCAATGATGAAAAGCATTCAATTATAAGGTTTTTGCTATGCAAACTTCCTAAGCTCAGGTTAGTCAACCTTAAAAACTTATGCTATTCTTCGGCCACTTTTAGAAGCCTCAAATTCGCTATCCCCATGACACTTACGCCACCTTAAGTTTATTTACTCTTATTCATTGTAAATAACTCATCACTGTTTAGTGATGTGGTGTAGTCGCTTGTGTTGATATATCACATCACTAGCCTTTTCAAAATTTAGAACTATAGGCTATCCCCCTCATGTTAACGAATGTCCGAGAACAATGGTTCTCTAATGTCCGTGCAGATATTCTTTCTGGTCTTGTTGTTGGTCTTGCTTTAATTCCTGAAGCAATTGCATTTTCAATTATTGCTGGTGTAGACCCGAAAGTTGGGTTATATGCATCTTTTTGTATTGCAGTCATTATTTCATTTGTAGGCGGTCGTCCCGCTATGATTTCGGCAGCTACGGGTGCCATGGCTCTAGTCATGACTACACTGGTAAAGGACCATGGACTTCAATACCTATTTGCAGCAACTGTTTTAACTGGCGCCATACAGATCTTAGCTGGATATTTCAAACTCGCCAAACTCATGCGTTTTGTTTCTAAATCAGTCGTTATTGGGTTTGTTAATGCCCTCGCCATACTCATTTTTATGGCTCAACTGCCAGAATTGGTAAACGTGACGTGGCATGTCTATTTATTGGTAGCAATTGGTTTAGCAATTATTTACCTATTCCCTTATGTCCCCAAAATTGGAAAGTTTTTTCCTTCCCCTCTTATTTGTATTGTCGTCGTTACACTACTCGCCATTTTTCTAGGTATTGATGTTCGAACAGTGGGTGACATGGGATCATTACCAGATACCTTACCTATATTTTTAATTCCAGATATTCCTTTTAATTTAGAAACACTGCTTATTATTCTTCCCTATTCATTAGCCCTTGCTGCTGTTGGTTTACTTGAGTCAATGATGACAGCAACAATTGTTGATGAAATGACAGATACTCCAAGCGATAAGTTCCAAGAGTGTAAAGGTCAAGGGATTGCCAATATTGCCTCAGGTTTTATGGGAGGAATGGCCGGTTGTGCCATGATTGGTCAATCCATGATTAATGTAAAATCTGGTGGTCGCACACGCTTATCTACATTTTGTGCAGGCATATTTTTACTGATTTTAGTTGTATTTTTAAGTGATTGGCTAAAAGTAATTCCTATGGCAGCTCTTGTTGCTGTCATGATTATGGTGTCAATCAGTACTTTTGAATGGAAATCGCTGATTCACTTTAAAGCGAATCCTAAAAGTAGCAATGTTGTTATGATTGCAACTGTCATTGTTGTTGTGGCTACCCATAACCTAGCACTAGGCGTATTAACCGGTGTTTTACTTTCCGCGTTGTTCTTAGCCAATAAACTTGAAAATGATATTCATGTAAATACATTCTTTGAAGGTGAAACGCGTGTGTATGATTTAAGAGGACAAATATTTTTTAGTTCTTCTGAAAAGTTCATGCAAGGGTTTAACTTTAAGGAAGATATAAAAGAAGTCATTATAGATCTTACACACTCACATATTTGGGATGTAACTTCAGTAGCAATGCTTGATTCGGCCATCAATAAATTTCAAAAAAATGGCATAAAAGTTACTGTACGTGGTTTAAATGAAGCCAGTTCCATCATGATTGATAAATATGGTACTCACGCTAAAATTTAAAAAAGGTCCTTCGGGACCTTTTACGATCTACAGATTAAATTTTTTATTAAGGAGATTTATACAACAAACGATTTGGACTACCAGATGGATTTTTTACCACATTACTACTTGCTTGATTTAAAAGATTAGTAGAGATGGTTTGTGGTGTCGCAGTGGGTGTGCTTTGCAGCATTTCAGCAACGACACCTGCAACATGTGGCGTAGCCATCGATGTTCCATTTAGAACTTTAGTAGCCGTATTACTTCCTATCCAAGAAGAATTAATTTGGCTTCCGGGTGCAAAGATGTCAACACAGCTTCCATAATTAGAATAGCTGGCTCGCGTATCAGTATTATCTGTAGCAGCAACTGTAAGTGCTTTACTTACTCTTGCTGGTGAGGCACTGCAAGCATCAGTATTTGAGTTTCCAGCAGCCACGACCATTACATAACCATTATCAAATAAATTTTCAACTGCACTATCTAAAGAGGTACTCGCATCCCCACCTAATGACATATTCACAACAGCCGGTTTTTTACCATTTTTTAATATCCAATCTAAACCAGCAATCACATTACTAGATGCACCAGAGCCATCACATCCTAAAATCCGGATTGGAACCAAATTTACATTCTTAGCAACACCATAAGTACTTCCGCCAACCGTTCCTGCGACATGTGTACCATGCCCATTACAGTCAGTTGTACCATTTCCATCCGATATTGCGGTATACCCGCTTAATACCCGCCCAGAAAATTGTTGATGGCTAGACAATATACCTGTATCAACAATATAAGCTGTCGTACCAGAACCCGTCTGTAAATATGAATAAGCAGAATTTAAAGGTAAAGCTTTTTGGTCAATACGATCTAGTCCCCAATCCGGATTACTCTGAGTAGTGGCATCAATTTTCATGACTATATCGTTTTCTACAGATAGTACTTGCGGATTTTTTTTCATTGCTTCGACAAAAGCAGTAGCCGCTGTATCGGGTAAATAAATTGCGAAACCCTTAAGTACAGTGTCATACGACTGTAAGACCTTAGCGCCATGTTGCTTAGCAATATTCTGAGCGAAATCTATAGATGGACCAGCATCTTTATTGAGAATAACAATATATTGGTTTTTAATAATTCCCTTTGCTTGAGAAGAATCTAGTAAAGAACTGGTTGTGTTTGGTGCTGCATGGACTAGATTGACGGCGGCCAATGTTAAGAAAGCAGCCGATACTTGGCAAAACTTCATGAAAAATCTCCATATCTTTTATTCATACATCGTTGTTATGATTTGTACTGTCGTTATATTTAAGAATTAAAACATTTTTGGTAAGAAATTTTGAATGGCCTCTCCCTACATCAAAACTAAATCATATTTTCATAAAACTTTGTTTTGTACAACGCTAGTATCTTTTTTAGATCAAAAATGTGAACCAATTCTAAAAATCAGAGAATTATAGGTTTGGGTTTAAAGATTAATTATTATTCTTGAGTATAAAACTTCAAGAAGGATTTATAATATAAAAATATATAATCATTACCAATAATATAAAAGTAGAAAGTGCAAGATAGGTACCAACTGTATTAAAACTTCGCAAAAATTTCCAGATATCCATAAAAATATAATAAAACAATTATTTATAAAAATTATTTCAGACTTTAAATAAATCAGCAACCAGAAGAGGTTTACAATTTTTTTAACTATAAAGGTTCAGTATCAAATACGTAAAAAAATATTACTTCAAAAAAATTATAAATATATTATTTAATTATAAATTATTCTTGATTTTTAGTTCAGGCAACTCCAATTTCTGTCCCGCTAAATGATGTTTACAATTAAGAGAGTATTCAATAAAACCTTCTTCTATAAAATAATAACAACGCCCAATAATACTTATGCTCGGATTAAATGTTGGTTTTTCAAGACTACCATTAAAGAACCACTGACTCCCATTAGAAAAGGGATGCTCTACCGGAATATAGTGGAGATGCCCACAAGCCGGACACATATGTACATACATCCCACCCTCAAAATATTGTACTTTCATAAAGGCTCCTTTTTAAATAAAAAAGCCAACCCATAGAGCCGACTCAATCTATCCACATAAGAACACTACCTATTATTTAATTATTCGTTATATTTTTCTCTTTTTGTTTTTCTGCTTTTACTTTAACCAAGAGATATTACAAATTGATGAAGATGTTTTTTAAATTATATTTATAACACTCATCAAATATTAAAGAATTGGATAAAATTTAAAATAGTTTTTAATAGAATTAAATATCATCCAAAATAATTATAATATTTTACTTATAATTAAAAAATAAAAAAGTCCGTATCTTGGGAAGCTACGGACTTCAAAACTCATCTAAACAACAGCTAAGCAATTTGTCGCTTAGTGAGAAAGCACTATCTTTTTAATCTAATTAAGTTCTATATTCAGGTCAAGAACAACTCACACTTTCTGTAAAAATCAGGATAAGTTGTGATTTATCTCACATTCATCTTATGATCGGCTTAGGTTAAGAATTTTATAAAACAATATTGCATATATTATTTTTCAAATACTTAACTTAATATATGCCTAAAATAATACTCTAAAATCGTATAGTGATTAATGTGAGGAATAAGCTTAAAAGATATCAACCTCTGTTCTTGATCTTTTTTACTTTCAAAATAATTTTGGCTTTGCCATTTCAATTCTTCGAGTTCAAGTTCTCCACATAAAATTGTGCATGGGGTGTCAATCTGCTCTTTATGATGAATTGGGCTATATTTCAAAATATCTTCTTTTGTCAAATTCAGCGCATGATTTAAATGAGTCTTTTGTATTGGCTCTAAATCATAAATTCCACTTAATAAGGCCATCTCAGATATGAGCGGATGGCTTACAACTAATGCGCCAAGATGTGCTCCAGCTGAGTGGCCAACCAACACAACCTCATCAGTTATCCACTCTTGCTCTGCAATGAAATCGAGAGCTTGATGAACTTGCGCCACAATATCTGCAATTTTACTCTGTGGTGCCAAATCATATTCCAACAAAATACATTGGACATCTTGCGCTAAAACATGAGGCACGATAAATGCAAAATCTGATTTCTCACACCACTGCCAATATCCACCATGGATAAAAATAATGGTTTTATTCGCCTGTTCTACAGGAAATAAATCCAAAGTTGATCTGGGATGAACACCATATTGAATATCTCTGATATGTCTATATTTTTGATAGCTCACCAAGCTTCTTAGCTGAAAGTCAGTCAGCATCTCATCCTCATTAGCCACAGTAGTCGCATTATCATATGGTCTCATGCTTTTCTCACTTTAATGATTCTTCATGAGCACTTAAAGAGAGCTTGGCTGATGAGCGTTTTAAATAGTAGAAAAATGTAAGAACGATAATTAGAGGAACACCAAATTGTAAAGTTGACTTAAATTCGTTAGTAAACCAAGTCGTAACGGTAATACTTAAAATTGCAATTAATCCCAACACAGAAATTAACCGACTAGCAGGAACTTTAAACTTTAACTGTAAACCTTGTTGCGCCATATTTCTTCTAAAAAACATGTGGGTAACAAAGATGCTACCCCACGTAAATAACGCCCCAAACATGGATAGAGCAATCATGATCGGGAAAGCTGACGCAGGATTAATCGTATAAACAATGCTCGCAATACCAATACCAACAGCAGACAAGAGCAGCGCGTTAACGGGTACACCATTGCTACTAATGCGCCCAAAGAGTTTCGGTGCGTCACCAGCTCGTGACAAGCTAAACAACATACGTGTTGAGATATAGAGCATACTGTTCATAGCCGATAGAGCTGCGACAATTACAATGAAATTTAAAATACTGTCTGCATATGGAATACCTACAATCTTCATTACCATTACAAAAGGACTAGTCGCCTCAGTACCAATTAAATCCGTCCAAGGAACAAGTGCTACAATTAAAAATAAAGACAATAAGTAAAACAGAATTAACCGAATAGCCGTACTTTTAAAGGCTGTTTTAACAGCTTGTTCTGGATCTTTAGCTTCACCTGCCGCAACAGCAATCATTTCGATACTTAAATAGCTAAATATTGAAATAATGACCCCAATCCAGACTCCACTAAAGCCATGGGGAAAAAAGCCACCATGCTCAGTTAAATTGGAAATAACTTGCCCTGTACCTTCATGACTTTGAGTCAAGATGCCAATAGACAAAAGAATAAATACAATAATGGCAAAAACTTTAATGGTCGAAAACCAATATTCAACCAATCCAAAAGCCTTAACACTATATGCATTTACTACCAGCAAGGTCATTGAAAAAAAAGCAATCCAGATCCAAGAACCAACATGTGGGAACCATAATTTCATATAGTCAGCAACTGCTGTGATTTCTGTGCCCACGGCTAATACAATGCATGCCCAATAGCAATAACGGACTAAAAACCCGGCAAGTGGACTAATATAATGTTCTGCATAGGCTCCAAAGGAACCTGAAGTGGGATGCTGAACTGTCATTTCAGCTAAACAAGCCATGATAGCAAATGCAATTAAGCCACCAATCGCATAGCTTACAATGACAGCTGGGCCAGCAAAGCTGATTGCAAACTTGCTTCCCATAAACAATCCTGTCCCAATCGCTCCACCAATTGCAATCATTCCCATTTGTTTTGCGGATAATTTCTTATGTAAGCCCGCTTCTCTATTTTGTATTTCATCAAAGCTACTCATAGGCCCTCCTAGCCTTTTGCTGATTTTAATTCCTGAATATCAGGTCACTTCGCCTCTAACCAAATAACGCTCATTTTTCCATTCGTTATTCAACATAATCTGCTTAAGATGCTGTACAGCATTCCAAACATCTTCGAAACCTAGGTATAGGGGAGTAATTCCAAAACGTAATACTTCTGGCTCTCGGTAATCACCGATCACGCCTCGAGTAATGAGTGCCTGAATAATTTCATAGCCATATTCGTGGCGATAACTCACATGGCTACCACGATATTGATGATTTAAAGGTGTAATAAGTTCAAAACCAAACTGTGCACATTCCTGATGGACGAGTTGAATAAACAAATCAGTTAATTTAAGAGATTTCTCGCGTATTTGTTGCATATCCACTTGCAAGAAAATATCGACACCACATTCAATCAAACTCATAGAAATGATGGGCTGAGTTCCACATAGGTAACGACGGATACTATTGGCCGGCTCATAATGCTGTGCCATATCGAATGGCTTCTTGTGACTCCACCAACCCGATAAAGGTTGCCAAAACTGGTCACGATGCTTTTGATTTACCCATAACAAAGCAGGAGAACCTGGGCCACCATTTAAATATTTATAAGTACATCCAATCGCAAAATCACTATTACTCTGGTTTAGATCCATAGGAACGGCACCAACTGAGTGGCATAAATCCCAAATAATCAAAGCATCTTTAGAGTGAATTTGTTGATTAATAGATGCCATATCATAGAAATATCCGGTCCGATAATTCACGTGAGAAAGTACAACTACTGCTACATGCTTTTCTAATACGCGTGATAAATCATCTACACCATCAATCAATTCAACTTGATAACCTTGGTGAATTAAATCAATGAAACCCTCAATAATGTAAATATCTGTTGGGAAAGCATCTTTTTCTGCCACAATAATTTTACGTTCTGGAAATTTCTCGGCTTGAATTTTTACCGCAGCTGATAAAACTTTAAATAAGTTCAGAGTAGTAGAGTCAGAAATAACAACTTCACCCTGCTCTGCACCAACAAGTTTAGCTACTTTATCGCCCAGTCGAGTAGGTAAACCCCACCAATCTGCTTTGTTCCAGCTATTAATTAAGTCCTCTCCCCATTCTTGGGAAATAATATGCTGAGCGACATCTAATGATTTCTTCGGTCTCGCACCTAAAGAATTACCATCTAAATAAATCACTTCTTTTGGAAGCGCAAATTCCTCTTTAAATTTTTTGAGTTCATCTTCCTGATCCCAATAGAGACACTGTTCATGAGTAATCATTTGTTATTTCACCTATTTCAACATTTCCTTTGTTTTAGAATTTTATCATGGCAATTCTTATGATTTATTCGATAATATTTGATTAAAATCTTTAATTTTCGTATAAAATTCTAAATACAATTAAAAAATCCGGATGAAATTCTAAAATGAATGTAGATGCAATCGATCTAAAAATCTTAAAGCATTTGCAAGATAACGCTCGGTTAAGTAATCAAGAACTTGCCGATCTCGTTAATCTTTCAGCATCGGCTTGTCATCGACGCGTTAAAATTTTAGAGACAAATGGAGTAATCGAAAAATATCAGGCAAAAGTCAATTATGAAAAATTAGGCATAAAAATTGAGGCAATTGTTGAAATTAAACTTGCACAATTAACCGAAAACGATCACAACTTTTTTTTAAGTCAGATCAAAAATTTTGATGAAGTCATTAATGCTTATATTATTACAGGCGAATCTAATTATGTTTTGCACGTTGCGACTAAAGATTTAAATTCGTTTTCCCATTTTGTCATTAATACCTTAAACAAAATTAAAGGTGTCGTCAGTATTAATTCCAAAATCATTTTACAAAAGATTGTGCAGAAACCGCTTTAACCTTCTTATGAAAAAGTTATCGTTTATTAAAGAGTTATTCTATGATTGAAACTGAGCGTCTAATCCTAAGACAATGGAAAGAAAGTGACTTTGAACCTTTTATCAAAATGGGCCTAGATCAAGATATCATGCAATTTTTCCCAAGCCTTCTAACACCTCAAGAAAGTCTTAACTTAATCCAGAAGATTTCACTTCTCATTGATGAAAATGGTTGGGGCTTTTGGGCAGTAGAGTTAAAAGAAAGCCATCAATTTATCGGGTTTATTGGTTTACACAACCAACCTGAGCAATTTGATTTTTCTCCATGTGTCGAAATTGGTTGGAGACTTGCAAAAGAATTCTGGAAACAAGGTTATGCTACCGAAGGAGCAAAAGCAGTTTTAGACTATGCTTTTAATGTACTTAATTTAGATAAAATCGTTTCGTTCACAGCTACTCTTAATAAACCATCTCAAGCTGTAATGGAGCGCATAGGAATGCAAAAAGTTAAAAACTTTGATCACCCCAAAGTCCCCCTCCATCACGAATTAAGAGCACATGTTCTTTATGAAATATCTTGTGAAAGAAATACCTAGTCATCAAAATCATAACCAACAGAGGTTGAATACTCCCAATATTCATTGATTTTAGTTGCTATTTCTTCCTTCTCCATACTGGTGAGCACATAGAAGAGTTTAGCCTCTTTATTTTTTCTTAAGATTAATAAATTATAGTAATCATATTCAGGACCATTAAGTCCTAAATTAGGCTGCCACTCACCTTCATTTATTTGAGTTTCACAGTGTTTCTCAGCTTTATAGTGCCATTCCAATTTATAAGTATCGAGGCCATCAGCAGCATTAATGACTATGCCATCATTGGCTCCTCCAATAAATCCAATTTTCATTGCCTTCTCTAAATTCTTATTAGGATAATTTTCAATATAGCGCTAATTGAGTATTCTTCAATTTATATATTGTTTATCAAAAAGTATCGTATGTAAGCAAAAATAACGATCATTAATATGGTTCACATAAACGTACAGCACGATTTAAATATCTAATTTATAAAATCCAATCCATTCCTTTTTACTTTAACTAAAAGAAAAATCTTTTCTCATCAAAACCATTCCATTACTCTTTTTTTTATGCAAAATTACGCGGTACAATTCTAGACTAACTACTGTCCATGCCAGCTATAATATTATGTACACATTAATTTTTGTTGCATGAATTACTTTGTTGAATTTTGAATTTCTTTGAATGCCACAAAACACTCATAAATTATTATTTTTTAAGGGTTATATGAATATATTAAATAAAAAACTGTGCTTTGAAAGTCTTTGGAGATTTTTGAATCATGTCTAAGATTGTCATGTTTGATATGGATGGAACACTATTAGATCTTGCCTTCGATGACTTCATTTGGAATGAATGTCTCCCCATGAGACATGCACAAATACATCAACTTCCACTCGCCGAGAGCAAAAAAAAGCTATATCAGTTTTATCAATCACATCGGCACACTCTTGTTTGGTATTCATCAACCTATTGGACTAAAACAGTAGGCGTTGATGTACTCAAATTACAACAAGAATTTCAATGTAAAATTCAAGCACGTTCAGGATGTTTTGAGCTTCTACAGCAACTCAAAGAGCAAGGATATTCTTGTTGGTTAGTTACCAATGCTGATCGCGCCAGTTTACGTTTAAAACTCGATAATATTGCAATCGAACATTTTTTTGATGTAATCATATCAAGCGAACAAATAGGGTATGCAAAAGAAGATATTAATTTTTGGAAAGAACTCCAGCGACTACACCCCTTCAATTCAGATGAAACAATTTTTATTGACGATACGACTCCCGTGTTAAAAACGGCAGAGAAATTTGGTATTAAACACTTGTTTACTATCTCACAGCCCTCAAGTCTAAAGGATATAAGACAGCATCAAGATTTAGAATATAAAGCTCTAGATCGACTTACAGAATTGCTGTCTATTTTGAATCAAATTGATAGAAAGGATAATGATGTCAAAATTGCGTGAAAACGATGCTGTAGAGACCATGCGTGTTGACAAATGGCTATGGGTTGCTCGTTTTTTTAAAACTCGTTCAATTGCTAAAGCAGCAATCGAAGGAGGTAAGGTACATCACAATAATGAACGTGTAAAAGTTTCCAAAGAAATCCGAGTGGGAATGGAGCTTATTATTCAGCAAGGGTTTGATAAAAAAACTGTTGTGATAAAAGCGCTTTCTAATACACGTGGCCCAGCGCCAGTTGCACAGCAACTTTATGAAGAAACCGAAGTGAGTATTGCTAGACGGGAGTTGATTGCATCCCAACGAAAATTGCATAATCTAGCTCGACCTGACCATAGACCTGGTAAAAAGGATCGTCGACAAATTATTCGGTTTAAACAGGAGAATGATCAAAATTGGTCATACGATGATGAATAAAAACGTCGAGTTGTGTCGCACACACACATACAACACATAGAAGCTATAGAAAAAATCTGTCACTATTAACCTAGTGAAACAAGTTGAGATTCAATGCATCCACTTGGGTTAAACGTGATGAACATAGAGTATTGAGGTTTTTGAGATGGATGAGAATAAAAGCAAAGCATTACAAGCCGCGCTAAGTCAAATTGAGAAACAATTTGGCAAAAATACGGTGATGCGTCTCGGTGACAACACTGTTCAAGCTGTTGAAGCTGTATCTACAGGCTCTTTGACTTTAGATATTGCATTGGGGATTGGCGGTTTACCAAAAGGCCGTATTGTCGAGATTTATGGTCCAGAATCTTCTGGTAAAACCACAATGACTCTACAAGCGATTGCACAATGTCAAAAAGCTGGCGGTACTTGTGCATTTATCGATGCAGAGCATGCATTAGATCCACAATATGCGCGTAAACTCGGTGTAGACATTGATAACTTGCTTGTATCGCAGCCTGATAACGGTGAACAAGCTCTCGAAATTGCGGATATGCTAGTTCGTTCTGGCGCAATTGATATGATTGTTGTCGACTCAGTCGCTGCTCTTACCCCTAAAGCAGAAATTGAAGGTGAGATGGGTGACTCTCATATGGGCTTACAAGCTCGCTTAATGAGTCAGGCACTGCGTAAAATTACTGGTAATGCTAAACGCTCAAACTGTATGGTTATTTTCATTAACCAGATTCGTATGAAGATTGGGGTAATGTTTGGTAGCCCTGAAACCACGACTGGTGGTAACGCGTTGAAGTTCTACGCTTCTGTACGTTTAGATATTCGCCGTATTGGGCAAGTAAAAGAAGGCGATGAAATCGTCGGCTCTGAAACTCGAGTTAAAGTTGTTAAAAACAAAATGGCTCCTCCTTTCAGAGAGGCTCTTTTCCAAATTCTCTATGGTAAAGGTACAAACCAGCTAGGCGAACTTGTAGATTTAGCTGTACAGCAAGATATCGTACAAAAAGCAGGTGCTTGGTATTCATATCAAGGTAATAAAATTGGTCAAGGTAAGAACAATGTTATTCGCCACTTTGAAGAGAACCCTCAAATGGCTGGAGAGATTGAACGTAATATCCGTGAACAACTGTTAACAACAGGTACTAATACTGCTCAAGTTGAAGATGAAGAAGAAGCTGATCTTTTATTAGAATCTTAATTATTCATAAGCCTTAAAACGCCCTTCGGGGCGTTTTTTTACAAGGGAATCCTAACATGTTCAAAAGAACTGAAGAACAGTCTCAACAAAGAGCCCCGCTTACTGGACAGCGTTTACGCTCTTATGCTTTTGCTTTATTGACTCGTCGGGATTATTCCAAAGCAGAGCTTACTGAAAAATTGACTCGTTATGCTCAGAACCCAGAAGAGGTTAAGCAACTCGTTGAAGAGCTATCTGAACAAAATTATCAAAGTGATCAACGTGTTGCTGAACAAATGCTTGCTAGCCAAATTCGTAAAGGTAGAGGACCAAAACGCATTCAACAAGCTTTAAAAACCAAACAGCTTGAAAATGATTTAATTGCAGATGAAATTCATGATATTGATTGGGTAGAGCAAGCGTATGAGCTCAAAGTGAAAAAATTTGGTGAAGAAGTGGAAAAAGATCCAAAGCTTAAAGCAAAACAGATTAGATTTTTACAATATAGAGGATTTGATTTAGATGTAATTATTAAAGCAGTCCAACGGAAAGTGGACTAATAAGAATGGTGGCAGCCCCACTAGCAAAACTTCGGCACATCATAGATCTGCTACCGTTGCTACCTTCCGGTCCTGGCGGGGTTCACAGAGTACAATTGCGAAGCCACCAGCAGGGCTACCATTGCCAGACAAAGTATAGAGATTTTTAAAAGAGATGCAAGCCTTCTTCCCAGTTTTAAGCAAGTTTATGTTTCGATTGATTAATTCATCAGCAAAAATACATAACTTTCTATTCTTCTCTCTCCTTTATTCTTTCTTGTATCTTATTTTGGATAAAATATGCTTGAAGATTGTAAACTATTCTTGCATTTATATTGTTAGCTGTTTTAATTGCATTAACCAATTAAAACCTTAGATAGTTAAGTGAATAGTTTATATATTCCTTTCTCAAGTTGGCTTTTACATAAAATTATGGACCTATACTCATGCGATTGATGAAGCATTCTTTATTATTTATTGCCTTAATGAGCACTACCTCTCTCTATGCCAACATTCCAATTGAGTCTCGCGGTTTAAGCCAAAGCGGTGGCAATCCAAGTAACACTCCTTCTAATAATGTTTCGGTACCTAGTAATTTAAACTGGGAGTTAATGCAAAAAAACCAACAATTAGAGAATGATGTACGTGCCTTACGTGGACAATTAGAAGAGCAATCAAACGATATTGAACAATTGAAAAAAGATTTATCTAATCGTTATACTGACCTAGATCAACGTTTAGAGCTACTTAATCAGAAAATTGATCCAGAAAGTGCACCATCAGATAATCCTGCAAACAGTGACACTCCAGCTACGGCAAGCACAGAAACCTCCACAGTAGATAATAAAGTAGTAAATGCTACTCCAACAAGCAGCCCCTCCTCCACTCCTCCTCCACAACCAGAAGCATCTCAACCACCAGCACAAAATCAATCAAACCCAGTAGAGCTTGAAAAGGCTGCTTACACTGTAGCTTTAGATGCCTATAAGCAAGGTGGCGCAAAAAAAGCCATCGCTCCAATGCAAAACTTTATTAAAAATCACCCAAATAGTGTTTATACGGGAAATGCTTACTTTTGGTTAGCTGAATTTAATTTAGCAACTGATCCGGTAAACTACAATGAGGCAAAAAAGAACTACAATGTAGTAGCAACTCAATATCCAAATTCTAGTAAAGCTCCTCGTGCTCTTTATCAACTCTATAGCATTGTTAAAGATGTCGATAAAAATACAGCTTTAGCAAACCAATATAAAACTAAAATTTTAAGTCAGTATCCAAAATCTGAAGAGGCTAAATTTTTTAATAAATAATAATTTTAAGCAAAAAAAAGACACTGCATATTGCAGTGTCTTTTTTTAATATATTGTCTTAGCGCACAATACCACGTTCTGACTGTTCAACAGAGTCAATTAATAATTGAGCTTCAGGAACATTCGGAAGAATATCATTTTTAATCTGCTCTACAGCTTGAACAGAGGTAAGCCCTGATTTAAAAATTAACTTATAAGCCTCTCTGAGACCTTGAATTGTATTTTTAGACCAACCTTTTCTACGCATTCCTTCGATATTAATACCAAATGCATGGGCTGGGTTACCAGAAGCCATAACGTAAGCTGGTACATCCTTTAAAATTAGTGATGCTCCACCCACCATACTGTAAGAATCGATTTTACAGAATTGATGAATGCCAGAATTACCACCAATAATGATGTGATCACCTATATGTACATGTCCGGCAACACCAACATTATTCGCGAAAATATTATGATCACCAACAATACAATCATGTGCAATATGTGTATTAACCATCAATAGGTTATGACTTCCTATTTTAGTTAAAGCATTATCTTGCACAGTTCCTCTATGTAAACTGCAATGCTCACGAATTAAATTATGATCACCAATCTCTAACCAAGTTTCTTCACCTTGATATTTCAAATCTTGGCAAACTTCACCAACACTTGCGAACTGGAAAATCTCATTATTTTGACCAATTTTGGTAAAACCACCCACTACGACATGTGAATGTAGTTTAGTACCCGCACCAATCGTCACATTTGGACCGATAACGCAATAAGGTCCTATCTGGACATCTGGAGCAATCACTGCAGATGGATCAATAATGGCCGTAGAATGAATTAAGTCGTGATTGCTCATGCCTGCTCTGTTTTTTGGTGTGAAATCATAATTTCAGCGGTTGTTGCTACAATACCGTCAACGGTAGCCGTACAGTTATATTTGTAGATACCGCGTTTTTGCATTACTAATTCAGATTTTAATACAAGTTGGTCACCGGCAACTACTTGTTTTTTAAATCTAACTCTTTCCGCACCAGCAAAGAGGAATAAAGAACCAGGTTTTGGTGTTTCATTGTTCATAATAAACCCTAGAACACCTGAAACTTGAGCTAGTGCTTCTACAATTAGAACACCAGGCATAATTGGATATTCTGGGAAATGTCCCTGTAGGAACTCTTCATTGATAGAAACATTTTTATAACCAACAATACTATTGTCAGTAACTTCAGTCACACGATCAACCAATAAGAATGGGTAACGATGCGGCAAATATTGACGAATCGTTTGAATCTGCATTGGTAATTCAGGGATGGCAAATTTAGGTGTAGTTGACTCGGTCATAATATTCTATTTACGCAAATTAAAGGTTGATTCAAGAGACTCTATTTGAGCTTGTATATGATCAAGTCGTTTAGTGATTTGGGTCAATGGCACATCTGCTAATTGTCGCAAGCGTACAATTGTCTTTTTCCAATGACTATTTTCAAATAATCCAATTCCTGAAGAGTAAGTTCCAGCTTCAGAAATATTTTTTGTGACCATTGACATTCCTGTCAGAGTCACATTATCGGTAATAGAAAGGTGCCCTGACACACCACAAGCCCCTGCTAGAATGCAGTTTTTGCCAATTTTAACGCTACCAGCAATTCCACATTTAGCAGCGATAGCTGTATTTGAACCAATATGAACGTTATGCGCGATTTGCACAAGGTTATCAATAATTACCCCATCTTCCAAAATTGTGTTGTCGAGTGCACCTCGATCAATACTACAATTTGAACCAATACGAACATCATTACCAATAATAACTGAGCCCAATTGAGCAATGCGATGCCACTTTCCTTGATATGGCGCAAAGCCAAAACCTTCACTACCAATTACAGTACTTGCATGAACTCGTACACGGTCAGATAACTTAGATCCACCAGTAATGGTGACATGAGCATCAATAAAACAATCTTTTCCAATTTCCACATTATCATCCAGTCGAGTATGAGACTGAATAATCGTGTTATCACCGACCACACAATTTTCGCCAATTACTACGTAATGACCAATATATGCTGTTTCAGAAATGATCGCCGAAGGATGAATTTGAGCCGTACTTTCTACACCTACCGATGTGATTTTTTTATCAAAAACATGAGTAAGTATGGCAAAAGCTAAGTAAGGATTATCAACAATAATAAAATTTTGTTTGTCAGTGAGCTGTTCTTTAATAAGGCTTGTAACAATGTACGCACCTGCACGGCTAGCCTTTGCTTGATCAATATACTTTTCGCCATTCACGAAAGCAATCTGATGAGTTTCAGCATTTTCTAAACTTGCTAAGTTTATAAATTGAAGACTACCCGTACCTACTAGCTCACCATTTACGAGGTGAGCTAGTTCATCTAAACGATAATGTTGCACTTTCATTAATTTATTTCATTGAATTAACCTTTTGTATCATTTTATCAGTTAAATCATATTTAGCGTCATAGGCAACGGTTGAATTTTTATTCAAAATGAAGTCAAGATTATTTTCTTTTCGTAATTGTTCAGCTGCTTGCTTCACACGACTCTCAAAAGTTGAGTTCATTCCTTGCAAACTAGTTTGGACTTTAGACTGCAAACCTTGTTGAGTCGAGTTAAATTCATTGAGTTTTGTTTGATATTGCGCTTGAAGCTTTTTAATATCATCCTCTTTCATCTTTTGCCCTTGAGTTTGGGCTTGACGTTGAAGACCTTCTAACTCTTTGCCCAACTGCTCAAGACGAGTTGTTGTAGGTTTAACTGATTGATTTAAACTTGCGTTTTGTTGTTTCAAATAAGCACTGTTTTCAACAACTTTTGCAAGATCAATAACACCATAACCCGCAGCGTTAGTCATAGCAGAAACTGTCAGACCTAGTCCTAACATTAATATATTTAATTTTTTCATTTAAATTTGTGTCCTTATTTCATGTTTAGTCAAGTCGTACTTAGAAAGTACGACCGATTTCAAACTGGATCTCTTTGGTTTCATCACCAGGCTTATCATTTAGAGGGAATGCATAGCTAAGAGATAATGGTCCAATCATGGTGATCCATGTGAAACCAACACCTACGCTATAACGCATATTACCTAAGTCGAAACCATAGTTATCTTCACAGTATTTTTTTGCATCTGCTATTTTTTGTCCATTCATAAGCATAGAATAAGAACCAACGTCGCACTTGGTATCAAATACCTGACCGCCTTCAGCAAAAATGACTGGTCTCACTTGACGAGTCCAGTCCCCTTTGAAAGGTAACGGCAAAGCTAACTCAGTACCAAATTGTACAAGAGCATTACCACCAACTTCTTCCGGAGAAGAGTCATCTTTACCTTCTTCTTGTAAATTTACACTTGAATATTTCGGACCCAAGGTACTGTTATCATAACCACGAACAGAGCCATAACCGCCAGCATAGAAGTTTTTATAGAATGGTAAATCATTACCATAGCCAAGCTTACCATAGCCACGAAGTACAAAACCTGTACTACCGATAGGGAAGAATGCCTGAGCATCATAAGTTGCTTTTTGATAGTCAACATCACTACCAGGTAAACCAATTTCTAAGCCTACACGATGTGACATACCAGAAGTTGGGAAAATTGGGCGGTTTAATGTGTTATATGACCAACCTAAATTTAAGTTGTATGTAAAAAATTCACCTTCAAATGCACTTCCATAAGGATCAGAAGTTTCCCCAGGTGGACAATTATATAAACCAGTTGTCTTATCTTGAACAAGGTCAACACGACAATACGTGCTTGTTGAGGTGGTTTTTCCACCATTTGCTAATAAGTAGTCACGTACATATGTCGATACATATGCACCTGTCGTTACCTTAGTATTATCAACACCTAAAGAAGCACTTAAACTTTGATTTTCATCAATTGGATAACCAAAACTTAAACTACCACCGAAACTATCGGTAACGTAGTTATTAACGTTATAGTCATCATTAAGTTTAGTTTTACGATAATAAACGTTATAACCGCGGCTTACACCGTCAATTGTAAAGTAAGGATCGGTAACACTTAAGTTATAGTAATCTTGAGTTTCAGAACGAGATAAATCGATTGAAACACGGTTACCCGTTCCCATAAAGTTAGTTTGGCTCAAACCTGCTTGGAACGTGATACCACCACTTTGCGAGTAACCTACAGCTAATGTTGTAGTCCCCGAATGTTGCTCTTCAACATTTACGTTTAAATCCACCTGATCTGGTGAGTTTGGAATACGAGCTGGTTTAATATCAACTGTTTTAAAGAATCCTGTACGTTCTAAACGAACTTTAGACAGATCAATTTTTTCATTACTCGCTAAAGCGCCTTCCATTTGACGCATTTCACGACGTAATACTTCATCGGCAGTTTTACTGTTACCTGTAAAATTAATACGACGTACAGTAACTTGCTGACCTGGGTTTACATAGTAATTTAAGTCAACAACACCTGTGTCATTATTAATTTGTGGAACAATATTCACATCTGCAAAGTAATAACCAGCATTACCGTATTTACGCAATAACAATTGCTTAACAGCATTCACTTTTTCTTGTGAATAAGTATCGCCATCTTTATAGATTTTTAAAGCTTGTAATTCTTCAGGCTTGTAAAGTGCATCACCCAAAAATTTGGTTTGTCCAAATTTAAATTGGCTACCCTCATCTACAGCAACTTCAATAAAGATGTTCTTTTTATCTTCACTAATATTAAGCTGCGAGTTATTGATATGAAAATTGATATAACCCTTATTAAGATACATAGCGCGCAAAGCTTCAAGGCTCGCTGCCATTTTCTCTCTCGCATAACGGTCATTACGGGTTACAACAGAAGCCCAACCACTTTCTTTAACTGCAAAGGCTTGTTTAATTTCGCTGTCTTTAAAAACAGTATTACCAATAATATTGATATTAAAAACTTTAGCGGCTGTACCTTCATTAAAATTTAATTTAAGTTCAACACGGTTATTTGGACGAGCTATCGTATCAACAGTTACATCAGCATCGTAACGACCCTGCTGGGTATATTGCTGCTCTAATTCAGTTTCAATTGTTTGCAAAGCCGATTTTTTGAAAACTTCGCCTTCAGCAATTCCCATTTTTTTGAGACCTTGTTCCAATGCCTCTTTAGGAATAAGTTTATTACCCTTAAATTCAAGCTTTGAAATAATTGGGCGCTCTACGACATTAAAAACTAAAGTATCGTTATCTCTTGATGCTTTAATATCGTCAAAAAGTCCAGTGGCATACAATGTTCGAATTGCTTCTGCGATCATTGGCTCATTAACGCGATCGCCACTGTTGATTGGCAACATAGTATAAACATTTGCAGGAGTAAGACGGACCAAACCATCTACGCGAATATCTCGAACAACGAAATCATCAGCTGCATATGCTTGTTGTACCGCCGCCATAGCGCTAACAAGTGCCAAAGGCATTAAAAAATGTGTGTGCCGCATGCCAGTTTTTTCCAGTAAGTTATAAGTCCATATACGTTTACAAACGCATAAAATCATTAAATAAAGCCAAAAGCATCATACTACCGAGCAGTACCATACCAATTTTTAGACCAAACATTTGTATTTGTTCAGAAACAGGCTTACCTCGAATAGCTTCAATAATGTAATAAACAAGATGTCCACCATCTAGCATTGGAATTGGTAATAAATTTAAAATTCCAAGACTTACGCTCATTAAAGCCATAAATGAGATAAAAGTCTGCCATCCCATTTCTGCACTTTGTCCCGCTACTTTCGCGATTGTAATTGGTCCAGAAAGATTCTCTAAACCAATTAAACCCTTAACCATTTTTACTATTGAACTCAATATCATGCTAGAGATCTGACCAGTTTTATCTAGTGACATCTCGAAAGCTTGTATTGGAGTATATTGAATTGTTTGCTTATATTCGTCAGGAATTGTAATTTTTCCTGCATCACTTTTCACGCCCAAAACACCGCCCACTTGCCCCATGTTATCCTTCTTCCCTTGAGGCATGACTTGCAAATGAACTAATTGACCATTACGTAAAACATCAATATTGAGTAATTTTTCTGGAGAATGTTGTACTACCTCGACAACATCAAACCAGTCTTTCATTGCTTGACCATTAATTGAAATAATACGATCGCCTACTTTCATTCCTTGACGAATTGCAGCTCCATCTTGAGTCAATTCAGTGATAACAGCGGGAATAACAGGACGATATGGTAAAAAACCTAACACATCTAAAGCTGATTCATTCTGGTTTTTTAAGAAATCTTTAATCGGTAAAACAATATTTTTTTCAGTACCTGCACGGTCTACATCAATATTTACATTACCAGTTTCACCTACCCGATCAATCAAAGCAAAGTTAAGTTTTTCCCAAGTTTGCGTTTCTTTTCCATCAACCGCGATAATCTTGTCACCTACTTGCATTTGTGCAGTTGCTGCTGGTGAGTTTGGTATGACTTTACCAACTCTAGTGTTTAGTTGTTCTTGTGCTGGTAAAAATAAGATCCAGAAAAGTAAGACAGCAAAAATCAAGTTAATTAAGGGGCCAGCTGCAACAATTGCTATACGTTTCCATGGTTTTTGGCGGTTAAATGCATAAGGTAAATCCTGCTCTGCAACATTACCTTCACGCTCATCGAGCATTTTGACATAGCCACCCAATGGTAAAGCTGAAAGCTGGTATTTGATTCCAGATTTTTTTGATGTCCATTTGAGTAAGGTAGGACCAAAACCAATCGAATATACTAAAACCTTAACACCTAGTTTTCGTGCCACCCAGTAATGGCCGAACTCATGGATTGCAATTAAAGGACCAAGTAAAAGAGCTGCTGCTGCAATCATAAATAATGCGCTCATTTCAGCCTCCTATACTTGATATATATTGCTGTGCTACGTTTCGTGCTATTTCATCTTTATCTAAAATGCACTCAATATTTTCAGCAACTGAATTTTCCAATTTTTGCAAAGTATGTTCTACCACTTGTGGAATATTTGTAAATCCAATTTGTTCCTTTAAAAATGCAGCAACAGCAACTTCATTTGCGGCATTTAAAATAGTAGGTGCCAAACCTCCCTCACGCATTGCTTGACGTGCCAAATCAAGTGCTGGGAATTTTTGGATATCTGGCGCTTGAAAATTAAGCTGAGAATACTCAAATAAATTTAAAGCAGGAACATTAGTCTGTAAACGCTCAGGCCATGCTAAAGCATGCGCAATTGGCGTACACATATCTGGATTACCCATTTGTGCCAATGTTGAGCCATCAACATATTGCACCATAGAATGAATAATACTTTGTGGGTGAACAACAACTGTAACAAAATGTTCAGATATTGAAAACAAATGGCATGCCTCAATCAACTCCAACCCTTTATTCATAAGAGTAGCCGAGTCAACTGAGATTTTCTGTCCCATAGACCAATTAGGATGCTTACAGGCTTGCTGAGGAGTAACTTTTTTTAACTGCTCTAAAGAATGGTTTAAAAAAGGGCCACCAGAGGCTGTTAATAAAATTTTAGATACGCCCTGCTGTGGTTGCCCATTTCTTTCGGCTTCTAAATAATTATGAGGTAATGACTGAAAAATAGCGTTGTGTTCGGAATCTACTGGCAATAACAACGCCTGATGATCACGTGCTGCTTGCATCATGATTTCACCAGACATAACCAAAGCTTCTTTATTCGCCAATAATACACGCTTGCCAGCTTTCACAGCAGCCAGAGTTGGCAACAAACCTGCAGCGCCAACAATTGCGGCCATAACAACATCAACATCTGGATGAGAAGCAATACTTACCAGACCATCTTGACCAACCAGAATTTCAATATTTTGTAATTTATTATCTGCAAATAGAGCTGTTAATTCGGCAACTTTTTGCTCTGGAACAACCACAACTTTTGGCTGGAACTGTTTACAAATTTCAACCAACTCAGAAATTCGGCTATGAGCTGAAACTGCAAACACTGAATACTTATCAGGATGTTGATTTAAAATTTTTAAGGTACTTTGACCAATGGAACCGGTTACACCTAATATGCAAACAGATTGTGTCATCTATAAATCTACACCAATAAGTTTTAATATATACATTCCCGTTGCAAAGATCGGGGCTGCAGCAAGTAAAGAATCAATACGATCTAAAACACCACCATGACCAGGTAGAACACGACCAGAATCTTTAATACCGGCACGACGTTTAATCATTGATTCAAATAAGTCACCCAAAACTGAACCAAATACTGTAATTAATGACAATATAAGAAACAGAATTTGCTGAATTAAAGTTAAATTTAGATAATGATATTGCACAACCAACATTATTACTACGGTCGTAATAATACCACCGTACAAACCTTCCACTGATTTGTTAGGGCTTACAGTCGGAGCTAGTTTTCTTTTCCCAAATTTGCGACCAACAAAGTAAGCACCACTATCTGCGCCCCATACGAGCAAGAACAGATACATTAACCACCATGGTGAGCTCTGCCATACTACAAAAATTGAGGTTACCGCAGCACAGACTAAAATTATGCCAATCACATACAAGGTCGCGTTATACCAGCCATCAAATTCGGGAAATGACTTAACCCAATATACACTTACAATCCAAGTCAAAATTGAAGCAGACCACAAAAGTAATGCAATATCATGGAAAAATAGGGCAACACCTGAAACAAATGCAACAAGCAGACCGTAGCACCAAGCTTTGGGTTTAACAGCATTTGCAGTTTCGCGAGGCATTAATTTATACCATTCATACCCCGCAACCCCTGCTGCAACAATCATAAGAACCAACATTGGATAATGTGATTGCGTAGCAAACATACAGCCTAAAACAACTGCAACAAGTACCAATGCGGTAACAATCCGCTCTAACATTATAAATTCTCTATTTTCTCTTGCTGAATTTGTTCAGATGTTTTGCCAAAACGACGTTCACGCCCAGAAAAAACATTCAAGGCATGATCGAACTCTTTTACTGTAAATTCTGGCCATAAAGTATCCGTAAAATACAGTTCCGCATAAGCTGCTTGCCATAACAAGAAATTAGATATGCGATAATCTCCGCCTGTACGGATTAATAGGTCCACAGCCGGCAGATCGTTTAGACTGACATATTTTTCGAACAAATCAACATTTATTTGATCAGCACCAAATTCACCACGGGCAACTGCTTGAGCAACCTGTTTTGCTGCATTTGCAATGTCCCACATCCCACCATAGCTGATTGCAATAGTTAGAGTCATAGTGTCATGGTGTGCTGTCTGTTGCTCTGCATCTTCCATTAAGGCAACTAAGTGTGAGGATAATCGAGAACGATCACCGATAAAACGCAAAGCAATATTAAATTTCTTCATGCGAGGTATTTGCTCATGAATACTTTCTTCCAGAAGCTTCATAAGCAGATCGACTTCATACTGCGGTCGATTCCAATTTTCACTTGAAAATGCAAAAACAGTTAAAGCACGAATACCAGTTTTTTTACAATGTTCAACGATAGGATCGAGAACATTTTTACCCTCCCGATGGCCATCACCTTTTTGCATTTGATTTTTTTTTGCAAAGCGGTTGTTGCCATCCATAATGATGGCAACATGCTTGGGAAGATGATACTCTTCAGAATCGGTCATAAAAATTAGACCTTCATCAATTCTGCTTCTTTCGCTGCAAGACGCTTGTCTACTTCTGCAACATATTTGTCAGTAATTTTCTGAATATCATCACCTGCACGGCGCTCATCATCTTCAGAAATTTCTTTTTCTTTCAACAATGCTTTGATATCACCCAATACATCGCGGCGAATATTACGAATCGCAACTTTTGCATTTTCAGCTTCATTACGCGCAACTTTTTGCATATCACGACGCGTTTCTTCAGTTAATGCTGGTAAAGGTACACGAATTGCATCTGCTGTAATCGGGTTTAAACCAAGATCACTTTCACGGATTGCCTTATCAATAGCTGAAACCATTGTACGCTCAAATGGCTGAACAATAAGTGTACGAGAGTCTTCGATACCCACGTTTGCTACTTGATTTAAAGGCACATCAGAACCGTAGTAAGGAACCATTACACCATTTAAGATTGATGGGTGTGCACGGCCGGTACGAACTTTAGCAAACCCTAGCTCCAAAGACTCTAGAGTTTTTAACATACGCTGTTCGCTGTCTTTTTTCAGATCGTTAATCATATGATCTACCTTACTTATTTATTCAAAGATATATTTAACAAATTTAATTTAGCGCTAGTATAAAGAGCTTTAGGTAACACGTACATTATTTAGTAACGCGCGTCCCTTCTTTTTCACCCATTACTACTGACAATAACGCACCTGATTTATTCATATCAAAAACTTGCAATGGCACATTATGGTCTCGACATAAACAAATAGCGGTCAAATCCATAACACCAAGTTTTTCATCTAACACCTGATCAAAGGTTAAATGATCGTATTTAACAGCATCTTCAAATTTACTTGGATCTTTATTATAAACGCCATCTACTTTAGTCGCTTTTAAAATCAAATTGGCTTCAATTTCAATTCCGCGTAAACATGCCGCTGTATCCGTTGTGAAAAATGGATTTCCTGTGCCCGCAACAAAAACACAAACTTCACCTTGGCTCAAATGACGAATCGCATCACGACTTGAATAAGACTCTACTACTGTACCAATTGGCAATGCAGACATAAGACGAGTTCTGATATTACGACGAACTAAAGCATCACGCATAGCTAAGCCATTCATTACAGTTGCAAGCATACCCATTTGATCGCCTGTTACACGACCAACCAAGCCATCTTTTTGCAACTGACTACCACGGTACAAATTACCGCCACCCACAACGATACCCACTTGTACACCCAAGCCAACCAAGTGTGCAATTGAAAGGGACATATGATCTAAAACTTGGGCATCAATACCCATGTCTTTATTACCTGATAATGCCTCACCAGATAATTTTAATAGAATACGTGAATAACGAGGGCTAATTGTTTCCGCCATGACTTTGCTCCAAAACCTCTTAAACTGAATGCTCTTTAATATATTTCGATTAAACCGATTTAATTTTAATTAACTTTGCAAATAAATCGTATTCATCCGCATCGGTAATTTCGACTTCCAACATATCGCCCGGTTGAATAGTGTTCTTATCGATATCTTCTACAAACACATTACCGTCAATTTCCGGAGCATCAGCATAAGAACGTGCAACGGCAACAGGATATTCATCTTCTAAACTATCGACCAAAACAGTCATCGTTTGACCAATACGTTTTTGCAATCTGGCAGCAGAAATTTCTTGCTGGACTTGCATAAAGCGCTCGTAACGCTCTTGTTTAATTTCTTCTGGCACATGATCTGGCAAATCATTTGCCGTAGCGCCTTCTACTGGTGAATAGGTAAAACAACCCACACGATCAAGTTGAGCTTCAACCAACCAATCAAGCAACAGCTGGAAGTCTTCTTCAGTTTCACCTGGGAAACCCACCACAAAAGTAGAGCGGATCACAAGATCAGGACATTTTTCACGCCACAACTTAATTTTTTCTAGTGTATTTTCACTGTGAGCCGGACGCTTCATTAATTTAAGAATACGTGGGCTTGCGTGTTGGAATGGAATATCCAGATATGGCAGGATTTTACCTTGTGCCATTAAATCGATTACCGCATCCACATGTGGATATGGATAAACATAGTGTAGACGCACCCAGATGCCTAATTGGCCTAGAGCTTCACACATGTCAAAGAATTTTGTCTTAACAGGCTGACCATTCCAGAAGTCAAGTTTGTACTTGGTATCTACGCCATAAGCTGATGTATCTTGAGAAATAACCAAGATTTCTTTAACACCTGCTCTTTTAAGTGCAGCAGCTTCTTCTAATACACTACCGACTGGACGAGAAACCAAGTCACCACGCATACTTGGAATAATACAGAAGGTACAACGATGGTTACATCCTTCAGATATTTTTAAGTAGGCATAATGCTTTGGTGTTAAGCGAATTCCTTGTTCAGGAACCAAATCAATAAACGGATTATGTTTAGGTGGTGCTGGTACATATTCATGTACAGCTTCCATCACATCTTGATAAGCTGCTGCACCAGTAACCTTTAAAACGTTTGGATGCATTTGACGAATTTTATCTTCATCTTTACCTAAGCATCCAGTAACGATCACTCGACCATTTTCACTCATGGCCTCGCCAATTGCATCTAGCGACTCTTGTACCGCAGATTCAATAAAACCACAGGTATTAACAACTACTAAATCAGCACCATCATAATCTGATGCAACTTGATAACCTTCAGTCTTTAACTGAGTTAAAATTCGTTCAGAATCTACCAATGCCTTAGGACAACCTAAAGAAACAAAACCGACTTTGGGGGTCTTCATGAATCTGCGCTCCACTTGAATGCGCGTATTGTATGTCTTTTCTTGTCTCAAGCATAGGTGGAAAGCCTACTCTTTGTGTAATGCACCAAAATACAACCAACATTTGCACCAAAACCCATCTTTGCACCAATTTAGATCATGTTATTATCTAAACTTAAGCCATCTGCTTTGATCAAAAGATAGAAAGAACGATTTCAGCGCGTTTTTAAGTACCTTAAAACTTTAAAAGAACCCATAAACAAAGTTGGCGTATATTTTGCATCGTTCATGTTCTATAACGGTGAAAATCCGATAACCAAGAAGATGCCATTGCGCTATTTTAAGACAGGAACGATTCGCTAATGGATCAACACAACCCTATCGACTATCGCCTATTGGTAGACAATTTAACTACTGCGATTTTATTAATCGATAGTAACTTGAACATTTTTTATTTAAATTCAGCCTGTGAAGCACTATTTGACATTAGTTTGCTCCGTGCTTCAGGGCAGCCCGTTTTAAACTTGCTTCATGCCCCCGACGATACTTTTAATACACATGAAGCTTTATTAAACACCATAAAAACCGGACAACCCTATACGCGTCGAGAAGCTGTCATTAATGTCAACTTTAAAGACCTCCATGTGGATTACACAGTTTCTCAATTAAATGCAGGTAAAAGCTACCATCCATTACTGTTGATTGAGCTTAATCCAATCGATCGCATGTTAAAGATTTCAAAAGAAGAAAATCTGGTTCAACAGCATCAGGTCGCTAGACAACTCGTGCGTGGTGTTGCACATGAAATTAAAAACCCACTTGCAGGTATTCGGGGAGCAACCCAGTTACTCGCTCGTAGTTTAAATGATAAGACTTATGCAGAATTCACAGATGTCATCATTAATGAAGTAGATCGTTTAACCAACTTGGCTGATACCATGTTAGGTTCTAGACAACTACCAAGCTATGAAAATGTTAACGTACACGAACCCTTAGAACGAGTACGCTCTCTTATTGCAAACCAGACAAAGAAGAAAATTAAAATTATACGTGACTATGATTTGTCATTACCCGATGTTAATGCCGATCGAGATCAGTTAATACAGGTTATGCTCAATATTAGTGTAAATGCAATTCAAGCCATTACAGAAAACAAAGCATTTTTTATAGATCAGGAACCAGAGTTAATTCTACGTACGCGAATACAGCGTCTTGTCACGATTAATGGTGTACTGAATCGATCCACCGTTCGAGTCGACATTGAAGATAATGGACCAGGCATTCCTGAAAGTATTTTGGAGTCAGTATTCTATCCATTGGTTACTGGACGAGCAAAAGGTACTGGGCTTGGCCTGAGTATTGCACAGAATATTATGCATCAACATAACGGAATGATTGAATGCCAATCTGTTCCTGGAAAAACTATTTTTAGCTTATATTTACCTTGGGAGTCAGACCGTGTCGCGAAATAAAATATGGGTTATTGATGATGATCGCGCCATGCGATGGGTATTGGAAAAGACCTTTAAAGAAGAGGGTTTTGATGTTACCAATTTTGAAGAAGCTCAAACTGCGCTTGAACGTTTGCATCATGACGCTCCCGATGTCATTTTAACTGACATACGCATGCCTGGGATTGATGGGTTAACTTTCTTATCTAAAGTCAAAAACACTCATCCAGATTTACCTGTCATTATTATGACTGCACACTCCGATTTAGAATCTGCTGTTTCAAGTTATCAAACAGGTGCATTTGAATATTTACCAAAGCCATTTGATATTGATGAAGCTTTAGCTTTAGTAAATCGTGCAATCCTGCATATCAACAAGCTACAACAGCAAGAAGCTACAAAAACCGCTTTACCTCTTCAATCAACAGAAATTATTGGTGAATCTCCGGCAATGCAGGAGGTTTTCCGCGCCATCGGCCGTTTATCTCAATCTCATATTACCGTTTTAATTAATGGTGAATCAGGTACAGGTAAAGAACTAGTTGCACATGCTTTACACAAGCACTCCCCACGCCGTGCCAAGCCTTTTATTGCTTTAAATATGGCTGCAATTCCAAAAGACTTGATTGAAACCGAGTTGTTTGGTCATGAAAAAGGCGCTTTTACAGGAGCAAACACTCAGCATCAAGGCCGCTTTGAACAAGCAAATGGCGGAACACTATTCCTTGATGAAATTGGTGACATGCCATTTGAAACACAGACTCGACTACTTCGTGTGCTCGCTGACGGTGAATTTTATCGTGTAGGTGGACATATCCCAGTTAAAGTTGATGTTCGAATCGTTGCAGCAACGCATCAGGATTTAGAAAAGCTGGTAAACGAAGGTCGCTTCCGTGAAGACTTATATCACCGCTTAAATGTGATCCGCATTCACATTCCTAAACTTGCTCACCGTAGCGAAGATATCCCAATGCTTGCTCAGCACTTTCTTGCGCGTGCAGGTAAAGAGCTTGGCGTAAGTCCAAAAATCTTACGTACCGAGACAACAGACTATATGCAACAGTTGCCATGGCCCGGCAATGTTCGACAACTTGAAAACACGTGCCGCTGGTTAACTGTAATGATCACCGGGCGTGAAGTGTATCCAGAAGATTTACCTTCTGAACTCAAACAGGTTCCATTGCAAAAGAATACTGATGCTGGACAACCTGCCCCTTCATTTGAACGCATTTCTTTACACCATTGGGATGAACTACTAAATCAATGGGCAATTCAAAAACTTAAGAATGGTGAAATGAAGATTTTGGACATCGCTACACCAATGTTTGAGCGCACGTTAATTAACGCTGCCTTACAACAAACGCGTGGACGCAAACGCCATGCTGCAGAATTACTGGGTTGGGGCCGCAACACCTTAACTCGCAAGTTAAAAGAACTTGGAATGGATTCTGCTGACGATGATGAAGAAGATGAACATAAGGTTACCCAAACTGAAGCCTAAAAAGCTTATTACCTAAATTAAAAGCGGCTAAGGTTGTCTTAGCCGCTTTATTTTTTTATTAAATTTAAAAATGAACATCAGGTTACATCATTAGAGCACCCTAAAAATAGATCTAAACAACTATTTTATATAAGTTAATTTTAAAGCTATTTTATTTACTGTTCAGCAGTTGATCTAAAAAAATAGTGATGACCATCCTTAAAGATAGTTTTGCTATACTAAATAAGCAAAGTTAGTCGTTGTTATTAAATTTTATGCATGATTCAGTCCTTGAGTCACATCATTCAGTATGTGAAAAACCTCAAACACGCCGCGGTATTGAACGTCGTTTAGCTCTTCTGTTAAGCGCGACCGAGCTGTTCTTGGAAAAAGGATATGATGCCGTTTCACTTGATGACATTGTTAATCATGCCGGTGGCTCTAAGGCTTCTATTTACAAATATTTTGGCAATAAAGAAGGGCTTTTTGCCGCTATTTGTGATCATAAACGTGAAATGTTTTTTAAAGATGTATGTATTCCATTCCAACCAGAAAAAAGTACTTTAAGAGAATATCTTATTCAAACACTCAATCGTGTTTATGTTCACATTATTCAACCCGAACATGTTGCTTTTTTACGACTTATTATCGAACAGACCGAGTATAATACTGTGCTCATACAATACCTATATGACAAATGGGTACACAATTTACAAAACACGCTTACCCAAGCATTAGAGTCTGCAGATAAATCAGGGGAAATTACATGCAATTCTCCCTATTATTCTTCACTCATGTATTTTGGGATTTTACGCGATATTGAATGGCGTATGATTATGGGTATGCCCGCTCTACCAGATGAGAAAGAAGCTATTGATTATATTGAATATTGCGTAGATATTTTCCTCAAGGGCCACCATAAAGTCTAATTCTTTTGCATTTTAAAATGCTTATAGTATAGTAGACTTCTTTTTTTCCACATCCACCCAGCCAACAACAGATAATTGTTGTATTTCATAACAATTATTATGGAGTAGCTACATGGCTCTAAGACATTTCCTGACTTTACGTGATCTATCCACTCTAGAACTTAATCGCATTTTAGAACGCGCAAGCGAGCTTAAAAAAATGCAGCATGACAATAAGGTATTCCAACCTTTTGTTGGTAAAGTATTGGGAATGATTTTTGAGAAATCAAGCACGCGTACACGTATCTCTTTTGAAGCAGGCATTAATCAATTTGGTGGTAGTGCGATTTTTCTATCGCCTCGCGACACACAATTAGGTCGTGGTGAACCGATTGAAGACTCAGCACGTGTAATTTCAAGTATGCTTGATATTGTGATGATTCGTACTTTCGGTCATGACATTGTTGAACGTTTTGCATCGTATTCAAAAGTTCCTGTTATTAACGGTTTGACAGATGACCATCATCCTTGCCAGTTACTTGCAGATTTACAGACTTATAATGAACACCGCGGTAGCATTAAAGGCAAAACTGTTGCTTGGATTGGTGATGGCAATAATATGTGCAACTCATATATTGAAGCTGCACACATGATGGGCTTTAAACTCAAAATTGCATCGCCGAAAGGATATGAGCCTAAACCTGAATTTCTAGCAGAGTTTGGTCATTGTGTTGAAGTTTTTGACAATGCAGAAGACGCTGCTGTAAATGCTGATCTCATTGTGACAGATGTATGGGCAAGCATGGGACAAGAAGAAGAACAGAAGCTTCGTGAAAGAGCCTTTGCTGCTTTTCAAGTCAATGAAAAATTAATGGGATTTGCTCATCCTGACTGTTTGTTCATGCACTGTTTACCTGCCCATCGTGGTGAAGAAATTTCTGAAACAATGCTAGACCATAAAAATGCAGTGGTCTGGGATGAAGCTGAAAATCGCCTACATGCACAAAAAGCCTTGATGGAATTTTTACTAAATGAACATCTAAAATAAGCTTAATTTCTTTCTTTAAAAACAGCACTTTTATCGTGCTGTTTTTTTATTTTCTAAATTACTTCTTTTGTTTAGTATAATTTTTTTAATATTCTTGTTTAGGCTGATGAATATATAAGCAAGCCGTATTTTATCTCTCATATATAATCGTGTATAACATTGAACACAATAAGCCAAACTCACTCTTGCTGAGTACGATCATGACCACTCTTGAACAATCATTAGCTCAAATCCCTACTTTTTCTGTTATTCATGAGCACTTATTTAGTTCAGCTCAACCCTCAATCGAACAACTGAAACTGATTAAAGAATATGGTTGCAGTACAGTCATTAATCTCGCTTTAAGTAACGCACCAAATCATATTGAAAATGAAGATCGTATTTGTTTAGACCTCGGTTTAAATTATATCCATATTCCAATTGACTGGGAGACTCCATCTGCCGAGCAATGTTTATTAGTACTCGATCTTATTGATCATTTAGTCCAGAATGAAATTGTCTGGATTCACTGTACTAAAAACGATCGCTCTAGTTGCCTCATGTATGTCTATAGACAGTTTTATATGAATATGGACATGCCTACTTCTCAAGATTTACTCCATGAAATTTGGGAACCTAATGAAACTTGGACAGGGCTTATTCATAGCATTACCTTACAGCTACAAGGCCGTAAGGCAACTCTAGAGCTTCAACAGTCTTTGCAACAGGTCGATCACTTAGTGTGATGAGAGACTAAAACAGTTGCTGTAGCTAAAATACCTTCTTGACGACCGGTAAACCCAAGTTTTTCGGTTGTCGTCGCTTTAATACTGATTTGATTAACATCTACATTTAAAACATTAGCAATGCTTTGACGCATTTCCAAATTATGCTTAGCTAATTTGGGACGCTCACAAGCCACCGTAATATCAGCATTATTTAACTGATAACCGCGATCCAATATGAGTTGGTAAACATGCTTTAACAATACTCGACTGTCTGCGCCTTTGTATTCTGGGTCAGTGTCAGGAAAGTGTTGTCCAATATCTCCGAGTGCCAAAGCACCTAACAAAGCATCACACAGAGCATGAAGTACCACATCGCCATCAGAGTGTGCTTTCAAGCCATGTGTATGTGGAATTTGAATGCCAGCCAATGTAACGAAGTTCCCCGCTTCAAAGGCATGTACATCCATTCCTTGTCCAATTCGAATTTGAGCAACCATATAACTATTACCTTCCATAAAAACTTAAGAAATCTTGTATTCAGCCTTTCTGTTTCGCTATAGTACACCTAGCAAAGTAGACTGAAAGTATAAGCGATCATGCTGTCTAATACTGATATGAATCAATTGAAAAGATTAAGTTTTGCCGTGACACTGAGTTGTTTATGTTCATCTCTTGTCTTTGCAGAATCAATAGACTGCTCCAACTCTGAAACTGAGCTTAAAATCTGCTCAAAAACATTTAGTGAATCGAAGAAACAACTCGATAATAAATATCTTTCCGCATATTTAGTTACTGATGCCCCCTTACAGCTTTTACAGGATACACAAAAGTTATGGTCTAAACATACTCAGCAATGCAAGAGTAATACATGCGTTCAGCAACAGTTTGATTTACGTACTGATGACCTAAATTTTTATGCATCACTTAAGCAAACGCTTACCCAACATTATCTTAAGTTTGAAAATGGACGTATAGCTGCACAACCTGTTCACATTCAAGTCCATCAACTTGCAAAGGATAAAATCAAGATTGAAGGAATCGCATACCGCAATCCAAATAACCGTAAAGAAACACAAACGATTTCCTTAATGGCCTATAGTTCGCCTGAACAAAAAAGTGAAATTTTAGACAATGAGCACAACTGTAAATATCAGTTTAATTTTCAAAAAGCTTTACTTAATGTGAAAACCCAACAAAAAGGCTGTGAACGCTTTAGCGGAATCTACCGATTATATGATTAATTTAATACTTAAAATAAAAGCCAGTGTTTAAACACTGGCTTTTTACTTTCTAGACCGGATATTTTTGAGCAATATCCTGACCCACTAAAACTGCTGTCGCCGCAGACAAAGTCCACCCTAAATGCCCATGTCCGGTATTATAGAAAATTCGCGGTTGTTTAGACTGCTTCACCACAGGTAGCATATTAGGCATCATAGGTCTTAAACCCGCCCAAGGCACCACGTGCTCAGTTGAAATATCAAAGTTACGGTTTACCCAATTTACTAAGGGTTGAATACGATCAGCCCGTATATCACGGTTGTAACCATTAAATTCAGCAGTTCCCGCCACGCGCAACCGATCCTTACCTAAACGAGAAGTCACGATTTTAGCACTTTCATCTAGTAAACTTACCCACGGTGCATTCTTTACACTTTGCTCATCTTTTAATTGCACGGTAATTGAATAGCCTTTTACTGGATAAACATTTACTCGCTCACCAATCATATCGGCGAGTTGATAACTTCCTACACCACCACAAACCACAAGCACATCACCTTCAATCTGGATGCTATCGGATTCAACAAGATAAGGATGCTCTGCGCTTGGCTGACAACTTACGATCACTTTGTCTGGATGACACTTAATATCTGTGACTTCCAAACCAAATTTATACTCAACACCGTATTGTTTAGTCTTTTCAGCCAAAGAGGTTGAGTATTTATGGATATCCCCCGTTGCATCACTTGGTGTGTAATAACCACCAAAATATTCACCCGTTAACGATGGCTCTATCTTTTTCATTTCATCAGGTGAAACTGAATAGCGTTCCAATTTACCTTTATTCAAGACATCATTGACTTGTTTAGCGATCTCATAATCGGCCTTACTATGATACATATGAAGAATGCCACGTTTCTCCAAATCAAACTGAAGTTGCTCTTTTTCTGCAACTTCAAACAAGCGCTTACGGGCGAGTAATGCCAATCGGACCGTCTCGATCGTATTAGCTTCATAGTGTTTAATATGGGATAAGAACTCAACCAGCCAACTATACTTATGCAAACTAAATGAAGGATTCAGTAGTAGCGGCGCATCTTTTTGCCTCATCCACTTAAAGCCTTTAACTACAGTGGCTTTTTGGTTCCATACTTCGGCATTACAAGCCGATAATTGCCCTCCATTGGCAAATGATGTTTCCATTGCAGGATATAGATGTCGATCAATCACTGTGACTTGATAACCCAGTTGCGATAATTCATAGGCAGAGGTAACCCCTGTGATTCCCGCACCTATCACAATAACATGTGGCATAACAGACTCCTCAGAAATGCAAAACATTTCATCAGTACAGCCCATCTGTCATTGGTACCTGAGAGTTTCGACCCCAACGTTACCTTTTAACGTTTAGATCTTCCCCTTCGGTGAGTTTATAATTTATAAGTTATTATTTTCAATTCTTATAAATCTAAGCTTCTCTCCAGATTTTTTAATTATTACAGTCCTTCTGCCTGAGAGTTTCCGGGCTTGTTGCTCCTTCGGCGGGTTCTTTCGAACCTCTCTCCCGCAATAATTTTGTATTTATATAAGCAATGTATCTGCCACTTTAAAAAAAACGCATTCTTTTCTTGTAAACTTTTGTACCAGCAATTAGCAATTTATAAATCATTAATTTAATTATAAAAATAAAAAAGGTGAATCTTTATGAATTCACCTTTTGTGTTTAATTAGAGTTTTCCATTGAGCACTGGGTCTGAAACTGTACCTTTCCATTGCTCACGCAAGGTCGGTAAATAAAATTTCTCACCAATAGTGACCAGCTCTGCATCAATCAATGCGTGAACTTCGTGCATAAAAATATAATCAAGTGCAACCAAAGAGAGTTCATGATTTTTTTGGGCAGTTTTTTTGCGTTTCGCTTGAGCTTGTTTCACTAACTCATTCGCAAAGTTTTTATCTTTATAAGCCGTAATTGCATTTAAACGTAGTTCAATAACACCCCATCCAGCTAATAGCTTTTTAAAGACATCAAAATCTTCAGAAGTTGATTCCCACGTTACATTTTCTAGATCGTTATCATCAGGTAAAACTGGCAATAACAGATCACCTGTACTTGGGAAAATCTTTTTAAGATTTAACAGAAACTTAACAGGCTGATCACCAGGATAATCATTAAATTGCACATGTTGTTGGGTATCTGTCAAATAAATAGAGAGCATTCAAAAATCCTTAGCTAAGCTTCTGTTTTTAATTTCTTTATTTTAAATCTCGTAAAATAGATGCAAAACAAAAACAATATAAAAACAGGACAAGGTGCGCATTTTAACAATTATGACAGCTTATTCAACGCTAATTCGCCATTAATTAGTGAAACTTACACCCTCTTGACAAAAAGCCCTCCGAAAAGAGCTCTTTGTTGATGCAGACTCAATTCTTGCCATCGCTATAAACCCCACCAATAACTTGTCTTTAGCAGGGCTTCTTATGCCGTAAGAGATATACAGCTAATAAAACTTTTTAATAAAGTTGTTCGCCCTAGTTCTAAACTAAACTGAAGAAATGAACTCTGCTGTAGTTTTTAACTGAGCAAAAGCATTGTTTAAAACTTGGTTATGATGATCAATGATTTGCGAAGCATTTAAAGCTGCTGAATCAGTTGTTGTATGTGCATCTGAAATTAGTGTCACTTTATATCCATACTCTGAAGCAGCCCTAACAGTAGTATCAATACAATATTCAGTTTTCATTCCAGTAATTATGATTTCATCAATATCAAGTTTCTCTAATACTTCTTTTAAAACAGTATTTTTAAAGCTGCTAGGGTACATTTTTTCAATGACTGTATCTTTATGTGGATTAAAAGATAAGTCTGTAATTAGTTGAGTGTTCGGGCCGTTTGGATCTAATGGTGTACCTTTCTCACCGACATGCCGAATAAAGATAATTGGTCTATCATTCAAACGACAATATTCAATAAGGCTAAGAATATTTAAAAGTACAAGTTTGACATTATGTGGCTTAGGCTCACCGTTAAATAAGCCATTTTGCATATCAATGACGAGTAAAGCCGATTTTGAGTTACTACTGAGTTTTTTCATAATCTTTCTCTGTAAAACCAATAATGAACAGAGAAAAATTAACCCAGCCATTATTGGCTGGGTTTGGTTATCTTATTAAGTCACTTTAATAAAAAAATCACACACAGCCTTCCTTAAAGGTCGTGGTGGTTGTGGTGATTTTATTCAAAAAACAGTTCATTTATTTTAACTGCCCATAATTAAAGCGTGATTAACCATACCATAGCTTTTTCAAAAGAAATAAAGCTTTTTAACTTTTTTATTCTGTGAAGTACCTTTTACTCTTACCTAGTTCTTACAGAAATACTTCATACTAAAAAACTAATTTATTTAACTGACAGTAAGTATTCATATGCTGTTTTTTCATCACTCTGTAGTTTAATGACTGCATCAGTTTCATCATTTAAAGTAAGGTTAAATACCTTCTCACCATCATAAGAAATTTGATGGCCCATACGGAATTCTGAATCAATTGACTCAAGAATAATAAAATTCCCTTCGATATTCGAAGCAATATAGTAAGTATTGTTCCGATGAACATATCTAATTGTGTACATCACTATTTAAATTCCATCTAAAAAATTATGTTTTTTCTTAAATAATAAAAAAGCTCACTTCCTCTTCTCAAGCAGAAATGAAGCTAGCGAAAAAAAGATCCGCCCTTCTTTTGATTTCTAGCACTAATCATTCAGCGCTAAACTAATATATAAATATTACAGAAATACTTAACAATAAAAAACCCCGCCATTAGTCGATACTTAGTCGGGTTTCTTATACCGTCATATGTCTGAGAGAACTAACTCTCCCATGGGCTAACTTGTATTTAAATTAATCTTTACACTTAACTTTCAAAACAGCTGCTTTGGTATTTACTGGAATTAGCAGTCCTGAATTATAGACAGTATGATGATTTACGATTTTGTTATTGCTATCCAACTCATCAAAACCTTTATCTTTACATATTTCCTCTGCTTTCCCGATTAACTTTGACCTCAAAGCTTCTCTTGAACCAAATGCATTACTTTTAGCATGAAGTTGGTAAACACCAGGATTCACCTCAGCTACAGTAGGTGGAAACATTTGTAGACAACCGGACAAGGTACAAGCTGTTATTGCTAAAACAACTATTGATTTAGTCTGTTTCATTTATTGGAGCTTAGAATAAAATAACGTAGCAAAAATAAGGTTTAGTTATGACACTAACATTTCAAGGTATAAAAAAAGCCCACTTTTTCAAGCAGGCCTTCCCCTTATGATTTTTTGCGCTGATCATTCAGGACTTTTGTTGTACTTAGCAACTCGCGGATATTACAGAAGTATTTGACAATAAAAAAGCCTATTAGAGGAGATTATTTACTATTTGGTGAAACCATTTTTTCAGGTTTAACCACTTCATCAAATTGCTCTGCCGTAACCAAGCCAAGCTCAACAGCGACCTGCTTTAAAGTTTTATTTTCTTTATAGGCAGTCTTGGCAACTTTTGCAGAATTTTCATAACCAATCACTGGGTTTAAAGCGGTTACCAACATGAGAGAGTTATGTAAGAAGTAATCAATTTTATCCTGATTAGGCTCAATTCCCACCGCACAGTGATCATTAAAACTATTACACGCATCACCAAGCAACTGAATAGACTGCAATAAGTTGTAAGCAATCACTGGCATAAATACGTTTAATTCAAAGTTACCTGAAGCACCTGCCACATTAATGGTCGTATCATTTCCAAGCACTTGTGCAACAACCATCGTCATTGCTTCACTTTGTGTCGGATTGACTTTACCCGGCATAATGCTTGAACCAGGTTCATTTTCTGGGATACGGATTTCACCAAAACCACAACGTGGCCCACTTGCCAACCAACGAATATCATTCGCAATTTTATTTAAACTGACCGCAAGCGTTTTTAATGCACCAGAAGCAAAAACAGCAGCATCACGTCCTGCAAGTGCTTCAAATTTGTTTGGAGCAGTCACAAACGGTAAGCCTGTAAGCAATGCAAGTTGAGCAGCTGATTTCACTGCATAGTCAGGATGTGCATTTAACCCTGTACCTACTGCAGTACCACCTAGTGGCAATTCATATAAACCACTTAAAGCTTGCTGTAAGCGCACTACACCATGTTCAAGCTGAGATACATAGCCGCTGAATTCTTGACCTAAAGTTAATGGCGTTGCATCTTGTAAATGGGTACGACCAATTTTAACAATAGATTGAAACTCATCAGATTTCTTTTGCAAAGTCGCTTTAAGTTGTTCTACGGCAGGAATGAGTAATTCATTAATTTGCAAACTTGCAGCAACATGGATTGCCGTTGGAAATGAATCGTTTGTTGATTGCGCACGGTTGACATGGTCATTTGGATGTACAGGCTTTTGGGCACCTAATGCTTGACCTAATTTTTGGTTTGCAATATTTGCAATCACTTCATTGCAGTTCATGTTACTTTGCGTACCAGAACCAGTCTGCCATACAACTAAAGGAAACTGTGAATCCCATTTACCATCAATTACTTCTTCAGCCGCGCCCACAATATATTGGCTCAAATCTTGCGGTAACTGTTCAAGTTCAGCATTGGTTATCGCAGCAGCCTTTTTTACTAGCCCCATTGCTCGAATCATGGCACGTGGTAATCGTTCTTGCCCGATTTTAAAGTTCTGTAAGCTGCGTTGAGTCTGTGCTCCCCACAATGCTTCATTCGGAACTTCAATCTCACCCATAGTGTCATGTTCAATTCGTGTTTGCATAGAAACCTCAGTTGTCTGGTTAAAGAACTTACGGGCTGAAGCAAGTATTTGCTCTGGCTAGTTAATTTTTAATATCGTACTCAAGCATTCCATTATTGTAAATAAGAATCATTATCTTATCTTCCATTTAATGTATTTTGATAAAAGCGCCATTCATCTTCAATCATTTGTTTTAACGAGCGTTTAGGTGTCCATTGCAATAATGTTTTTGCTTTTTCTATATTTGCCCCAACCTGACCTAACTCAACATGCTTATAAATCGCAGGTTGAGTCGCAATTTCGGCTTGAGTTACTTGTGAAATTTCATCTAGTAATTGACGAATAGAGTGAACTTGGTCATGGGCAATATTGAATGCCTCACAACAATGTGTTTGATTACGCAGCCAATGTAAGCTTGCAGTTACAGCTTCACACACATCTAAAACGTGTAGAAAACTGCGTTCAGTCGTATGGTCTGATGTTTCAGCTTGATCTTGTAATTCAATCAAATCGCGTTGCATTGCTGCAACTTGCATCGCAAGCGGTACAATATTTTTAGGGAGCTGTGCGACATACTCTCCAAGTACCCCATGTTCAAATGCACCTACAATATTAGATAAGCGCAAGATCGCAATTTTCCACTCATGATCAATTTTATAAGTATCACGGATGATTTCTTCAATCATCTGTTGAGACTTAATATAAGGATTAGGATAAGTGTAATTAAATTCTTCTGTTTCGCTTAATTGCAAACCAGATTTTCCATAAGCAGCAAGGCTTGACAGCTGAATAAAGTGACGAACACCTGTGCGTTGCATGGCACGCAGTAAACTCATGATGCAACTTACATTATCATTATAATATTCAAGAGGTTTAAGATTAGATTCTTCAATTGATTTAAACCCAGCAGTATGAATAACTGCATCAATTGAATATTGCTCGAAGACCTTATTCAATGCAGGTGTATTACGTACATCAAGTTTAACAAATGGAACGTACATACCAGAAATAAACTCTAGCCGTTCCAGCGTTTGCAAGGTCGAATTAGCCAAGTTATCGACAATTACCACTTCTTGCCCTTGGGCCATTAGACTCAAAGCAATGTGTGAACCGATAAAGCCTAAACCACCTGTCACTAAAATCATTGTATACTTACCTTTCTCTTAATGCATCTACGCCCATTTAGACGTATGACCATAGTGAATTCTTAATGAGTACATTACTACTAATTACCTCTGCTCCTACTTCCATTCATGCTTGGCATGCGTTAGGACTTGCTCAGGCACTCAAAAGTAAAAATGAAGACTTTCGTGTATTCTTTTACCAAGACGGCGTGCAGGTTGCTAATGATTTTCAATGGGTTCCTGACGACCAGCGTAATTTAACGCATGAATGGCAAAAGCTTGCGATTCGACTTCCTGTATGTGTGAGTGCTGCCCTCGCTCGTGGTATTACCGATGCAGAAAATGCCAGTCGCCATCACCTTACTCATTACAACCTTGCCAAAGACTTTCAACTCGTCGGGTTAGGTGAACTTGCTGATGCGGTACAGTCAGCATCTCGTCTTATTCAATTTTAAGTTACTTTGTTTGCTTAGATTGTTGCTTTTAAAAGGTATATTGTGTGAAATCTGTACTCGTCATTTTAAGCCAAGCCAACTTAACTAGTCTTCAAATCAATGAAAGCCTTTCCGCTACTATGGTTTTAGCAACCTTTGGCTCGCCAGTCAAAGTATTATTGAAAGATGCTGCTCTTAGTCTCTTGCAAAATGACCTGAGCTTTAACCAGTTTCATCATATCTTCAAAGTAGCATCAAATATGGTCGAAAGCTTTGAATTTTATGATTTAAGCCCCATTCTTATCGAAAGCAAAAATCAACAAAATCCTTTTGTTCAACAAACAGAACAAGAGCTCGAATTCATTCAATTAAATAATGAGTTCATTCAATCTTTTGACCATGTCTTATATTGGTAGATGAAGGTGTAATTTTAATGAATCCATCAACACTTTATCTCGTGCAATCTACTTATCACAATACACCGAATATTATTGATGAATTAGGTCATCTTTATCAGGTAGGTGACCAGATTATTTTTATGGGTGATTCTGTTGCACGGCTTTCAACTGAAATGATTCAACAGTTTGAAAGTGTTTCATGCTTAAGTATCGAAAAAGATTTACTCGATGCAGATACTTTAGCTCAGATGAATGTACTCGACTATGATCAATTTGCAGATCTGGTTTTAACGTTTAAACGCTGTATTTCTCTTAAATAATAGATTTAGGCTAGTTTCATGAATTTAGAATTAGACCAAGATGGTCATTTGGTTGATTATACAACTTGGAATCCTGAAGTTGCACAAGAGCTTGCCAAGTCACTTGATCTTGAACTAACCGATTGGCATTTTGAAGTTTTAGCTGCTGTGCGTCAGTTTTATCAACAGTTTGGGCACTCTCCAGCAACTCGCCCACTCATTAAATTTTTAATGAAAACAGTAAGTCCAGATATTAATAATGCCGTGTTGCAGCAACAATTTAATACTGGTTTAGTTGCCCGCCATTTAAGTCGTTTGGCAGGTGTTCCTAAACCAGCAAATTGTTTATAAAGCTAAGCAAACTTTTTAGCAGCAGCGACGCATAAAAGGGTTGCTGCTGTAACCACCAACATCGACCAGCTCACATGTTCATGCAATAAGGCTGCCGCAATGGCTAGCCCCATTAAAGGCTGTAAGAGTTGTAGTTGACTAATCGCAGCAATACCACCTTGGGCAAGTCCTTTATACCAAAAGAAAAAACCAATTAGCATGCTAAACAAAGACACATAAATGAGGCCAACTACAGCTGATGCCGATATATTCTGGAAAGAAGTAGGCATATAAAAAATAGTAAGAAACAGCATGAAGGGTAATGATAAAATGAGCGCCCAACAAATGACCTGCCACCCGCCTATTTTTCTTGAAAGTACACCGCCTTCTGCATAGCCAAAGCCACAGAAAATAATCGCCATCAACATATAAAAGTCCCCTATTCCAAGTGATGTATCACCAGAAATAAAAAACATATAAGCGAAAACAACCGCACTCCCCAAGACTGCAAATATCCAGAAAAATTGATTCGGCTTTTCTCCACCTCTCAGTACAGCAAATATTGCAGTTGCAAGCGGCAAAAGACTAACAAAGACAATTGAATGAGCTGCATTCATATATTGCAAAGCGAGGGCGGTAAATAACGGAAAACCAATCACCACCCCTATAGCAACAATGGCAAGAGGCCACCAATCTTGTTTGGCTGGTTTCTTTTGTTTTAAAACCAATATAAGAATAAGTCCTAAAATACCAGCAATTGCCGCACGTGCTGCGGTTAGAAAGCCCGGTTCAAATCCCATTACAGCTACACGTGTTGCGGGTAATGACCCTGCAAAAATAGCCACGCCAATAAAACCATTTACCCAGCCATTCATAAACTTATTCATAATTTTCTCCGTCACTATACGAAGAATTTAAGCTGTGCTAAGGTGATTAAACCAGATACAAAGCAGTACAATTTAAAAGAACTGTTATGTACTTATAACCATTACAGTTGAGATTGTAAGCCCGTGAACCAGAGCAAAACAAAAATTGAAATTGTCATTTCAGAGATTGAGCAACAAATAAAAAATCGATCTTTAATGCCCGGAGCACGCTTACCCTCTGTTCGCAAGTTAGCAAATGATTTGGGTTTTTCAGTATCAACTGTTGTAGAAGCGTATGAAAGATTAATTGCTTTAGGCAAAATCGAATCAAGAACTGGATCGGGTTTTTATATTGTTGGTCCGCTCGCACCTCTATCATTAAGTGAATTAAGCCCTAAATTAGATCGTTCAGTCGACCCATTATGGATTTCACGTCAATCTTTGGAAGCGAAAGCAGATGTTTTTAAGCCCGGCTGCGGTTGGTTACCCGATGATTGGATGCCATTAGACAGTATTCGTAAAGGATTAAGGGCAGCTGCAAGGAGTTCAGACGCTTGTTTAATGGGTTATTCAACCCCGTTAGGATTACCACCTTTACGGGATTTATTAGCAAGGCGTGCACAATCAAAAGGAATAGATGCAAATCTGAATCAAGTACTTTTAACAGATTCTGGTACTCAATCGATCGATTTAGTTTTCCGGTTTTTACTAAAGCCCGATGACGTCGTTCTGATTGATGATCCTTGTTATTTTAACTTTCATGCATTGCTTAAAGTTCATCAAGTCAAGGTTATTGGTATCCCGTACACACCAACAGGTCCCGACTTAGAAGCATTTAAAGAAGCAATTGATACTTATAACCCACGTCTTTATATCACCAACTCAGGAATTCACAATCCAACTGGAGCAACGCTTTCTCTTTCTACGGCACACCAACTCTTAAAATTGATTGAGCAATCTAACTTAATTGTAGTTGAAGACGATATTTTCTCAGATTTTGAATATACACCAGCACCTAGACTCGCGGCTTTAGATAATCTTTCACGCGTAATTTTTATTGGAAGCTTTTCTAAAACATTATCAGCGTCTATTCGCTGTGGTTATATTATTGCCAAACCTGAATGGATGGATCAGCTCACCGACCTAAAAATTGCCACAAGTTTTTCTCACAATGGTGTTTCTGCTGAAGTTTTGCTTACCGCTTTAACAGATGGCTCTTATCGTAAACATATAGAATTACTAAAAGTTCGTTTAGCAAAAGCCATGCACGATACCATTACAAAACTTGAACCTCTGGGTATAAAGCCATGGATTAAACCTCAAGCTGGAATTTTTGTTTGGTGTCATTTGCCAGAGGGTATTGAAGCTTCAAAAATTGCGAAATATTGTATTAATCATAATGTTATTCTTGCGCCAGGCAATGCTTTTAGCCAAGCTTCTAATGCAGGTCAATTCATACGATTTAATGTAGCGCAGTCAAATCACGAACATATTTATAAGACTCTTGCTGATGCTATTCAACAAGAGTCTTCATAATTTATAGAGAGAAAAATTAAGCTTGTTTCTGTTTTTGTTCAATATATGCAAAATAGCCCGGTCCAGCTGAGACTTGCACTTGTTTTGCATGTAAAGGCTCACGGCAGACCGAACATACCATAACTGGTTCAAACTTGTGTCCACAAGTTTTATGACGGTATTCCAAAGGCTTACCTAAACCTTGATCCATCCATTTATCTGCCCAATTCGCCATAGACAAGATAATTGGATAAAGTTCAAAGCCCTTATCAGTGAGTTTGTATTCAAAGCGTTCTTGACGATCAAAATAAGGAGCTTTGGCTAATATTTCATATTCAACCAAACGCTTTAAACGATCTGAAAGGACATGACGAGTTACGCCTAATGATTTTTGAAAATCGTCAAAACGTCGTATTCCCATAAAAGCATTACGTAATATTAGCATCGTCCATCGATCGCCAATCACTGATAGCATACGAGCAACCGAACAAGGTTGATCACCGATGTCATCCCATTTCATCTTTATGCGTTCCTCGAATTTTCCTAGCCCAACGGCCCTATTGTTTATACCCTAAACCACTTACTACGATTTATGCAAGATTCATTATAAAAATAACTTCTTATCCACTTTATAAAAAAATTTTCATTATGAAAAAAGAAAAAGTTATTATTAAAAATTGCTAAATAAATATAACCCACTCATTTTTCATAATGAGTCATATTTATCATCTTTTATAATTAGTTTGAAATAAATACACCCTTTAATATATTGCCTACTTCTAGTTTTACGCCTGCCGGAATACGAACCAGACAATTGGCCTGCATTAAGTTACTCAGCATGTGCGATTGCTGTTTTGCCAGACTTTTTATTTTAAGCTGACCATTTTCAAAATAAGCATACATTCGTAAAAAACGTTCACGCGCATCTTCATTTAAATCATGATCTAAAATCGCACTAAACCACTCTGGCCCTGCTTGATTTCCCTGTAGGGTATCTAGTAATGTCTTACCATACACCTGCATAGACACATAGACTGCAGCGGGATTACCCGGCAAACCGAGCAAATAACAACAATGATCTGTTTCTGGGTTTGAATATTCAGCAAAGAACAATGGTTTGCCAGGTTTCTGTTTTACTTTCCAAAAGATTTGTTCAAAACCAACCTCAAAAGCACATGGTCGTACAAAGTCATAATCACCTACAGAGACTCCACCTGTCGTTATAATGACATCATGGCTGTCTTTTAACTGATTAAAGTAATGTGTGACTTGCTCTGCCTCATCTGCCACATGAATCAGTTCAACATCCAAGCCATAATCTTCAAACCAAGCTTTTAATAATGGCCCATTTGCATCAAAGATTTTGCCGTCGACAAGATCTTCTGCCGTTTCTGCAACTTCATCACCAGTCACCAAAACAGCAACTTTCGGTGTACGAAAAACTTCAACAGTTTGCACACCTGCCATACTTAAGGCAGCCAAGCTTCCAATATTAAGAAATTGGCCTGTTTGTGCCAGCAATTGTTCTTTCTGGACTTCTTCACCTGTAAATCGAATATCAGCTTGAGGACGTATATGCTCAGTTAAACAAATTTCTTGGGCCGAAAGAACCGATACAATTTCCTGCCGAGCAACATGTGTTGTTCCTTCTGGAATTTTACCGCCTGTGAATATACGAATAGCCTGACCTTCATGAAGGGTGTCATGGCTTTCGCTTCCTGCACGAATCTCACCAGTAACCTGAAATTTTTGTTTATTTAAATCTTCCGCATGGCTACAAAGTGCATAACCATCTACAGCACTTTGAGAAAAGCTCGGCAGATTAATTTCTGAATAAATTTCTTTAGCGAGATATCTGCTTAGACTGTTTTGAAGAACTTGGTTAATCGAACCCAACTTTTTTGGCTGCTTAACAATCAGCTCAAGTGCTTCATCTACACTAATTAATCCACGCTCTGTACCACAACCTGACATTATTCATAGCCTCCCGGATGCGGTAAATCACGGCACACATCAAAAATATGAACGAGTGCTGGTAAAATGGCAGCCATTGATTCGCTTGCTCCACCACGGCTTCCCGGTAAAGTCACCACCAATGAGCGATCAATAAAACCTGCTACCCCACGTGACATTGCAGCATAAGGTGTGCGTTTTTGTCCAAAAGATCGTGCAGCTTCCATTAAACCGTCTAGCTTACGCTCAAGAAGTGGCTCTAGCGTATCAACCGTAATGTCACGCTTACCAATTCCGGTTCCACCCACCGTCATAATGCAAGCATATGACTTACTCAGCTCAAGCACTAAATCTTTTAGAACATCTGCTTCATCAGGCAAAATTTGATAATGAATCGGATCGAATCCTGCTTCAGTTAAAGTTTCTACCACAGACTTTCCGGCTGTATCGGGTTTTCTACCGGCTGCAACGGTGTCAGATAACACAATGACCGCTGCCGAAACGGGTTGACGAAGAATACGTTTGAAGTGCGATTTCCCGCCCTTTTTCTTAAGCAGTTTACATTGATCCATCCAGAGTTCTTCTGGTTCACAATGTGGTTTTAACATGTCGTAAATAGTTAAACCTGCAAGGCTTGCAGCCGTGAGGGCTTCCATTTCTACCCCAGTAGGGCCAATCGTTTCGACCACGGTAATAATCTTTACAAAATCATGTTCTAATTCATATTCAACATCTGCACGATAAATCGGCAGTGGATGACACAAAGGAATCAGCTCATCGGTGCGTTTGGCTGCCAAGATTCCTGCCACACGTGCAGTTTTTAATGCATCCCCCTTTTCAGTATTACCTTGTCTTAATAGCTCAATACAATGTGGAGGCGCATATAAAATCGCTTGTGCTTCAGCAACACGATAACTTTCCGGCTTCATTCCTACGTTTTTCATTATTTATCCTAGACGTACATATTTCAGTGTGAGTGTGCATGGCCGGCATGATGGTGGTGATGCTTGTGTTCTTTTGGTGCATCTTTGCGAATACAACAGCCTTCTACATAATGACTCGTACCGTCTGTAAAGAACTCTTCTTTAAAAACTGGCACTTCATGCTTCACTCGCTCAACCGCTTCCTCGCATGCTTGAAAAGCTTCACGGCGATGGGCTGCATAAGCAATCGCAATAATGGCTGTCTCACCTACATCCAGATGACCAATCCGATGAACGACCCGCACATAAGATACCTGATACTTTTTCTCAATTTCCAGTTCAATTTCACGTATCATTTTTTCAGAAAGTGGCTTATATGACGTATATTTCAACGCTTTAACAGCTTTACCCTCATGGTGATTACGAACCGTACCTATAAAAATATCGATTCCACCACATTCAGGAAATGATTGGATAGAATCAAAAGTATCTAAACTTAAAGCCTGCTCTTGTATACGTGCAAAATCTCGCATGATTCACCCTCCTGCAACTGGTGACAATAAAACCAAAGTACATGGCTCACTTAAAGTAGATTGTCTCGTTATGACATTATCGCCAATCGCACATGCACATTTTTCCATGGCTTGTGTACATTCTGGATGTAATGAAACAATTTCATCTAATACATTTTTAACCAAAATATGATTGGGACAAACCAACGAAAGGTTTTGAGGAAGCAATTTTTCAATTGCACCAAACGCTTCGATTTTAATTTGGATAGATTGCTGCATTTATCCCCCAAGCATATGCATACTGATTTTACGGGTTTGTTGATGTTGTAAAGCATGAAAGCCTTTTGCTTTGTGCCAAATATACGGCATAACCATATCTGTTAACTGTTGAATATACATTGCATGATCAGCAGTAGTACGTGCACGTAATAATGATTGAAGCTGCGGTTTAATATTGAGACCTTGCGGTGCAAATAAACAGTTGTAGAGTTCGCCTTGTGCAGTTAACCGTATACGGTCGCATTGATGGCAAAATGAATGAGTGATTGTGGAAATAATTCCAAGAGAGTAGCTATTATTGATTAGATATTGGCGTGCTGGCTCATGCTGTTGTTCGACAACCTCTACTGAATAATGTGGTTGCAAAGCCTGTAAAATTTCAGCCTCACTCACTACATCTTTACTTGACCAAAGCGCATCGCCATCAAGTGGCATAAACTCAATAAAGCGTAAAGGAATATGATTGGCGATTGACCATTGAACCATCGGTAAGATCTGATCATCGTTTTTATTTTTCATCAGTACGCAGTTAATTTTGAATGGTAATCCGACATCTTTAGCAGCCTGAATACCCTCGAGAACAGGTTCTAATTTTTTCTTGGTTAGCTCTTTAAACTGAATAGCATCAAGACTGTCTAAACTAATATTTAGGTCATCTAATCCTGCATCTTTTAACTGCCTAGCGTATTTTGCAAGGTAATGCCCATTTGTAGTCATTGAAATACGTTTTAGGCCTAACGCTTTCAAAGCTTGTAACTCACGAACAAAATGCACAATGCCTTGACGCATTAATGGTTCGCCGCCTGTAATGCGGATACTTTCAACACCATGTTGCACCATAAAATGACAAAATTGAAACAGTGCCTCAAAACCAAGCAGATCTTGCTTATTCAACCATTCAGGATGTTCAGGCATGCAATATACACACTTAAAATTACAGCGATCAGTTATGGAAATACGTAGCTTTCGCTTTATACGGCCATATTGGTCTTGAAGAACCAAAGGTGTATTTTCAGAGTGATATTGTTTCATCATTTGCACTCATATCGAGAACAGTTCAAATATTGCTGGCACTTTTTCTGAGCAATTAAAATAGAAATTTGCTCTTCAATAGTGCTGTGCTGTTTAAGCAAAATTTGTTCCAATTCTATTTATCATCCATAGTTTTTTATGGGTATCAGCAAGATTAACGTCGTCCAATTTTCGTCTTAAATTTTAAAGCTGTACAAATTTAGTGCGACGTCAATCTCTTGTATGCCCTACATTATTTCTAGCATTTTTCTAGACGGATGGGTACATATTTATGGTACGGCGTTTTAGATAAAGGATCACAATGTTCACCAGACACCAGAAGATTTAATTGTGGCCCTATTGGCTCGCCACCTTGAAAGCGCATGCCATAACCATGTGGAAGTGACACAACACCTTTTCGCATACCCTCATCAAAATCTACGGTTACCTGAATTTCTCCGTGTTGTGAGATACATTTGAGTTGATCTCCTACTGCTACATTCAAGTTTGTTGCGTCTTCAGGGTGAATTCGTAAAGCCCCTTCTGCATCTACTTTTCGCCATGCAGGGTCACGGTAAATCTGATTAGCGTTATAACTACGGCGTTCCCCCGACAAAAGTATGAAAGGAAACTCTTCAATACTAAATTGATGATTTTTTAAATTTGCCAACTCATTCAACATTTCGGGAATAACCAGACGTATTTTTTTGTCTTTGTATGCCACAAGCTTCCACATTTCATCATATTCATGTTGTGATAACACCACACCTGAACGCTGATTTAAAATTTGCTCAAATAAACGAACACCTAACGTTAAAGGATTACCTTTGTAACCTGCACGGCGCACCGCTTTGGTATGTAAAACAGCATATTGAATAGACAGAGGTAATAAAAAAGCAACTGAAGCAGCTGAGTTTTCTAAATGTTTACCTAAAGTGCGATAGAGAATTGAAGCTGCAAAAGGAATGTATTTTTTATGTCGAGCAAAAGTTAAACCCAAAGCCGACAGATAAGGTAAATAGGCTGTTTTTTTCGAGTCGACCGCAGCTATTTTTTCTAACACTGCAAAGCTTTTAGGAATGACCTTCATGGCTTCAAGTAATCGTGTATAAATTTCTGCTTCGGGTAACGTATTGCCTTGGGCGGTAAATACCGGATGTCTCAGGTGAAAACCGTTTTTAGGAAACTCAAGATTAAAACCTGTAAATTCCCATTTTTCAAACTGAGTATGTGCCGGTAAAATATAATCTGCTAACCGAGCGGTTTCTGTCATAGCAACATCGACCACAACCAGTAAATCTAGAGCTTTAAATGCTTTTTCGTATGCAGGTGTATCGGGATAGGTTAATAAAGGATTACAACTATCCACAAAAACTGCGCGAATTCGTTTTTCGCCTGCTTTTAATATTTCGTCAGGTAAAATATTGGGTGGGAAAAGACCTGAGATGGGAAACATTTTATGGTAAACACTACGTCGATATTTCGATTTTCTTTCATCGGTATCGCTTAAAATTGGAATAAACCAAGTGTGTAAATTATTGGTGCCTTGTTTTCCAAAGTTTCCGGTCAATAAATACAGTAGTTTTTCTAAATATCCGTTTAATGTCGTATTTAAAGTATGCTGAATACCTAAATCGATGCGCACACAGCCTCTTTTAGCCTTTGCAAAATCTCTCACCACTTGATAAATCAAATCGACTGGTACATCAGCTTTTGCAATATATTCTTCAATCGGGACACGGCTAAAAGTTGTTTTTACCTCTTCAAACCCTTGTGTATGCTGTTCAATGAACTTCGCATCATAAAGTTGTTCTTTAATAATAATGGCAATCATGGCCGACATTAAAAAAGCATCTGTTCCAGGTTTTAACTGCACATGAATATCTGCTTGCTTTGCCGTTTCGGTAACACGTGGGTCAAATACCACCATGGTACGGTTGGGGTCTTTTTTAATATGCTTTAGCGTGTCTCGTGCATTTGGAATTCCATGTGCCTGAAACGGATTTGTACCAATGAAAAGAACATAATCAGCGTATTCAACATCTTCTGTCGTATGGCAGGCCTGATTTCCAAATAAACGTCCATTCAGCCAAAAATCACCCGTTTTTTCTTGGGCAAGAGAGTTGTAAGCATAATAACTTTTCATAGCCAACAAAAGTTGACGCCCATAAGCTGCACCGAGATGATTACCCTGACCACCGCCCCCAACAGAAGCAAAAGCGGTCCCGCCAAAATTATCTCTAATCTGAACTAAACGTTCGGCAATTTCGTGTATAGCATTGTCCCAACTAATTTCTTGAAATGAACCATCTGGTTGACGTTTTAATGGCGTAGTCAAACGGTCTGCATGCTGCTGATAATGCTGTAATCTTGCAGCTTTTTGACAAATGTAGCCTTGTGAAAATGGATGTTCAGGATTACCTTTAATTTTGACAAATTGATTATCTTTAATTTCGACACTTAACCCGCAATTTCTTGAACACAAAATACATGCGGTAACATCCGTTTTGTTTTCCTTTAGCGCTTCTACCATTTCGATTGACTCCCTTTATTTTTATGCATATGGATGGAACTAAAACAACAAGTTCCAAAATAGAACTTATATAATAAATAGTCAACGGCACAAATATTAAAAACGTTTTTCGCACGACCAATGTAAGGTTAAAAGCTATTCAAATACATCGTTAATTTGCTGTAAAAATTTCTTTAAATGCTGTGATTTGTTTGTATTGCTGAAGCTCATCTAGAGAATTGATGCTATGAAAAAATAAATTTTGTTTTTGAAATATGGCGACTTGTGCATGTAAAAGCTTAAAGCACTCTTTCAAACTTAAGCGTTGTTTTTCAATTTGCTCTGTTATCGTGATTAGACTTTCACGCTTTAACAAACAAAATGGGTACAAGGCATCTCCATTAATTGACACATAAGCGGCTTGAGCTTGTTTATTTTTCCTAAGTGCACTGTGTAATTTGGCAACGACTTGTGTTGGTACATAGGTCACATCACAGGGAATAAACAAAACATAATCTGCTTCTACATGTGACCACGCACTTTTCATACCCATCAGTGGGCCGAAAAATCCAGAAGCATCGTCTTGAAAACATTTAATATCTGGCACAATACTCTGATAGATGGAGTAGTCGCGATGACTATTCACCCAAATTTCAGACACTGATAGTTTTAATTTTTGATGAATTTTAAGAAGTTGGGGTTCACCATCAAATTGCTGCAACAACTTATTTAAACCGTTCATACGGCGGGCTTGTCCACCCGCCAGAATGACCAGATCAGTTACGGGATATCCCTTATTCACACTTCCACCTCCTGTTGGCAAGCTTTAATCAGGCCACGGATTTCAGGTAAACATGAACCACAGTTCCCACCCGCTTTTAAACAAGCAGTGACCTGTTTTTCATGAGTAATATTTTGCGTTTTAATGGCTTCAATAATTTTATTCTTACCCACTTTAAAACAACTACACACTAAAGGCCCATCATTATTTGTAGCAGACATTGGCATGCCCGCTAGCAAAGCTTTGCGGTGCAAGGCACTTAAACGCTCACGTTTAAACAGACTCGCTACCCAATCACGGTCTGGCAATAAATCTGGCGGTGCAATATATAAGCTTGCAATTACAATGCCATCTTTCAAAATAACGCTATGACTCAGTTGTGAAGAGATATCTTCAATACTTAACCATTCAAAAGTTTCATCGGCAAATGGCAAGAAATTTTTCAGGTTCTTTTGAGTATCATGAAAAGTTTGGCGGTCTGCAAGTTCATAACGGTTGGTTTTAACCATTTTGACCTTAGTCCACCATGCACAGTGATGTAGCGATTGTTGGATATGCGAATCATATCCTTCACGAACATAGAGCACCCCTTGCCAAGTGGTATAGAACGGCTGAATGGTGACAGGTGTATGTTTAAACTCAGGTTCACCAGAAATTGCATCAACTTCTGGGTTAACGACTTTACCAATGCGGGCATCGGAGGCAACTTGTTCAGTCCAGTGAATCGGTGCAAAAATTTGCCCACGACGTACACCTGATGAGAATGTCACACGTAATACACAACTTCCCCACTTTGAACGAACTTCAACCAAACCTTGATCACGCACACCAAACTTTAGCGCATCGCTCGGATGAATCTCACAGAACGGTTCTGCGCGGTGACTGGTTAAGTTTGCTGACAAGCCAGTACGGGTCATAGTATGCCACTGATCACGAATACGACCAGTGTTCAAAATGAGTGGATAGTCTTCTGAAACTGCATGAACCGGATCAATTGCGGCCGTTGGAATCAGTTTTGCCTTCGCATTTTTATAGCTAAATTGGCCCTTGCCAAACAGTTGCTGAACGGCTTTAGCATCTTGGGTTTTATCCCACACTGGCCATTGTAGAGGTTGCAGAACATCGTACTCAGCAGCATTTAAGTTCATCAAACCTTTAAGGTTGAAATAACGAAAAATACTACTTTCTTCACGCGCATCTATATCTACATTATCTTGTGCGGATAGTGCCGCATGCTCATTAAAGATGTCACTAGGGCCCGCAAAGTCAAAACCATTAAAGCCTAATTTTTTCGCAACTTGGCTCACTGACCACCAGTCTGCTTTTGCTTCACCTGGAGCAGGCAGGAAAGCACGCTGACGAGAGATACGGCGTTCAGAGTTAGTTACAGTACCGTCTTTTTCTCCCCAACCCAAAGCAGGAAGTAAAATATCAGCATATGCTGTCGTATCGGTATCTGCACAAATATCTGACACCACGACCAGCTCGCATTTTTCTAATGCACGTTTGACTTGGTCTGCATCAGGCAAACTCACAACAGGATTAGTTGCCATAATCCAGATGGCTTTAATTTTTCCTGATTCAACAGCACGGAACAAATCAACTGCTTTTAAGCCCGCTTGATTAGCAATGAATGGGCTATCCCAAAAGGTTTGCACGACTTTTTGATGCAGTGGGTTATCTAAATCCATGTGAGCTGCTAGCATATTTGCCAAGCCACCCACTTCTCGGCCACCCATCGCATTGGGTTGCCCTGTCATTGAGAACGGTGCTGCACCCAGTTTGCCAATTTTTCCAGTGAGTAAATGACAGTTAATAATACTATTGGCTTTATTTACACCCTGAGTAGATTGATTCACACCCATTGAAAATAGGGTTACCACTTTTTCTGTCTGAGCAAATTTCTCAAAGAACTGCTGTAACTTCTCTAGCGCAATTCCTGTCCGCTTTGCCACATACTCCATATCAGTTTCTGGCTGACTGCTCGCCAAAACTTCTTGTAGGCCTTCGGTATAGGTATCGATAAAAGCCTGATCGGCATGACCATTTTGATATAAGTATTGAAATAAGCCATTAAACAAGGCGACATCTTGGCCAGGTAAAATCGGCAAATGTAAATCGGCTTGTTCACATGTACTAGTAAAGCGTGGGTCAATCACCACCACAAACATATCTGGGTTTTGGCTCTTTGCCTGCATAATCCGTTGATAAAGTACCGGATGACACCATGCAGTATTGGAACCTACCAATACCACCATGTCTGCGTGTTCAAAATCTTCATAGCTTGCTGGTACAAGATCTTCACCAAAGCTACGTTTATGTCCAGCCACCGCTGATGACATACATAATCTTGAGTTAGTGTCGATGTTGGCTGTACCTAAATAGCCTTTTACAAATTTGTTAACGACATAATAGTCTTCAGTAAGCAATTGTCCTGAAACATAAAAGGCGATGCTGTCACGGCCATATTTGTCGATACATGACTGAAATTTATCGGCAATCTTATCGATTGCATCGTCCCATGTAGTTACAGTCCGATGAGACTTACGTCCCATCATTGGCTGTAAAACACGTGTTTCTAACCCCAAAGTATCCGCAAGACGACTACCTTTAATGCATAAGCGTCCAAAGTTGGAAGGATGCTCTGCATCCCCCTCAACTTGAACCACAGGCCCTTGAGGTTTTTGTTGAACGTGTACACTGACACCGCAACCAACACCACAATATGGACATGTTGTTTTAGTTGTTTTTGCCACATGATCGGAGCTATCGATTTCAACGCTTGGAATACTGTTCATAACTGCTCCTTTCCCTATTTAGCCTGCATTTTTTAATGCAAAATCTCGACCAAATAACAGTTTATTTCTGAATGAAGAAACAGGGGTTTGATCTGCGATTAACTCTGCATACCACATACCATCTTCAGTATCCCCAAACAATACTGCACCGATTACCCGATCGCTTTGAATGATAATGCGTTTGTAAATCTGGCGTTTTTCATCGTTCAGGATAATGTCTTCATAATCATCTTTCGGTTCAAAATTGCCGGCAGAAAATACATCGACACCACTGACCTTTAACTGGGTCGGTACAGTCGGTGCCTTAAAGGTCAAACTACCATGCTCAGCCAAGTGCGTTGCACAGATAAAGGCTTGGCCCCATAATGGCTCAACCAGACCAAATGTTTGCCCACGGTGTTCAATACACTCACCCACAGCATAAATACTTGGGTCAAAGGTTTGCATAGTGTCATTCACCAATACGCCGCGGTTACAGCGTAAACCTGCACTTTGTGCCAAGCTAATATTTGGTCGGATACCGACTGCAAAGACCACAAGGTCTGCATCTAAAACAGTACCGTCTTTTAGTCGAATCTGTTTTACATGACCATTTTCATCACCTACCAATGCTTCTGTATTAGCTTCGGTAATAATATTAATGCCCTTTTGCTCAATGCTATGACGAAGTAACTGGCTAGCTCGGCCGTCGAGTTGACGCTCCATAATACGGTCCATTAAATGCAATACGGTCACATTCATACCGCGTTGCTTTAAACCGTAAGCTGCTTCCAAACCAAGTAAGCCACCACCAATCACCACTGCATTGGTTTTTGAACCGCAGTACTCAATCATGGTGTTAACGTCATAAATATCACGGAAGGTTAAAACACCTTTTAAATCGACACCTTGGACTGGCGGAATAAATGGCGCCGAACCAGTTGCCAAGATCAAACGGTCATAATCAACTGTTTGTTCCTTTTCGGTGTAAACCACTTTACGTGGGCGATCAATTTTTACAGCTTTGTCGCCTGCAATAAATTTGATGCCTTTGTCGCTATACCATTTCGGTGGGTGCAGCATAATGTCTTCAATGGTTTTTTCACCAGATAAAACTGGAGATAACATAATACGGTTGTAGTTACCCCAAGGTTCTTCACCAATCACCGTTACTTCATAACGATCTGGTGCCATGTCGAGTAAATCTTCTAGGCAACGCATACCTGCCAAGCCATTACCAATCAGTACTAGTTTAAGTTTGTCTTGAGACACACCTGTATTGGTAATATAAGTTTTTTGTGGCACGGGGTTGATCAAAACACGACCATCAACAATTTTGCTTGGATAAACTGAAAGTTTCTGGTCTTTATCTTCTAAACAGCGACCAGTAGCCAAACTAAAGTGTTGTTTATAAATTGGTGATGCGATTACGCGCTCACCTTGTAAATCGCCAATAATCCCACGGCTCATGACGTTGGCTTGGCTAAATGGATCCTTATTGCTCAGCACATAAACGCGTTTTTCATGTCCAACTCGGAAGATTGCAACTGCTTGATCACCCACTAGCGCACCAGCGCCAGTGTTTGGGGTTAAATCATCTAGTGCACACACATCAATCCATTGGCCATCAGGAAGCATATTTTTGTCTTGTACAATATTCATAGAAATTCTCCTGCTTATGCTTCAACCATTGGAATACGGTCTTCTGAACGTTCAACGTCTGTTAATGGTCGGATTTGGCCACGTTCAGTCGTAAATTGAATGTGTGGATCGGCCTGTTCATTGGCACTTGCATTGATATAAGTTTGGAAGCGTTTACGAACTTCAGGATTTTCTACCGCAGTACGCCATTCATCTTGATATGTGCCAATCACATGTTCCATACGGCGTTCAAGCTCAGCAGCCAACCCAAGAGAATCATCAACCACCACAGATTTAAGGTAGTCCAAACCACCTTCCATGTTGTCGCGCCATACGCTAGTACGTTGTAAACGGTCTGCGGTTTGGATGTAGAACATATAGAAACGATCGATATAACGAATCAATGTTTCTTTATCGAGGTCAGATGCAAGCAATTCTGCATGACGCGGTTTCATACCACCATTACCACACACGTAAAGGTTCCAGCCTTTTTCAGTCGCGATAATACCCACGTCTTTACCTTGCGCTTCCGCACACTCACGTGTACAGCCAGACACCGCCATTTTTAATTTATGTGGTGAACGTAAACCTTTGTAGCGATTTTCAAGCTCGATCGCTAAACCAACTGAGTTGTCTACACCATAACGACACCAAGTACTACCGACACAAGATTTCACAGTACGTAAAGACTTACCGTATGCATGACCCGATTCAAAACCAGCGGCATTCAATTCTTCCCAAATAAATGGAAGCTCATGAACTTGCGCACCGAACATGTCAACGCGTTGACCACCAGTTATTTTGGTATAGAGGTTATATTTCTTGGCAATTTGACCAATCGCAATCAAACCATCCGGAGTCACTTCACCGCCAGCCATACGCGGTACGACCGAGTAAGAACCATCTTTTTGGATGTTACCCAAGTAGTAGTCGTTACTGTCTTGTAGACCTGCATGACTTGGTTCAAGTACGAAGTCATTCCAGCAAGATGCTAAGATATTAGCAGCAGCAGGTTTACAGATATCACACCCTAAACCATGACCATGTTGATCAATTAAGTCGTCAAAAGTTTTGATTTCATTGACACGAACCAAGTGATACAACTCTTGACGAGAGTACGGGAAGTGTTCGCAAATGTGGTTGTTAACGGTTACACCTTGACGTTGTAACTCAGATTTCAATACTTGAGTCACTAATGGTGCACAACCACCACATGCTGTTGCTGCTTTGGTGCATTTCTTCAATGCACCTAAAGAAGTCGAGCCATCACTAATTGCCTGGCAGATGTCTGCTTTTGATACGTTGTTACATGAACAAATAGTCGCACTGTCAGGCAGCAAATCCACACCGCTACCACCAGATTTTCCTGCTGATTGCTCAAAGCCCGGCATGATTAAACTTTCAGGCACTTCAGGTAAATCCAGACCGTTTAACATCATTTGTAAAAGGTCGTTATATTCTTTGGCATCGCCCACCAAAACTGCGCCAAGCAATTTGGTTTTGTCTGCATTTACAACAATCTTTTTATAAACCAGTGCATGCTCATCTGTATAGAAGTAGCTTAATGCACCCGGAGTCATGGCATGCGCGTCACCTACAGATGCAACATCAACACCCATCAATTTCAATTTGGTGCTCATGTCCGCACCAGTAAAAGAATTACACTCTTCATCTAGCACATGTTTTGCTGCAATACGCGCCATGTCATAGCCCGGTGCAACTAAACCATAGATTTTGTTTTGCCAAAGCGCACATTCACCAATTGCGTAAATGTTGCTATCGGAAGTTTGGCAGTAATCATTAATTACAATACCGCCACGTTCACCAATCGCCAGACCACTGTTACGTGCTAACTCATCACGTGGGCGAATGCCTGCCGAGAATAAAATGATATCTGCTTCAAGTTCACTACCATCAGCAAACTTCATGACATGTGTTGTGCTATCACCGCATTCAATGCATTGAGTCGCCTTTTGCGTGTGAACTTTTACACCTAAATCTTCAATTTTACGGCGTAGAACTTTACCACCCAAATCATCAATTTGAACTGCCATCAAACGTGGAGCAAACTCAACAACATGTGTCTCTAAATCTAGGTCACGTAATGCTTTGGCTGCCTCAAGACCGAGCAAACCACCACCAATAACCACACCAGTTTTAGCGTTCAAGCTCGCTGCACGAATCGCATCTAAGTCTTCAATGGTACGGTAAACAAAGCAGTTTTCACGATCATTACCCGAAATTGGAGGAACGAATGCATACGAGCCTGTTGCCAACACCAATTTGTCATAGCTAATCACATCGCCATGATTGGTTGTTACTGTTTGTGCAGCAGTATCAATTGCAGTTGCTTTAGTATTTAAACGCAGGTCTATGCCATGAGCATCAGCAAAGTCAAAACGAGCTAAAGATAAATCTTTTGCCGATTTCCCCGAAAAATATTCAGTCAAATGTACGCGGTCATACGCGATACGAGGTTCTTCCGCGAGGATAGTGATTTCCAGTTCATCATCTGCTTTTTCTAAAATGGCTTCGATGAATTTGTGGCCCACCATACCATGACCAATCATTACTAATTTCATAGTGTTTCTCCTCAAATCACGTTGCTTTTAAGCTGCGTTATTGCGTTCTCAAATAGACGTTGTTCTTTTGCTTTGTGCTCTACCGAGAAGCGAATCAACATCACGAAGCATGTAGCTGCTTGAAACCAATTTTTTTCACTCGTTGACGACGCCCAATGCACAGCAAAGTCATAAAAAGAAATAAAAAAAGCGAGCCCCCTCATAGAGAAGGCTCGCATCGCTGGAACTGAAAATTTAAATAATTCAGATGTAACTTTTTTATGCAATAAAAATAAAGACATGACCTTCACTCCGACTGAACGTAACTTCTTTGTGTGTACGGTTGCACTCACAAACTCGATCAGAACGGACATCGTTGGCCGTCTTTAAAACTCATGGTCGTCTTCGACCTGTAATTAAGTAAGCACTTTGCATGCCAATATTTTAAAAACTTAATAAGATAATATTTTTTATATTTAATTTCATATAGATAATGATTTTTAATATGCACATAAAGAATTGAGTCTTATTTTCCCTGCTCTATCACTGCACACTTATATGGTTTAAATAAAAATACGCCTTGCTACAAAATGAATCGTGTTTTTGCACCAAGATTGATCAGCTCCATACTTTGCCATGCTAAAGTGCCATTAAAGCTTGATTTTTTCTTTAGTTTTCGATGGCACTAATCTTGCTTAAAAAACTGATAACAAAAAACGCGTCGAATTGGCGCATTTTCTTAGCCTGATTTTCTGAACTTATGCCAAAACTCAAAATAGCCCTTATTGATGATGATCATGCGCGAGCCGACTATATAAGAAAAAGTCTGCTTGAAAATGATTTTGAAGTGGTCGCTTGCCTTACTTTGGACCACTTGAATATCTTTCGCCTGGAACATTTACAAGCTGATGTGATCTTGCTTGATATGGACCATCCTCACCGTGACATTATTGAAAGCTGTGTCAGTAGCTATGACCTTCCTACCGTTCTGTTCACGAAAAATTCAGATAAAGACACAATCAAACAAGCCATAGATGCGGGGGTGACTGCTTATATTGTTGATGGCATAGACCCTGCCCGCTTACATACCATTTTAGAAATCTCCATTGAGCAATATAAAAAACACAAAAAGCTCGAAGGAGATTTAAAAGATGCTCAAACTAAACTCGCTGATCGTAAAGATGTTGAAAAAGCCAAAGTTTTACTTATGCAACTCCATGGCCTTCCTGAAGATACAGCATTCCAGCTGCTCAGAAAAAATGCCATGAGCCACCGTATCACGATTGGAGAAATGGCGCGGCGTTTACTTGACGCCCAAAAACTACTTGGCAATCAACTAAAGGATGAATAAATGAGCACATTAGAAAAGACTCAGTTACAACTCGGCTATATTCCTTTGCTTGATTGTCTTGCATTGCTTTGGGCAAAACAAAGAGGTTTCTTTGACGAAGTAGGGCTCGATGTTACTTTAGTTAAAGAAGCTTCATGGGCAAGTCTTCGCGACCGCCTTGCTTTTGGTTTATTAGATGCAGCTCACTGCTTATCTGCAATGTTACCTGCGGCCGCAGTAGGATCAGATCAGATTGGTACGCCACTGCAAACCTCACTAGTTTTGAGTGAAAATCGTGCATTTATCAGCTTAAGCCAAAAATTAACGCATCAACTTAAACTTCAAGAAAATGATACAGCTCAAGTAACGGCGCAAAAAGTGGTGCATTACATTGAACAAGGTCATTCCCTTTCTTTAGCACATGTGTTTAAGCACTCCATTCATCATTATTGTTTAAGAGAATGGTTAGCTTTAGCAAACACTGAACTCGCTCAATCGATTCAGCTCAAAACCTTACCACCACCTTATATGGTCGAAGCACTAGATAAGCATGTGATTGATGGTTTCTGTGTCGGAGAACCTTGGAATACTCAGGGCGAGCTTCTTGGTTTAAGTAAAATGATTTGCTCAAGCCAGAACATTATTCCACCTGTGGCTGACAAGGTTTTAGCCGTAACGCAGGAATGGGCTGAACAGCATCCAGAAACGCTGGTTGCACTCACCGCTGCAATTATGAAAGCTCAGCAAGAACTTAGCGAACTAGAAGACTTTGCTCCAATTTTAAAATTATTGGTCGAATTTGGAATTGTTCGTTTTCATTGCTCAGAAGAAGTGCATGTCGACAAATACTATATGATTCAGAATATTGTCCGTCATTTGGTAAAAGAAAGCGCTCTTCCGAAAGTAGAAGACTTTTATTGGCTCTTTCAGCAAATGCAGAAGTGGGATGACCTTCAACTAGACCAAACGCAAATCAACGCACTGGGTCATAAATGCATCAATCTTGCGGCTTATGAACAAGCTAAGCAGCTTAATTTCGTCTAACAGGCCCTATCAATCAACAAAAAAAAGCTGTCTTTTATATAAAAGACAGCTTGAAAGACCCATAAGACAAAATGCGAAACACGCATTACTATACTTTTTGGACTCAATTGATCCATTTAAAATATAGCGCTTATGGACATGATCATATCCATCTAAACGTATCATTTTCAGACATTTTCATATCAATAACTGACACTTGATCAAAATCCCCTCTCTTAATCATTCTTACAATTCAAACTAATAGCCAACATGTGCATCTCGTACTGTTGACGTGGCTGTAAATTATTTGGCTTGTGAATCGTAGTAGTTGCTGAGATTTGGGGAAACTAAACAGCTTTGAACCACGATCATGGCGATAGTTACATCCAGTTAAAAATTTGAATTATATAAATAATAAAAAAGCTGGTGATAAGTGAAAATTAAACACTCAGCACCAGCTTTTAGCTAAAATCAATTAATAATTAAAAGTATAACTCAAACCAAAGGTATGCCCTTGTGCCCGCATACTAGACACAGGTGAGAAGGTAATTTCTGACTGCTGGCTATAAACCGTGCGATAGTCTTTATTCCACACGTTATAAATTCCAAAATCCACTCGCCCCTTATAAGCTGGAAAATTCACTAGGGCGTCCATAATCGCATAACCCTGTATTTTTAGGGGGGCTTACCATGTTAAATAACCAATAAAGATTTTATATCCATAATAGTAATGACTACGATTTACATCTGTAATGATAATGAATACTATTTGCATCAATATTAATACTTACTAATTGGGAATAACAATGCGCTTGTCACACTTCAGTCTTTGCTTCCTTACAACAGCAATTTGTACCCATCTTTATGCCGATGGTTCAATTAAAACAACTACTGAATCACAAAATGCTGAAGCTAAACTTCCGACAATTGTGATAACAGCGACACGTACACCCAAAAGCATTTCTGAAATTGCGGGAACAGTTCAAACCATTTCTGCTGATGAAATTGCGCAACAGGCTGGTCCAGGTCGTAAAGTTGCAGATGTTTTGGCACAACTAATTCCATCTTTAGCACCAAGCAGTGGAACGAGTAGTAATTATGGTCAAACTATGCGTGGACGTAATGTACTGGTGATGATTGATGGCGTATCACAAACGGGCTCACGTGATGTAGCACGTCAGTTGAATAGTATTAGCCCAAATATGATTGATCATATTGAGGTAGTTTCAGGTGCGACCAGTATCTATGGTTCAGGTGCGACTGGCGGAATTATTAATATTATTACCAAACGTGCTGACAAGTCTAAGCCTGTTAGCTTTCAAACAAAATTAGGTGTGACATCGGCCGATAATTTCCGCGGTGATAGTCTGGCTTATCAAGTTGGCCAAACGGCTTCATTTTCAAATGATAAAGTCGACGGTTTTCTTGGCATAGACTATACCAATCGAGGTTCTCAATTTGATGGTAATGGGGATCGTATTTCATTAAGCCCTTGGCAGGGTAGCACTATGGATACCGACACCATTGATGTGAATGGTCGTGTTAACTTTAATTTAACAGATAATCAGACTCTTAGTTTTGGGGCTCAGTATTATAAAGATGAGCAAGATACAGAATATGGACCTGATTATTCTTATTTACTCACAAAAACAGATCCATCTTACAAAGCTGTCAAAGGTTGGAGCTTAGATAATCAGCCGTTTACTGAACGTTATGCTTTTAATACACAGTACCAAAATCAGGATTTCTTAGGTCAAGTTCTGAATGTGGAAGCTTACTATCGAAAGGAGAAGTCACGCTTTGTACCTTATGGTTATTCAGCTGACGGTGTTAGTGTAAAGCAAAGTCAATCAAATGTGGATTATGCAGGTATTCGTTCAACTTTACAGTCTGATCTTGTTGTTGCTGACCGTGATTTAAAACTAACTTATGGCTTAGACTATGACTGGGAAAAAGATCATCAGTGGGCGGACTACTACATACCAAGCAATAATGGTTTAGTTTATACCCCAACTGGAGAAAAACAAGGCTCAGGACCAGATACTGAAATTCAGAATATTGGTACCTTTATACAAGGGGACTATGCAGTAACAGATCAGCTTAATATTCAAGCTGGAGTGCGTTACCAATATGTTCAAGCGGACACAGACAGCTATTTAACTGCACGTAAGCCATATACATTAATGGCTGAAGACTCTACAGATTCAGATAAATTCCTGTTTAACCTAGGCGCTGTCTATAAACTCAATGATGCTCAGCAAGTCTATGCTAACTTTTCACAAGGCTACAGTTATCCAGATGTGCAACGTGTATTACGTGATGTTGCAGCATATACCTTAACTACGTCTGGTATTGCTCCGATCACTGTGAATAGCTATGAACTAGGCTGGCGCTTGAACCAAGATAAAGGTTTAAATTTGGGCCTAACAGGTTTTTATAATACTTCTGATAAAGTCGTTCAATTTAACTCGGATCGTTCTGTAAATGTTGTTGATACCGACCAGCGAATTTATGGGGCTGAAGCAACAGTAAGTTACCCATTCATGGAAAATTATAAGGTAGGTGGGACTTTAGGTTATACAAGAGGCCAGTACAAGGATGGAGCCAATAATTGGCATGAGTTAAATGCTTTTGCAGTTTCACCAATGAAAGGTACGTTGTTTGCCGAATGGAATAATACGGCAGGCTATGGTGTACGTGCTCAAATGCTTGCGATCAAAGGAACTGATAAAGCTTATAAAGACGATCTAGAGTTAAAATCAGCTGGACTGAGTGATAGTAATAGCGCAGCAGAGATTAAAGGTTATACAACCATGGATGTATTAGCACATTTCCCTGTGGCGAAAGGTCGTGTGGACTTTGGTGTCTATAATCTATGGGGAAATCAATATAAAACTGTATTCGCCCAACAAGCAGCAGTAACCAATGCTAACTCATTGTTAGCAATCCCAGCCGAAGGTCGTACTTTTGTGCTAAGTTATACTATAAATTATTAAATTTAGAACTGGGAGAGTCTGTTCTAAATTTTCTATAATTAACGTAATATGCCTTATTATTTAATAAAAAGTCCAACCCTAGTGTCTGGACTTTTTTAATGATTTGTCACGTTTAACGGTTAATTATCAATCAATTTTTCACAATTTCATGTAGCCTCTCTTATTCTATTAGAGAGAAATACAGATATTAAAATTCGACTTTTTTTAACAGTCTGATTTAGGTTTTCCCAAAAAAAACTTGCCCCTCTTTCTTTAATCGATCATGGATTAAGATGGTATGTAAGAGCATATGATTATGAAAAATGATGCTGTATATCAAACTGGTCCTGACTATTTGAGATAAAAAATTAAGTTGTTGATTTATTATATTTTACTGTACTTTCATTTCTGATTCATTTAGTCCATCACGTTGCCGATAACTTCCACAGCGTGAGTAAAATTCATTTCGATAACAATGATATAGAACTGCTGTTTTTTCTAACATCTTTATTTTTTTCTGCGCTTGATAAGCAATATCTTCTGCAATATAGGCATAAGATTTTACATTTTCATCCGGCTCACCCACTATTCTACTGGCAGTTGAATTTTCAAAAATAAAATAACTCATCATGCGCATAACAGCTCTGAAATGCCCTTGCCCAAGCACATGTTTTTCACCAAATAAAATATGCCAGCCCAGATCAGAGTCATCAGCATCATAATAAAGCGCCAGCCGATCACGCTTGGCTTCATATATCTCAAGATAACCAACATCAGTATGTTCAATCGTAATAATAAATAACCGCTGATGATCATCACAAATCATCTTTTCAAAATAAACTGCCAGTTCAAGCTCCGGTTTATTTAGCTGCCACTGGGGAATCACATGAGGTTCATGCATCCATTTATACAATAATGGAAAATCCTGCTGGAGTTGCACAGCCCTTAATCCATAGGCTATTCCTCTTTCCTCGTAATGGAACTCATCCAACAGCTGTGAAGATAATGTCATCATAAATATTTCCTCAATTCAATTTTATGCAGATGCAATAAAGTGGTAATAATCCTGTGCTGAATGTTCGCTAAAAAACTGATCCCGTTTCTGCCGTTCTTGGATTTCCATTTGCTGAAACTGCTCAAGATGATGATGGGCAATATCTGGACTCAAAATAAACACACCATCAGCATCTCCAACCATTAAGTCGCCAGGGGAAATACAGGTATCTCCCACCTGTATTTGCTGGTCAAACTCCACTACACACTCTCCCTGCTGACGTGTAGTCAGACAACTTACCGATGAAGCAAAAACGGGGACCTTCATGTTTCTTAAAGCAGTTACATCCGTTACAGCACCCAATATCACTACAGCGGCAAGCTGATGATATATGGCAGCGCGATGTCGCTGTTCTCCCCAGCAGGCACGATGTTCCAACTGACGTGCATCAATAACCAGTACATCACCCGGTTGGCTGTTCAGCAAAGCCTGACGCAGTGCCATACCATTGACTGAATGCAATGTAGCCGTACGCACTCGCCCCACAGCATGCCCAATTTGGTTAATCGCATGAATCTGTGGTAAATGCCCTTGGTCCAGTACATGACCAATGGTTGAGCTGGCAATACCTGCATAGCTCTGGATTAAATTATTTAACTGGTCTTGCATGAGTATTGACCTCTGTGCTCATCCTGTCTCAGTAATGGACAGCTTGCACAATATTCTTTCTGTGCTTCAGGTAACTGAAAATAAAAGCAGCATTTTTTACGTTGATAGGTCGTGGACGATTGCTGCCGACTCTGATCCAGTAAATAAAATGGGTTCTGTTTTAGGCCCAGATCAGATGCAGGTAAATCTATCAAAAACTGCCGTTGAAACTGGATACGGCTGAGGAAAGCTTGGCTCCCCCCTTTTCTGTTCATCATGTCGTAAAATTGCAGAATTCGTAATGCAGTATTTTCCCACAACAAAAATTTCTGTACTTTCCCTATACGGGTGAGGACATCAAATAACTTTTGCAGGTCATCCAGTATAAATCGCACATATCCTTCAAAAGATTGCTGTTTTCTACTGACCCCATGCTGTAATTGAGGCAGATTAATCAGATGTAGTGTTCTGTCCCAATACCAGTCAGGAGGCAATACTGTGGAAATACAGGATATTTCCCATGGCAAATCAATTTCCTCAGAACTCAGTGCATAAAAATATGGGAATAACAGAGGAACAGCCCAGTATTTAATGAACATGGATGTAGTGCAGGTTAAATTCACTGCACCCACACGGGAACCAAAATCATTTAATGCTGTCAGACATGCAGAGGGATTTAGCAGATCTGTAAAACTCAGTATCTGCTGGCCCTCTACAGGCAGCACATCAAATTGAATATTCAGACGTTCAGCCAGCAACTGCCTAAGTACTGGTATATCAGATTCTGTCATTTTAAAATCAGACCCAATATTCAATACTGCAATCTTTGACTGCACGCCTGAGTTTTCTCTATTCATGAAATTAAACAACACTCCTGAATACATTCGGCACAGTTCCCATACTGCTTGGCATACTTCCCACCCGATTATCTTGCTCAAGTAGCGGACGGATCAGTTGCTTATATGGCCACAACTCACTATCAAACAGGATATGCTTTAATTCAGCGCGGGCCGTATCCGTAAATGGCACATCATCCAGCGCTTGCTGTAACTGCTGAGCCAATACGTGCCATAAATCAGCCGAGTCAACCTGATAGAACTCTGCAACAGTTTCCAAGATACTGGCCAGATTGACCTGTATACCGAGTGTCTGCAGATAGAGAATCAAACTTTTCACGCTGTCGTGATACAACGTAATACGAAAATCATGTGGACTCAGGTACTCAGGATCAGGCAGGCCCTGCTGCTGCATCCACGGCTGATAAATACGGACAGAATCATGGTCACGGAGCATGAAACCAGCGAACTGCCCCTGTTCCAGTACAATACAAATATTTTGACCATGAATTTCACCCATCAGACCAAGACGGAACAGGCGCAAATTTACCTCAAAGAAATCACGGCATAATGCAGCAAAAGTATTGTAGATATGCTGTGGTGTAACAGTTAAATTCTGCCATTTTAGAATCAAATCAAATACACATCCCTGCCCATCCATCAGTTGCCCTAAACTAGCCATAGGAATAATCTGATAAGGTGCTTGTAACAACTCAGCAGGAATTCTACGGCGCTGTGCAGCGAGATGCATCGGTCGTTCGTTGAACAGCATTAAATTATCTGGCGTTAAATTCTCCTGTTGTTCTGGAAGATAAGCCCACCATTGATTTTCATCGCATAACCACAGACGTCTTTTCAATACCTCATCTTTTTCCTTAGCAAGCTGCAACAGTTGCTGATTCTTTTGCCCATTGATCATTTTTACAATTGGTAAAAAACGCAATGAACCCAGTGACTTAACCGCAAGTGGCAATTTCAGACTATCCTGTGGCTGTGTCGCTGAAAGAAGGCTTCTTAGTGACGAACTGGCGTACCAGCCGCTAGACTGGAACGCTAAGGGGATAATATCCTTATGGCGCAACTCTTCAGAAAATTTGTCGGACAGCACATGCTTGAACTGCCACGCATGTAGGGGAATCGCCAAATAACCATCCCCCAGCGCTTTTTCATCACATTCCTGTTTCAACATCAGGAACTGTTCCGCATTCAGAAAAATACGAGCAGGTTGCTGCCTACTGATCTCGGTAACATCCTTTCCATAGACCAACTTTTCTCTATTTACTGCAACCCAGTGAACATGCATATCGTGAGCAAATTCAGGACTGAAATACTGATATTCATCAGGACTAAAACCGTCCTTTAATTTGGCCAGCGGATGATAGGGGCGATCCCGTAAAGCGGCATACTGCTCCAGCTGTATAAATAAGTCTGCGGGATGCTGCGTTAACCACTCTGAAGAGGACAATTGATGTTGCTGAGACAATTCTGCATGCAGCATTGCCTGTTTTAAATCTGCACGAAAATCTGCCAGTTTTGATGTATCAGCAGAGTTGAAGCACTGTAATTGCTGCATGAAGTCAAATAACTGCAATGCACTTAGTTTCTGAACATAATAACCCTGTACTTCATCCATGCTAAGCTTACAGATCGATGCTCCAACATGCATCTGCCAACGCTGTTTCAAACCCTGTTTCAGCGATAGAATCAAGCACTCAGTCTGCGCAGAATTAAATAAAACTGCAAAATACTCCCCAGCTGTATAACTGTCGAAAAGTGTTTCAAAGCCATGCTGAAATCTTTGTCTGCATAGGCGTTGAGCCTGATCCTTTGTCAGGATCTCCGATTCTGAAATATATTGCTCAGCAAGTAGACTATTGACCAAATCCATCAATATCTCCTGCCCTGAAACGGCAGGTGAAAATACCATGGTATTCATTCGTTTATCCCCCCCTAAACAAGCTGACGGAAATGGAACAGAGGGTTATTGACATAACGCATCTGTACATCACCATCACCGAATAAGCGGCGGCGGGTTAGCGATTCAATACAATATTGCTCTGCAAAGACATCAAACACTGCATAGCGTGACTGGTGTTCAGGATATTGCTGCTGAAAATGATGAATAATATCTGCTGCTTTTTGCCAGAAGACCTGCTCACTAAAGTCAAGCTGCTGTTGTAGTGTTATGGCGATATCACTCAATGCAACAAAGAATAGACAAGCGCAACTAAAATCTCGCACTGCATTTAGGTCATCCGTGAGGATAAATGACATGCGATTAGCTTTCGCATGTTCCGCGGGTAATGCATGCAAGGTCGGAAAAGCTTCAGGATGGGTCAGATGATCAGGGCTGAAGCGTACTCCATCATGAAAATCCTTTAAAATGATCCGTACTGGCCAGCCATTACGATGAACCAAAATAATATTCTGACCATGCGATTCAGTTCCAATTCCTTCAGCAAAGAGTAAATATAGAATTGGCTGAATAACCACAGACAGCAATTGCCCAACCCATGCATCCACACCATACTGATCCAGCCAAGGTGCGATCAGCAACTTCCCATCCTGCTGAACATGACCAATTCCATTCAGAGGAATAGCGTCTTCACCAGATTTTAGATACTGCTGAACACTTTCACGCCACAGACTGGCAATAGTTCCATATGCCTGTTTAGCATGTGATTCAGGCAGACGAGTGAAATCCACTGCTGAGGCATGTACTTCACCAAGAATATCAAAATCCAGTTTTTGGGCAATTTCACTGTTCTTTTTTAAACCCTGTAGCCAGTCTGTAATTAACGGCCCATTCATTGCTGTATGTGTCGCCAATATCCGTGAACTTGAGGTATTTGTCAGACTCATGGACATTTTGATATAAGGCTTTTCAGGATGTTGTAAATTGGTCAGTGTTCTCAGTGACTGCTGAGCAATATAGGCATATTCCCCTCGTCCCAGATAAACAATCTTCTGTTCAGCAATTTCCTTAAAGAACACATGCACAATAGTATTTTCCCATTGCCATGGATGAACGGGTAACCAAATATACTCATCTGCATTTTTTTGCTGATCCAAAACCTTTGTAAACTCTTGCTGATCCTGTTCAGTCAACTGCTGCTGCAGGAAATCATCCGCATTTAAATGACTGGATGCGTTATGGGAAAGTATGGACTGATGTACTGCAATCCACACCAGATGAATAGGTTGTGCATATTCAACCCCATATTTCAGATTATCCTGCAGATTAAAACCCACTCGGGATTTATAACAAGGATGATAGGGATGGCCATCCATCAGATAGGTTTCCAGCACATCATAACTATATTGTGCTGCTGGTAGTGCATACTCATTCTGGCAGTGCTGAGACTGCACATCATGAATAAAAGTTCGCTTCAATTCACTGATAAAACCATCAATCTGGGCTGCCTGTGGAATACTTCGGATAACCTCATCAATCACTAAATTCAACTGTGCAACCGTTTTCTGACCCTGATAATCTTCACGGATAACATCTGTAGCATTCATGCGTACTAGCCCAAAACTGAGATGTCGCTGTCCTGCAGCTATGTAACGTACCGATTGCCCTTGTGGATTGATCACATTTATATAAAAAACACCATCCTCAAACTGGGCTGGAATCACCTCTTCATAAATCAATGCCTGTAGCAATTGTTTGATCACACGCTGTTCAACTTTTTTCATCGTGGCTTGATCAGGCTGCTGCCAAGCCAAAGTGCTTGCATTCACAGAATGTGTGGTCGTAGAAAGTGCTGGATGTAAATTACCCATTATTTTTACCTTTATTGATTTTGGACCAAAACGTCCGCTTGCTTTTGACTCGGAAACTTCCATGCAGCGGGTAATGCCAACAGCATCACTCCTGCACAGATCAAAAACAGTTCCCGTATTGCATGAATTTGAGCAATTGCGAGTTCTGGTGAATATGAAATATTGTGTGTACGAATTTGCAGATAGAGTGCAGCAATCACGACAGCAATTGCAGCGCAGATCCGCCGCAGTAAGTTATTAACAGCTGCTCCCTGAGTTACCAGTTCCTGATCTTCAAGACTATTTAACCCTGCTGTTGTCGCTGGCATATAGGACAAACCAAATCCCAGCCCATGCAAGATCATACAAAACATCAGGGATATAACATGTGTGCCAGAAATCAATGCCAGACCAGCAAATGCAGCAACAGTCAACAGAAGACCAAAACAGATTAATTGTCGGGCACCATGTTGATCGAGATATTTACCCGCCCATTGACTACATAGACTGGTGGTCAGTGCACTGCTCATCAAAATCAGCCCTGTCCACACTGGACTGAGTTTTAAAGTATTCTGTAACAGTAGTGGGATCAGGAGTAAGGTAATGAACAGTCCAATGGTATGCACAACTGAAATAATGACACTGTAGTTAAAACCACTATTGGTAAATAGTTGCCAGTCAATTAAAGCATTGGGCTTATTACGACTGAACAAGAAAAAGCCGCAACATGCCGCAATACCTGTACTGAACAACAGCAGAAACTCAAGCGTTTGGATATCACTCAACTGCTGAATTCCACTCAAGCTGAGCAGCAACGCTACAATACCCACAGCAAGCAGTACAAAACCACTCCAGTCAAAACGCAACAATCTCACATTAGTCTGCTGTGACGGCAACCACCTTAACCCCATCAATAATGCAAAGATCGCCAGCGGAACATTCAATAAAAACAACGCCTGCCAGTTCCACCACACCAAAACCAGTGCACCCAGCATGGGTCCACATGCCAAAGTCAGCATGATCATGGCACCCCATAGCCCTGTAGCAGCACCCCGCTGGGCAGGCGGAGTTACCATAAATATAATTCCCAGAGACAATGGGATCATTAATCCACTTGAAAAGCCTTGTAAGGCACGAACCAGCAGTACAGTTTCAAAATGCTCTGCAAAAGCACCATACAGCGAGCTCAAACCAAAGACTATCAGCGCAGTCAGATATACCTGACGTTTACCAAATCGCTGACTCAAATAACCTGTGAGCAATAAACTCAGGCTCATACTCAGCAGAAAAATAACCATCACCCAGCTGACTGCTGTTTCATTAATCTGAAAATCATGCATCAACTGAGGAATAGCGGGGTTAAAACTACTGTTGTTTATACTGACGGTGCCAGTCCCCAACATCACACAGATCATCACCCAACGTTGTAACCCTGAAGATACAGGATTTTCTGTTTGCAACAGTGGTTGTGGCTGTTCAGCCATCTCCTGTCCCCTGTGTTATTTGCTCATGACTTTTAAATACTGATCATCGGTTTTCCTAGAGGGACGCGGCATGACTGTATTTGTTCGGGAATTATTTATCTGGAATTCAGTCGTCAAGGCCTGACTACCCAGCTGAAAATCCTGAAAGCCTTGTTTTCCGTCTACATCAAAATAGTTTTCTTTCAGAATCTGATTGGCAATCCTTGCAGAACGGAATGCACCCAATCCCAGATCTGGAGTACCAACGCCATGGTGTTGGAGACTGGTATTCTGTATATAGATCTCACCATCTCCTTGATACTGCAGTTGATGATGCTCACTAATTTTCCAGCGTTGCTGGGTATCTAATACAATCCCGTCATTTAGCTTATTCAAGAACGTCTGTGCAGGATATTGATAACCCGTTGCTGCAATCACGGTACTTGCCCGGATTTTCAACATCTGCTGTTGCTGAATCTGTAAAAATTCAAGTTGAATATTATTCGGACCATGTAACTGTGCATTCTCCAACTGATAGTTGCCAGCAATAGTCACACAGGTATCCGCTTGTCCAATACTACGGTGATAAAGGCGCTCATAGATTTCCTGAATAGTTCTGCTACTGATGCCCTTGTACAAGTGGGCTTGTGCAGTTGGCAGAGTATCCTTGAGAGCTTCTGGTAAATGGTAGAAATAACGCATGTAATCTGGACTGAAGCTTTCCAGACCCAATGGTGTATTTTCCATGGGTGAAAAACCTGCGGAGCGGGTCAACCAATACAAATGGAATCTAGGCTTGCCTGTTTCTGATGAAATTTGCTGATCAAATAAATCAATAAAGATTTCCGCCGCAGACTGACCAGAGCCAATCAGTACCACATTACCAGAAAGATTATCGGTACACTGCTGTAGATAGCTGGAAGAGTGCAGACAAGATGCAGTTTGTTCTGAAATTGCTTGTAATGGTTTGGGTAATCGCGGCACCGTTCCCACCCCCAATACCAGTTTACGGGTCTGATGAATGGACAATCGCCCACACTGTTCAGCAATCACCTGAAAACCTCCAGAGATTGGAGCAACGTCCACCACTCGCTGACCAAAATGTAGATCATGCAACTGCTGTACGACCCACTGGCAATAATGGTTATATTCTTTGCGTGGAATATACAGATTCTCACGGAAGTAAAACTTATAGAGACGTTGCTGTGCCTTTAAATAGTTCAGAAAGCTATAAGGGCTTGTCGGCTCAACCAAACTAACCAAATCGGCCATAAAAGGGACTTGCAACATCGCACCTGGTAGCTGTAATCCTGCATGCCAGTCAAAATTTTCCCGTTTTTCAAAGAAACAATACTTCAATGAAGCATGCTGATTCACCAACGCAGCAAGACTTAGATTAAAAGGCCCCAGACCAACACCGATGAAATCAAGCATAGTCGGCCTCCTCAATAACTTGTCTAACATAGAGTGGATTTTTTAAATCAACATAGATTGATTGCTGAGAAATATCAGCTTGTAACTCATCCAACTCATACAGACGTGTCATCATATTGCCTTTATAAGGGAAAGTTTCATGATGTAAAACAGTCTTTAATAAATTGCTTTCAGGATATTTCTGATAGGCCTGCAACAGGTAAGATTGCAGCATTTCAATTAATTGTTGCTCCTGAACGGCGCCAGTCATACCTATGGCATTAATCAGACCGAATAAGGTATTACCAATAAAGTAATAACGGAAACGCTCATCCACCAGTGACAATGGGCACACTGCCTGACCATCTGTTGCCAATGTCGGATAATGTTTCAAAATTTCTGTGGCAAGCTCACGGATATAGTAAAATCCTTGATTATCCCTAAACCATACTGTTTTAGGCATACCCTGTTCCAGTTCAATCAAGGTATTCTGTTGATGTGCTTCAAAAGCCATTCCATATTCATGATACAACTCCATCAATGGTAGAATAGTCATTTCTAGGAAGCGATCAAACCATAGCAAGGCAACTTGTGACTGAGACTGGCCTGTTTGTTTTGAAATATCTGCAAAAATTTCACTGAAACGATTTTTTGCTAATACAGGATGATCCTGACACAATGAAGCAATACAAGTCACATCATCACTGACTTTAAATGGATTTTCACGCAAAATACAGATGGTTTCATCTAGTACCTGATCATCAAATTTCAATGCAATCCAAGCAGGATCACTCAAAGCCTGAAGGTTCGGATTTCGCTGCCTGAATTCACTTAGACAATCATCATGCCACAGCTGATAACTCAACAAACCACGGTGGCATTCCTTATAGAGATTAACCCGAACTGAATTAGTCACAGCCACAGTCATAGATGCCTTGAACATCCAAGGTGATTGCTCACTGTACAGCGTACGTACTGAAGTTGTTGCTTTGACATCCCAGCCTAGCGCGCCAAAATCAATCAATTTCTCTTCATGTAGAAGCTGTTGATACCAGTCCTTATCCTTTAGATAACGTGCCTGCCATGGATGTAAAGGCAACAATGCATATTCAGGAAACTGGGCTATTTTAGCTCGGTGAAACGCATTGAAATATGGTTCTAAATCATGTTTGAACTGTGTAGGAATATCAATTTTATGTGCATTGTCCGAAGCAATATGTTCTGGGTGCACATATAGAAATTGCATTTTGAAGGTATTTTGTGTTTCAGGTGAAAAAATCTTCCAGTCATCCTGTACAAAACCCTGACGGCTTTTAGGTGAAGGATGCATGCTGTGGCCAAGAACCAATGCCTGTTCACTCTGAATAAAATTTTGCTGTTTTGCTATAATCTGATCAAAATCTGGTTCACGATGACTGAGAAATTGCTGCAGTGCTCTGTGACTCTGAATCCAACATTCTAGCAATGAAGATGCATCAAGTTGCTGAGCTTTGGATTGTTCAATTAAATTTTCCAGTAGATTTGACGCAATATTTACAGGGCTAAGTGCCAGATATTGACCTTCCCGCTCGACCCACGGCAAGTCAGCAAAACGGTGTCGCCCCACCTGACTGAAATACTCAATCGGTGCATAAAGAACCCCATTGATTGCGTGTAAAGGGATACTCAGTAAAACTTTACCCTTACCTCTTTCTGTTAAATGAGGGGATTGTTCTGTTAAAGAGAGAAAGCGTCCATGACCTGTTTCTTGTAAATATGAGTTCACTAAATGCTGCAAGGCAATTTTATTTGTGATTGATCTCATCAGGATTACTCTGTGGAGGGATAAATACCTATGGAGAATATACATACTTAATTACAAATACAAATGATAATTATTATTATTTACATTCAATAATAAAAAATTACACTCCCTTAACAACTTTCATTTTTTTTCACACAGTAGAATGAAGTCAAATTAGTCAGACTACAAAATTCAACCTTAAATTTCCTAAAATACTGATCAATGTAAAACTGGATCAGATAAATTTATCTTGATTAAATGTGATACAAATTACAGTTATTTTATAATTTTTAACAAAATAAATAGAAACTTAGCCTCCTCAATGCTTTCTTCTCGTTCCTGACTAACACTAACCACCTAGTTTTACCTCTGCTCGATGCAGGAGTAACGGGCATTGTGTTTCCACGTATTGAAAAGGCTCAGCAAGCACAAGAGGCTGTGAACTATTGCCACTATATGCCGCTTGGACAAAGAGGATTGAATTCGACAAGATAAATCAATATGGCATTGATGATTTAGCAAGTTTTGTTCAACATGCTGCAAACGACACCATTGTGATTGCTATGGTTGAAAGCTTAGAAGGACTAGAACAGCTAGATGAAATTCTAAAAGTCGAAGGCATCGATATTATTCTTGAAGGTGCTGTTGACCTTCCCCAATCTATGGGAATGCCGTGGCAAACCAGCCATCCGAAGGTCAAAGATAAAGTTCAAGAGATGTATGCAAAGACAAAAATGAGCAATAAGCATTTCTGTGCAATTCCCCGACTACCGGAAGATATTGCGGGTTGGAAACAACAATCTGCTCAGCTTTTTGTGCTCGGTGATGACCGAAGCATTATTCGCCGTGCGCATCAAAATCATTTGAATGCCTATAAGGAAATCTCATAACTGTTCAAATATTGTGGGGAATAAATATCTATTCCCCTAATCTATTGAATAAATTTCAGATATATTATTTTTAAGCAATTAATAATATTGTTAACTACAATGATTCTCATTTATAATTCGCTCAATTTAAAATCATTCTCAGGGCGAGAAAATGGTAAATAAGATAAAAAGTAATAAACTTTTTAAAAGAAAGTCTGAAGTTAAAAATATCATTCCACTTCTTTCACTTGGTGGAGCCATCTTTCTCTCAAATTCAGCTTTTGCAGCCTCCTCTCCTGAGACAACAGATGCTGAAAAAAAGCCTGAAGCACTCCCTACAATTACAATTACCGCTTCACGCGCAGATGAACTTTCTACTTTTGCAAAGCAAGTTACCAAGCTAGATGAAAAACAAATTGAACTTTTAAGAAATGGTTCCTCTGGAAGTATTGCAACCGTTTTAGCAAAAGCTGTACCGGGCCTGTCTGACTCAAGCCGAACCATTACCGATTATGGTCAAACTTTGCGTGGTCGTAATGCCCTCATCTTGGTCGATGGCGTTCCAATGAACCTCACACGCGACACATCAAGAGGACTTTCCTCAATTGACCCTGAAAGCATTGCGAATATTGAAGTGATCCGAGGGAGTAATGCAATTTATGGTGGCGGTGCTTCTGGCGGTATTATTTCAATTACCACTAAAGCTGCGGGTGGCGAACCTACAGCAAAAATGGTCGTTGGACTTCAAACCCCTTTAACAAATTTCCGTTCTAATGCTTTAAGTGGCGATATTCATCAATATTTCACAGGCAGCTTTAACGCTTTTGATTATGCGCTCGACTTTGGTTATCAACGTATTGGTAGTCCGTACGATGCAAGTGGTGACCGTGTTGCACCGGAACCAAGTCAGGGCGATTTATATGATTCTGACGGCTACAGCGTAGGCGGTAAGCTGGGTTACCATATTGATGACAACCAATACCTACAATTCGCCGCAAACTACTATAATGCCGAGCAAGACTCAGATTATGCATCTGACATAAGTGTTAAGAATACCCCTGCCGGAACTGTACCAGCCAAAGCAATTAAAGGCTTAAAGCTTAAAGACCAGACTAAAAACGAAAACCAGATCTACAATTTAACCTATAACCATAAAGACCTGTTTGGTAATAAGGTTGATGCTCAAATTTATTACCGCGACTTCTTTACTCGTTTCTCACCATTTGATGCACGTGTTCCTGTAAATCAAGTCAGCCCACGTGGTGGACAAGTGGATCAGGTCTCTCAAGAAAATAACGTACTCGGTAGCCGTTTAACTGTGACCACACCCCTTGAGTTTTTAGGTGATACCTCATTGGTTTGGGGTGGTGACTTTAGCCGCGAAAAAAGCGAAATGCCTTTAGATACTTTCGATCCTGATATTTATGACCAATCTGGTGGCCTAGAATTTGTAAAAACTGGCAAACTTATTTATTTACCTGAACTTACCACACAAAGTGTGGGTGGCTTTGTACAGTTAAAACACCGCTTTAATGACCAATGGTCGGCTGAAGCTGGTACGCGTTATGAAGACAGCTATGCCCAAATTGATAGCTTTGTCCCATTATCACAATTAGGTAAGCCCGACCCTTACACAGTTCAGGGTGGAAAAGTGAAAGCTGATGCATGGTTATACAATGCTAATGTGACTTTCTCTCCAAATGACCAACACTCGATTTATGCATCTTTTAATCAAGGTTTTCAGTTGCCTGATGTTGGTGTAGTCATTCGTAATGCCAGCACAGGTTTTAACCTTAGCTCGTCATTCTTAGAACCTGTAAAAGTTGATAACTATGAGTTGGGCTGGAAAGGAAGCTTCAATAATTTCTCTTCAAGTTTAGCAGTCTTCCACTCTACTTCTGACCTTGGTGCCGTGCAACCAGTAAGTAATAGTTTGGATATGACTAGAACAAAAGAGAAAGTCACTGGTGTGGAAGCAACTTTTGACTACCTTGACGATGCTAATGTTTGGGGAACTGGTGGTAGCGTTACTTGGATGAAAGGCCGTGAAAAACCTCAAAACGGTGCTGAACAAGACATGACAGGCTTCCGCATTCCACCATTAAAACTGACAGCTTACGTTTCTTATAGCCCAACTGAAACTTGGACGAACCACCTACAAGCAACTTACTTCGGTTCAGAAGATTACCGCTTAAATGGCAAAAATAGTTTTGGTCGCTATGATGTAAAAACTTATACAACAGCCGATTTAATCAGTAGCTTTGCGCTTAACAAAAAAGACACTGTGACGATTGGTTTAGAGAACATGTTTAACCGCAAATACTACCCTCTCTACAGTCAATTATTAAGATCTGGCAATAACACTAGTCATTTGGTGGCAAATGGGGCAACGCTTAAAGTTTCTTATAGTCATAAATGGTAATTAAAATTAGATAGCATGTGTCACAAAAAAGGAGATCTAGTACGGTCTCCTTTTTTTATTTGAAAATTATTTAAGCTTTCTATTTTTTTTTGTCGACTTGAAACCAACTGTCGGGACTCCCCTAGCTTTCTACCAGAAATTTTGTTAACTTGATTTTGTTACATATTCAAGATGTGATTTTCTCCCAACACTTTCAACATCGTGTTTATGAAACTCAATTCATGCATGTGGCTTTACCAATATTTTTAAGGGGGAAATCATAGTGGAAATTTCACATCGAGAAATTTATGCGCTTGTAGACATTAATAATTGTTATGTCAGTTGTGAGCGACTATTTAATCCCAAACTTCTTGGTTTGCCTGTTGTGGTACTTTCTAACAATGATGGATGCGTTGTATCACGCAGCGAAGAAGCAAAAGACTTGGGTATAAAGATGGCAACCCCATGGTATCAAATTGAAGAAGAAGCTCTCAAAGCAGGCGTACACGTCTATTCAAGCAACTACACTTTATATGCCGAGATGTCTCGTCGCTTTTTTTCGGTTCTTGGGGAGTTTTTCTCATCCGATGATTTAGAGGCTTACTCTATTGATGAGTGCTTTATCCGCCTTACGCCTTACCTCCAATCTCTAGATATCGATTCTTATTGTGGCAAAGTCGTAGAAACGCTAGATGAATGGTTAAGCCTACCTTGCTGTATTGGCATTGGATATTCAAAAACTCAGGCCAAGTTAGCCAATCACTATGCTAAAAAAATTAAAAGCTTTAATAGGATTTGTAATTTCACTACTTTAGATCCCCTACTTCTTGAAGACCTCATGCAACAAACTTCTGTTAAAGAAGTCTGGGGAATTGGCCACCAATTGGTCAAACAACTACGAAGCTATGAAATTTATTCATGCCTAGACTTAACTTTTGCCAATGAATACCATCTAGCCAAAGCTTTTTCTGTGGTTATGGCACGTACCATTCGTGAGCTAAAAGGCCAATCCTGCATTCAACTTGATGATCTTGCCATCCTAACAAAACGAATTTTAGCATCACGAAGTTTCGCTCAAGCTTTATCCAGCATTGAGATTATTAAACAAGCGCTTATCTTCCATCTCAATCGTGCTCATCGGCGTTTAATGAAACAAGAACAACTCTGTGCGTGCATTCAAGTCATGCTTTATGAAAAAACAGATAAACCACCTTATAAAAAAGCGTCATCTCAAGCAATTGGCTTAACTTATGCAACAGATGATCTATGCATATTAACCAAAGCAGCAATGCAACAAATTGATGTTTTATATAAAGAAAATAAAAAATATATTAAGATTGGAGTTTTATTTTGTGGTTTGCACGCCCGTCAACATCACATTGATGATTTATGGCAACCTCTTGAGTTGATCCAGCAAAGACAACAACTCATGAAAACACTAAGTACAGTCCGTAATCGATTCGGTAGTCATTATTTACAAGTGGGCTATCATTCGCGTAGCCCATCTTGGCATATGAAACAATGTCACCGTTCAAAAAACTATCTAACCCGATGGAGTGAGCTACTCGTAATTGAAGAGAACTCTACAGCCGTTACACAAAATACATGAACTGTTTTTGTCAATTCAGTTTAAAATAAGCTTCATTAAATTACTTGAAATTTTGTCATTTTTTAACATTGCTAAATCATCGCAAAATTTACAATATATAAGCCGAATTTGGCGTACCATTTCTGCGACAATTAAAACAAATTATAAAAAAATTGTAGAAACATATGCCATAATAAGCAAACTTTGCAGACATCTTGCAAAGAATATTTGCAACTTTAGAGCTGGAGCAATCTGAATGAGTTCGACCATTTTGGTGATTCATGGACCGAATTTGAATTTGCTGGGAAAACGCGAACCAGAAGTATATGGTCATCTTACCTTAGGTGATATTAACCAACAACTTATTACCCAAGCTCAACGCGCATCAATTACATTAGATACTTTCCAGAGCAACTGGGAAGGTGCCATTGTTGACCGTATTCATCAGGCACAAACTGAAGGCGTAAAACTTATTATTATTAACCCTGCCGCCCTCACTCATACTTCTGTTGCTCTACGCGATGCTCTACTTGGCGTTGCCATTCCATTTATTGAAGTACATTTGTCGAATGTTCATGCACGAGAAGCATTCAGACACCATTCTTATTTATCTGATAAAGCAATTGGCGTAATTTGTGGTCTAGGTGCAAAAGGCTATAGTTTTGCACTCGATTACGCCATTGAAAAAATTCAACCATCTAACCCAAACTAGTTTAGGAATAGTCGCCCATGGATATCCGCAAAATTAAGAAACTCATCGATTTAATGATTGAGTCTGACTTGCAAGCGATTGAAGTTAAAGAAGGTGATCAATCAATCGCTTTAACTCGTCGTAGTCCAGTCGTTGCTGCGGCTGGTGTAGCACTTCCGGCAGCTCCTGTTGCAGAAGCACCAGTTGCAAAAACACCACGTGGAGCAGTTGAACCATCTCCAATGGTTGGCGTGTTCTACGCTGCTCCAAGCCCAGGCGAAGCACCATTTGTTAAAGTAGGTCAAACTGTATCTGCTGGTGAAACTTTGGGTATTATTGAAGCAATGAAAATCATGAACCCAATTGAAGCAACTCAAAGTGGCGTGGTTGAAGAAATTTTAGTGAAAAATGGTGATGTTATCCAATTCGGTCAACCTTTATTCCGTTATCGCGCGTAATTACCTCGGGGACGTCTATGTTGCAAAAAGTTTTAATTGCAAACCGTGGTGAAATCGCTTTACGAATTACCCGGGCTTGCAAAACATTAGGAATCAAGACTGTTGGTATCTATTCAGATGCTGATAAGGATTTGATGCATTTACGTTTTGTTGATGAAGCAGTATGTATTGGTCCGGGCGCAAGTAGTGATAGCTATTTAAATATCCCGGCAATTATTACTGCTGCAGAAATTACTGGTGCTGATGCCATTCACCCTGGTTATGGTTTCCTTTCAGAAAATGCTGAGTTTGCTGAAATTGTAGAAAGTTCAGGCTTTACTTTTATTGGCCCTCGCCCAGAACATATTCGTCTCATGGGGAATAAAGTTTCTGCGATTGTTGCCATGAAAAAAGCAGGCGTACCTACTGTACCGGGTTGCGACCATGCTGTAACCATCCACAATGCCTTAGCAGAAGCTAAAGAAATCGGTTTCCCGCTTATTGTTAAAGCGGCATCTGGTGGCGGTGGACGTGGTATGCGTATTGTTGAGCGTGTAGATACACTACTTGAATCAGTTCAAGCAGCACAACGCGATGCAGAAATGTGGTTTGGTGACGATACTGTATACATGGAGCGTTTTTTACAAAAACCTCGCCATGTCGAAGTTCAAATTCTTGGTGACGGTAATGGTCATGCGATTCATTTATATGACCGCGACTGTTCATTACAACGTCGTCACCAAAAAGTGTTAGAAGAAGCACCTGCACCAAACCTACCAGAACAAGCTCGAGCTGATATTTTAGAAGCATGTGTTCATGCATGTCAGCTAATGCAATATCGTGGTGCTGGTACGTTTGAATTTTTATTTGAAGACGGCGAATTCTTCTTTATTGAAATGAACACTCGTGTTCAGGTAGAGCACCCTGTTACTGAAATGGTGACTGGTGTTGACATTATTGAACAACAGCTACGTATTGCAGGCGGCCTAGGACTAGAACTTCAACAAGAAGATATCAAAGTTCAAGGACATGCCATCGAATGTCGTATCAATGCAGAAGATCCAACAACTTTCTTACCTTCACCGGGTAAAATTGAAAGTTTCTATGCGCCAGGCGGTGCGGGTATTCGTTTAGACTCTCATATCTATCCAGAATATAGCATTCCACCTTACTATGACTCTATGATTGCCAAACTGATTTCTCATGGTAAAGACCGTGAAACGTCAATTGCACGTATGCGTCAAGCTTTAGATGAAATGATCCTTACAGGAATTAAAACCAATATTCCTCTGCATAAAGATCTTATTTTGCAAGATAAGAGCTTCTGCTCTCAAGCAATGGACATCCATTATCTTGAAAAACACTTGCTAAAGCAATTGGAAGAAAAGAAGAAAGCTGAAACTGCATAATAAAAAAAAGCCTCTTATAAATAAGAGGCTTTTTTTTATATCTATTACTTTATGGTAGTACTCTACGCAAAGTCGCAAAACACTGCTCCCCCTTAGCGGTTGAACAGAAGTTAATAGTATGATCATTTTTCCACTGTACAAAATATTGAGAAACATCACCTGTTTGATCTTGTTTCTGTCCAGAACAATCCATTTTATTATTATCAAATTTAATTTGCATGACTAAAGCAGCTAACTGCTCTTTAGGATCATCTGACGGTTGATATTCATATAAGCCATATGACCATTCTTGACCACTTTTGATCACTACATCATTACTGCTACGGAAATTATAATATTCCACACATTTCTTATTATTTGGAATTTCCATCCCCCATAATCCCATAATTTCAGGACGCGTAACAATACGTATAGCATTAGGATTACTTGCTGTCCGAACGGGTTGTTCGGCTGGCTGCTGAGTCGCCGTTTCTGCCACAGCTAAACCAGAACAAGCCCACAATAATCCAATAATATAAATATTTTTCATAGATTTATTAATCATTAAACGCATGAACTTAAGTTAGCATATTTTTTGACAAATTCACTGGTTCATAACCATATAAAAACAATATTTTTCAACTGTAACGTTCTACAACAAGTCATCAAACAATTTTATATTTACTTGCTTTTTTCAATATAAATACCTTATTTTTTCATTATTTCGAGCTTATGCCGTTGAGGAATCAATTTGTTTAGGAAGCCACATTACAAAGCATAAGCCTAAGAGTACAACCAAGCTGGCACACATAAAGATGATTTCACCGGAAAGAATTTTCCAAAAATGTCCAGCCAGAACACTGCCAAAAGCCACACCTAAGCCCCACATGGTGCTGTAAAGCGCTTGTCCACGCCCTTGTTGTCCAGCCGAGAAATTTTGAAAAATAACTCGCATCGCAATTAAGTGAAATAGACCAAAACTAAAAGCATGCAAACATTGTGTAAAAAGTTGACCAACAAAATAATGTGAAAATAGTGCAACTAACATCCAGCGTATGCTCGTCACTAGTAAACACACAATCACTAAACTACGCCACGAAAAACGTTGAAAAATCTTTGGAGCAATTGAAAACATAAAAATTTCTGCACAAACACCCATAGCCCATAAAAATCCAATTTCAGTGGTACTGAAATTCAAAGATTTTAGAAAATTACTATAAAAACTATAAAAAGGCGCATGCGAAAAAAGTAAAATAAATTCAATGGAAAAAAATGCAGCTACTGTCGGATGCTTAAGTACGGGAAGTAAAGGCTCTAACTGCTTTTGTGAGGTAGGCGCACCATCCGGTTCTCGAATTGTGAAAGACCAAATAAATGCCAATGAAGCAATAATTAATAATAAAATCGGAAGCATCGAAATAGGTACTATTTCTAGAAGTGCACCAATAACGAAAACACCCACAATGAATCCAACAGATCCCCACTTACGGATTTTGCCGTAAAGTTTAGCTTTTTGATCGCCCAACCAAAATAAAGTAACCCCTTCAAATTGAGCTAAAATAGCATTTTGAAAGAAGCTAAAAATAAGCATGAGTAAAGCAATGGATTGAAACGTATTGGGAACTATAAAAATAGCCAACCATATACATGATTCCATCCAAGTCGCCAACCGTACTAATAGCATTCGCTTACCAGATTTGTCAGCAATCCATCCCCATACCAATGGTGCAAAGAAACGCGTTACAATAGCAATTGACGATAAAACACCAATTTCTTGATAATTAAACCCTTGATCTTGAAGATATAAATTCCAGTAAGGCATAAATGTGCCAACAATGGAATAATAGAAAAAGTAGAATCCGCCGAGTCTAGTTTGGATTGTAAGTGGTTGGAACAAGTGGTAAACCCTTGTATTTTCAATAGGTTAAAATTCGAGATAATTGTATATATCAAAACATCCCAACCCTACAATTCTAACACTTTGTTTTGCAGTACAAATAACTAATTTATTAATAACCAGCTTTACCCTAAAAGCTTTTTTATTGATAAGAAAGATTAAATAAAGCTAAGAGAACTGTAATTTAATTTGTACAATGTGTTAACTTGTGTAAAAATACATTTAATATTCATAAGGTATTTATTCATCAGATGTTTTTTCTTATTTTTTTAATTTGTCTTTTTCTGTTTTTACTTATCCTAAAACAACATTACCGTTAACCGTCTTTTTTTCAACTATCTTTTCTGTAAAAGCTTTTCTACTTCCTTTAAATTAGAACAATTAAACATCAAATTTATAGAGATCACTATTTAGATAGAACTAAATTTTCAAATTAAGTTTAGCTTAAATATCTAATATCAAACTCACGGATATTCACATTACCAACCCAGCACCAGAAAGATACTCAATATCAAATTCCAACAGATAATTAATAAGTTACTGTAACAACTATCGTATCTGAGTAGTTACCAGGAGTCGTTGAAATAGTTGTGCCCTGCGGAATTTTTCCATACACATTTGTACTTTGAGCATTGCCCGAGCCTGTTTTGGAAACACCTCCAGAACCTCCAACCGCGGTTACACCACCTGTAGTATCCCATACCGTACTATAAGTCGAGTTCTGATATAGCTGATAGGGAATATATTGACTACTACCATTTGTCATACGTCTAAAACCTCCAGCAATACGGTTATTTCCATCCCCCAAGTAAATACTATATGGCGTTCCATTGTTACAAGTCGTATTCACAGCACCTTGCGCAGTGTAATCACGACTAGTCGAACCAATATCATTAATATTGCCAAAATCAACATTTGATGTTGAATCTAATTGACATAAACTCGGTACAACATAATTAGCCGTTATAGTGGTATTACCTGAATCCCAACCGCCTCCGCTATTACCTTCACAGACACTACTAGAGCTTGCCTGCATGTCCCAAAAAAGCTGAACCGTACCAGTATATGTACCTTTAGGATATGCAATGAGCGAACCAATGCGGGCTGGGACTTTTACATTTACAGAGTAATTAATAATATTATTTGAAGCGACTGTCCTCACTGGTCCATACCAAACATTTGAGGTCTGATTTGTGGTAAAAGAACCTGCGCCACCTACATTTGCAGTGACCGTATAAGGTAATGAAACGCTATTATTGGCGTTCGTGTTTCCCGTAAATACGGTTTTCATACACATATAAGCTGAAATTTCAGGAGTAGTACGCCCACCAAGACAGCTAATCGTGCCAGAAAAGTTGATGTTTGCATCACTATTAATTGTGGCAGCCGTATAGGTATACGTACTATTAGTCGTTCCAGTTACCGTACAAGCCGCATGTGCAGAGCTAAAAAATGCATATAATATAAAAGACAGAACAATTGCTAAAATATACTTTATGGCCAATGAAAGCTTTTTACCCTTCATCCAAAAACTATGACTGACAGTAGTTATCGACATACATAAGGCCCCAACTTTTTAGCACTGTATTGCTTATTTTCATACGCAAAATTAACTTGGCATGAACCATGATCCAGAAGATCTACTTCAAGTTTGTTTTGTTTTAATAGATTTGGAATAAATACTTCACCATCGTAGCCAACTACCCCATCTTGCTGTCCATTAATTCGAACGCTATAACCTGGCAATAACGCTGAGTTATTCGAATCAACAAGTTTGACTAATCCTGAAATGACCTGATGAGCGCCAAAGTCAACCAAGGTTCCTTGGCGATAACCTACGAATGCTGTTTGGTTAGTTGATGTGACATCCCATTCTAAAGGTAAATATGATGGGTCTAGATAGATATGATGAAGCTGATAAGGTCTTAAATTTGAAATTAAGAATCGACCGGTTCGATCAGTCGCTCCTAGGTTGACTCCACCATTTAGAATTTGGCTTTGTGGTCCAGCATTGGTCACGACCGCGTAGCCGTCTCCAATTTCATTAGCTGCAAAAATCCGCCCTGCTGCCACAACCAACGATCCTGTCGCTGAAAGTGCAACCTGATCGTTATCTCCAATTCGGTTATATCGACCTGTCAGATAAGCAGCACGGGCACGGTAAGATGCATAGATAGATGCATTGTTTTGATTGGCATCCTGATCGTGCTCAACGTAGCCTCCCCATCCAAATGCACCGATTTGTGGGTCACTAAATCCATTTATTTCTTGTCTATATGTTGTTTTACCACTTTCATTAGAAATACTTGTAATCGCATTAACTCGGGTAGACGGTGTGTAACGCAGCGCAAAGTAAATGCCATAGTCTTTGTGATTTTCATAATCTTTATACGCTGAGGTATAAAATCCCCAGTTCTTGTTCAGACTTCCACTTAAATTGGCAGAGACTAACCTATAAGAGTTGTCGCTAAATTTAATCTGGTTATAACCCAGATAAGCTCCATACCCCTCATAAAAATTATAGTTAATTCCTGCCCTAAAAATCTCATCTGCCAGCGCACTGTAGCTTAGATAGTTTTTGGGTTCAGCATCTGTTTGATTATCTTTTAAATATCGAATTTGAGAGACACGGGCAAGGTCAAAATAGTTATCGAAGACTTTACGGTAACTGGTATTAAACGAAATATTCTTACTAATCCGTCCTTCTAAACCAACCAAGGCAGAATAACCGTTTTCATCTTTATACTGGCTCGCTGCAATGTCAGCATTAATTACCCCAAAACCAAACAGGTTCTTGGCAAAACCAGTGCCCAGATTTGATAGCCCATCTGTAGAAGCCTCTGCACCACCACTTAAGGTTAGTGAGTTGCTATAGCCGTATCGAATCGCACCCGAAGCAAAGGTGGCATCATCATAATCGTTCGAATACAGCCCATAGTTATAACGTGGAACACCGACATCTACTGAAAATTCATTAATGCCTTTTGCTAAAATTTTAGATGAAAAATAGTAAGCTTGTTTGGTAATGCTCTGCTGACCCGTTGCATCGGTGGTCACAAGCGTGACTTCATTTCCGGAAATAAACGGTAGCTGCTTAATATCAAACGGACCTGAGGGAACAAGTCCTGAATAAATCTTTTGTTGGTTAACATATAAATCTAATGTCGAAGGCAGTGCAGCCGAGCCAGAAAATTGTGGTAATGCCGAAGTGACAATATCACCACGTTGGGTGTAAGCACTCGACCACTGGAAACCAGCAAGACGTACACTATTCCCCCAATCAGAACTATTGGAAATAAAGTCTCCTAAGGTATATATCCTGATCTTTTCAGGGTCTACATACTGCCACTTACTTTCCAGACGCACCCACTTTTCATGGCTATAACTAGTTTCATTACTGCCGTTGTATAAAACCCCTGATGAAAAATTACCGATTGCGCTGTTAAAGATCCCTTCTGCCGAACCGGAGAAAACATTCTCGTCATTGGTCAGGGTGTGATACAGGCTATAGTTCAAAATGGCTGCGTTTAAAGGCTTCATTTTTAGTAAATGAGGACTGGTAATCTGCTGGCCATTTAAGTCAACTGAATAATCCGTCAACATGTTCGACGGAACTTGTAAGTTTAAAGCTTGCTCATTCTCAAGATATTTAAACTGAATTCCTTTTAGCTCATTAATACACACCCGTTGGCTATCTGGAGTGTGTTCATCCATTTTTACCCTTAAAACTTTTAAGTCACGAGCACGAATATACAGCTTTCCATCTTGATCTTGGTGTACCGAGATTAAATCTGTTGAAATATTCGAGTTAATAGAAATCTTTAAAAAAAGCTGTGTGTACGCCTTATCAGAACTGAATACCTGATGAGAAGAGTTTGTAACTTCCGGAATACTTGGTAAAGCAATATTGGTGTTATCTTGCAATGATTCAGCAAAAGCATGAATCGGCAAATACATAACACATAAGGCACTTACGAGATATTTCATGTGTGCCTCTTTAAAGAGATGTTTGCTTACCGTTAATATTCAATGAAATATTATATTTATGATCCGTTTGAAATTTAAAATCAGGGCTAATATTAAAATTTCTTGCTTTGCCAGCAAGAATATAACCATTCACCGTATTTACTTTAATGGCATAGCTTTTATTTGCTGTCACATCAACAAGCATTAAATTATTTAAAAGTGCATGTCGATTGCCAACATTGCTAATCATAAGAGAAGAAATATTTTGCTCTTGTTGAATTGACCAAGTAAGTTTAGTAATTGCATCTTTATTTACGACAAATAGTGGCAATGACGAACGTAGTAGTACATTAATCCCTTGATCCGCTTTACGGTTATCAATCGGTTTTGGTAGTTCATCAATAATAATACGGTATGTTTGCTCACCAGAAACTGGTGCTGGATTAATTCTAACTACACGTAAATTATAAGAATCATTAGGTTGTAATTTTAAAAACGGTGGACTAACCGCGATCTCATCTGTAGGTATTAATTGATCTTGCCCGGCATTTTGGCGCCATTCAAATACACGTACCTGCAAATCAGTGCTTTCATTTGACTGATTATATAAACTAATTGAGGACGCCGATTGATCATTTAATATTTCAACACTTACAGGCGAAAGACGAATTGATGCAGCGTTCAGCATACTAGGCAAAAATAACAATAAACTTGTAATAGCAAAGATATTTTTTCTCATGATTTGCCCAGAACTACTTTTCTCAAATTAGGCTAGCTCTCTCAATCAAGAGCTAGCAATGACACAATAAAACTTATTAAAAATTAATAAGTCACTGTTACAGTTACAGTGTCAACATAGCTACCTGCACTTGGCAAAGTTGAGCCAGCAGGGATACGACCATAGACGTTAATTGCTTGTGGAGCACCAGTACCAGTACCACTATATGCAGTACTTGAAATACCAATTGCTGTTGCACGGTTAGTGTCAGAGAAGAGGTTGTAAGGAATAAATTCGTTGCTTGTTGCGCCACCAATCATACGACGTTGAGTTGTTTGAGCATTTTTGCCGGCATCAAAAGCCAAAGTCCATGGCACAGTGTTGTTACATAAAACTTTGATGGCCGTACCACCTGTCGTTGTAGTATCTGCATCGACGTTGCTAGCAAGAGAACTTAAAGTACCAAAATCTAAAACTGCGTTAGCTGTTGTACCTGTAGCTGAAGTATTCAATACACAGCTATTTGTAATTGTTGCTTTAACAGTCAAGGTGCCTGTTGCTGTTGCAGCATTTGCTGCAGTGATAGACATTAAACCCATAGCAATTGCTGGTAAACAAATGAGAGACTTTTTCATGGTAAAAAACCTTTTTTACATTACGCCAATAAAATTAATAGATGTAAAAACTAGCCTTCCCCATCACAATCACTAGCTTTTCTGATTGTTTTTTCAAAGCGTTATTTTTTTACTCTACTGACCGCGCATAATACAAAAAAACAACAAAAATACTAACATAAGTTTCATTTTAAATATCAATTAATAATTCAACTTCTGATGAATTTCTCAATTAGAAAAATTTTTATGGTTTATTACACTTTTTATATGAATTTTCGATACTTTTATTTATCTTTTATTAGTTTTACTAAAAAAATGATAGCTTTTCATTAGTTAAAATTTACCATCACTTTTAGTCTTTTATAATTTTTTAACTATTGGTCAAAAAAATAAGAACAAAAAATAAGCTATTGATTATCCTATATATTTTAAATGAATAAGAAAACAATATTTTATGAATAAGAAATCTAAGTAACTTATAACAGTTCTAGGATTTTTTAAGAATTTTCAGTAATTAAAACAACTTTTCACATACCAGAAGAGGTTAGCATTAGCTTAACTATTTCTAAAAATTAGATGAAAAAATAAGCCAAGAAATCCACCAACCATAGCAAAACCTAACTGTATATAAGCTTTGCCATACCAAGCCAGTTCCCCAAATTGATAGTCTGCACCGCTAGAGTTGATCACAAACATATTCCTAATATCCCAACTATGAAATCCTTTTGGTCTTTCAGCAAAAAACTCTAAAATAGGCGTAAACCCTAAAACGAATACAATACCAATTAAGGGATAAACGATACATCCTGGAAAAATTGGATTATTCTTTCGTTCCATAGAGTCAAATATGATAGCCGCAGCTACTAACAAACTTTGTATTAGAGCGACTTTTTTAAAAGTATCTAAATCAAAACCTAAATAGAACATTAAAGTTAAGAAAAAGACTCCTGTTAGAAGAATAGAGTATATTAATAATTTCCAATTCATTTCAGTCCTTAAATAATTTTTAGAATCTTATATAGTTGTAGTAATGTCTATTAAAAAATATTATTTCAATTTATTTATATTAGCAAAGAATAATTAAATAGCACAGTCTTAATTAAACCAAAAATGTACAAATAGCATTCAAACAATTTTTCCATTTTTAAATAAATCTAAATTTACATTTAGTTTATATATAGCTTTTTAGAAGTTAATTTAACAAAATATATTTTTCAGTATAACTAAACATTAAAAAAAACCATTAACTTTATAATTAAAAATTTGATAACTTACCTTAACTCCAATAGCTTCAGATTAAATATTATTTATAGTCAAAATACTTTCTATTTAAAAATATATTTCTAAACCGAGCGAACCTTTGAATGTACTCTTTTTTGCCCCCTAAAACTAACAATTCCATACTTGTAGTTTTACTTGCTTCTTGGCAAGGTATGTGCCAGTAAAACATTAGGAATTTGTTCCAATATGGCGAGTCCAGCACAAATCATTCGACATAAATTTCTCAATACATTCTTTTCACGCCATTCTCTCTGGTTCTTATGTATTTTTACTGCACTCAGCATTACATGGTTTCGTACGGTATATACACCTCATAGTATCTATTATTTTATTTCAGATACTCTACTTAACGGTTTATGGGTACTCACGGGTGCACTAAGCCTATTAGGCCTTTATGATGTTTTGCAGAATAAACATTCAATTTTAAGAAACTACCCAATTATGGGGCATTTCCGTTTTTTGTTTGAAGATATACGCCCAGAAATTCGTCAATACTTTATTGAAGCGGATCAAGATGCTCTACCTTTTTCGCGTATGCAACGAAGTCTAGTTTATCAACGCGCTAAAAATGAAAATGCAGATAAACCTTTTGGTTCAATTATTGACGTTTATCAAGAAAACTATCGCTTTATTGTCCACTCAATAAGCCCGTGCCCACCAGCAGATCCAAAGAGTTTCCGTATTCAGGTTGGTAATGCTCAATGCCTTCAACCCTATAGCGCGTCAATCATGAACATTTCTGCCATGAGCTTTGGTAGTTTAAGTGCCAATGCAATTCGTGCATTAAATAAAGGAGCGCAGCTAGGTGGGTTTTATCATGATACTGGCGAAGGTAGTTTAAGCCCTTATCATCTAGAAAATGGCGGTGATATTGTTTGGCAAATTGCCAGTGGTTATTTTGGGTGCCGTACCGTAGATGGGAAATTTGACGAGCAAAAGTTTGCCAAACAATCCCAATTACCACAGATCAAAATGATTGAGCTGAAGCTTTCACAAGGTGCTAAACCAGGCCACGGCGGTATTTTACCTAAACATAAAATTACCGCAGAAATTGCCGAAATCCGCGGCGTTTCTCGCGATCATGATTGTATTTCTCCTGCAAAGCATTCTAGCTTTTCTACCCCAATTGAAATGATGCATTTCTTACAGAAGTTGCGCACATTATCTGGCGGTAAACCAGTTGGTTTTAAACTGTGTATTGGTCAACCTTGGCAATTTATGAGTATTGTTAAAGCAATGCTTGAAACAAAAATTGTTCCTGACTTTATTGTGGTTGATGGTTCTGAAGGCGGTACAGGTGCAGCACCAATTGAGTTTAGCGATAATATTGGTACGCCATTACGTGAGGGCTTGCGCTTTGTCCATAACACACTTGTCGGTGCGGGACTAAGAGATCAAGTTAAGATTGGTGCGAGTGGTAAAATTATTAGTGCATTCGATATCGCCAGTACTTTTGCACTAGGTGCAGATTGGGTTAACTCAGCACGTGGTTTCATGTTTGCTGTTGGGTGTATTCAGGCACAAAGCTGTCACACTAACCAGTGCCCTGTAGGTGTTGCAACCCAAGATAAAGACCGCCAAAAAGCAATTGATGTACCAACTAAATCAGAACGGGTATTTAATTTTCATAAAAATACCTTGCATGCATTATCTGAAATGATTGCTGCCGCAGGTTTACGTCATCCTTCGGATATTAAAGCCCATCATTTGGCTCAGCGAGTAAATGATCGTGAAATTAAGAACTATGCTCAATTGCATTTTTTCTTAAAAGAAGGTGAACTTTTACAATCTGAACTTAATAATGACGATGATAATTTTTATTATCGGATGTGGAATATGGCTGATGCCAATCATTTCTAATTTATATTAATCCTATAATTTGAGCATTACATTTATAGTGTGATGCTCTTCCATGATTAAAACTAATATGTGATTTTTAATTAAATTTCACTCTCCTTTTAATTTGTATTTAATTGATTTTTCACCTAATATAAAAGTATAAATAACGTACACATTTTAATTTTATTTAATAAAAACTTTTTAATGCTTATAACAAGAAGGTATCTCATCATGTTGAAAAAAACATTCATCTCTTCTTTTGTTGCACTGGCGGTAGGCTTAAGTAGCTATGCTGTTGCTTGTACACGCGCTGTATATTTAGGCAATGACCAACATATTATTACTGCTCGTTCGATGGACTGGAAAGTTGATACGGGTACAAATTTATGGATTATGCCAAGCGGGATTACGCGTGATGGTAGTGCAGGCTCCAACTCAATAAAATGGACGTCTAAATATGGAAGTGTGATTGCTACAGGTTATGAAGTTTCCACAACAGATGGCATGAATGAAGCTGGATTGGTTGCCAATATTTTATGGTTAGTAGAATCTCAATATCCAGATGTAAAAAAATCTAATAAACCATTACTAAGCATTGCTGCTTGGGCACAATATGTGCTCGATAATTTTGCAACTGTAGATGAGGCTGTCAAAGCTTTAGAAAAAGAACCTTACACCATTGTTACCGACAATGTTCCAGGTGAATCAAGGCTTACCACTTTACATTTATCCATTTCTGATAAAACAGGTGATAGTGCAATTATTGAATATATTGGTGGAAAGCAGATTATTCACCATAGTCGCAACTATCAAGTCATGACTAACTCACCTACTTTCGATAAGCAACTCGCACTTGCCGAATATTGGAAACAAATTGGTGGAACGATCATGCTTCCTGGTACAAACCGAGCATCTGATCGCTTTGCACGCGCATCATTTTATATTAATGCAATTCCCAAAAATGATGATAGTAAACAGGCTCAAGCCTCTGTATTTAGTGTGATTCGAAATGCGTCTGTTCCCTATGGACTAAATACTCAAGAAGAACCTAATATCTCTTCGACTCGTTGGCGAACTGTGGCCGATCATAAACAGATGCTCTATTTTTCGAATCTGCCCTATCACCAAATGTATTTTGGGTTGATTTAAAAAAGATTAATTTTAAAGATGGTAAAACGCGTAGACTTGATTTAGGGCCCGATCAAAGCCATATCTATGCAGGTGATGCTACTTCTTCTTTTAAAGTTGCAAAACCATTTGTATTTTTAAGCCCAACTACACGTTAATTTATGTCAAAATTATTGGCCTTAACATAAATAATATTAAACATACTATCTTGGAATTTATATGATGAAGAAATCTCTACTTTTATTGGGTTCTTGTCTACTTACAACGGCTTGCAGCACCACACAATTTGGTACAGATAAAGCAACAGCTCCTACAGTAGTAAAGACAGCTGGTCAGCTCAACTGTTTACCAACTGAATTATGTCCTAGCTTGCTCGTTAAATGGAACGAGAATCAAAAAGATCAGCTGCGCGTAGATGTTCATTTAAGTAGTAGTTATAACTTTTATGATATTAACGAGTTAATATTTGATATTGATGGCAAACGATTTACTTATCAACCCGCTCAAGCGACTGAAAAAACGAATGTAAGTCGATTAGTGCCTAAACATTCAACTACGTTCTTTATTATTCCAAGCCAATTCTTACAAGAGTTTAAAAATGCTCAAAATGTAAACGTTTTAATAAAAACGGATAAAGGAACGATTGAACGCAATATGTATAGTCCACAAAAGCAATCTTCAGTTTATAAAAACTTCATGCAGCTTTACCAAAATTCAAAATAAGGCACATAGATTAAGTCATGCATCTATCCAAAATTATTGGATAGATGCATTATTTTTTAATAATAAAAATGTTTTGGTTTCGCATGTAAAAAGGCTGGAATCAATCCTGTTAAAGCCGCACGTATATCTGCACGTTCATTAATTAATTGATGTGAACCTTCTTCAAGCATTAATAGTGTTTGAAGCCTAAATTTACGACGAATAAATTCAATGTTGTAACGCCAATCAACCGTCTGATCAAGAGCACCTTGTGCAAGCCAAACAGGGATACGGCAAGCGGGTCGTTCTTCCATTTCTTGCATCCATTTTGACATTGCCAAAATCCAGTCCATCCCCATCATCCGAGGTTGCAACGGATCTTTTAAACGAATGAAACGCAAAAATTCCGGATTATGATTATTGCGTCTAAAGTGTCTCGGAACCTGTCTTTTAATACGACGAATAATGCCTAACCCGACTGGGTTATGCCACCATGCGGTTTTTGCTGGGCGAATCAGAGGAGAAAGTAATAAGACTCTATCTACAATCGGATCTTGGCGTTTTTCAGCATATTCTAATAAATGATGCATCCAAATTGCCCCGCCCGTGCTTTGCCCAATTCCAACCCAAGGTTTAGGCAACTGATCTGCATGTTTCACATATTGGTAAACCGCCATCAGTACTTGTTGATAGTGGTCAAAATTTTGAATGCTTGCCGGTGAACCATTACTGAGGCCATGACCAGGTAAGTCATAGGTAATTACACTGAAACCTTGTTCAAGAATTTCACGGATGATTGGCTGATAAATACCGCTATGCTCAAGATAACCATGTAATAAACAGACAGTACCTTGTATTTTGTCTATTTTAGGTTTGAAAACCTGCACATGTAAGCGAAATAGTGGCATTTGAACATAGCCTTGCCAATGGTCACATTCAAGTAAATGTAAGCCATACAACTTGCGATAGGCCAGTAAATCGCGAGATGGTTCTTCTAGTGTATTTAAATTGAGTGGACTTAAAACCTGTGGTGTGAGATCACGGTTCGGGACCGGTAAATCTAATTGTTTTAATACAGCAGGATTGAGAAACGGGATATCTGACATTAAGGTACCTCTCGACAATCGCTTGAACCAAACAACATGTCGCGAATTGTCGCAAGTAATTCATAATTCGCACGGCGGCTATGATCGTAATTTTGCACACTTGGTTGCCAGCGTGTAAGTGGTGTTGGCATTGGAGCTACAACAGGAATCGTTTCTATACCATTTAAGGCAAATAGTCGACGTGTACGCGGCATATGATATTCATCAGTAACCAACATAACCGTCGGAGCGCCTCCTTTCTTCTGAAGCAACAGAGAGCTAAATCGTGTATTTTCACATGTATTCATACTACGTTTTTCTAATAGTTTTGCTTCCACACCGCGCTCTTTTAACCAAGTTTGCATATAAGGCGCTTCAACACCGCTAAGCACAATAGGAAGATGACTTTGTTTTTCAATTTCTAAAGTTTTTTCCAAGCGTAAGCGCGTGTAGCCATTAACCACAATATCTTTACCATTTTTATCTAAGGTTAATCCGCCACCCAATACAACAATTGCATAAGGTTCTGATAACTTTTTAGACTGGACTGGTATTGGGTTTTTACGGACATACTCAATTTTCTGTTCAGGTTCACTGACAGCTTTTTGATGCTCTGGTACTTCAGGCTTTCTTGCCAAGAACTCTGTATATTGTTCTGTAAGTGCCTTATTTTCAGAGCTACTAATCAAAAGTGACTCGTCAACTGGGCTGCTTGCTTCATCTGCCGCATCAATTTCTGAGTTTCTAACCACTAAAGGAACAGTTACGGAAGCGGCTGCCTCTGAATCTTGTTCCTTTTCTTCTAAAAGAATAATTTGCTGCAAAGCCTTATAGTTTTCTTGAAGATAGGTCAGATCTGTTGTCTTTTTTTCACGTAAAGCTTTTTCAGTCAGCTTTAAATATGCTTGACGAGCAATCCATAGATTTGAGCCTGGTTCTAAATTGTCATGCTCACTTAATGCAGCCTGTCTCTGGCTTTCAGCAGCGACTTGATTAACATCAACCGGTACAAAATAATTAAGTCCAGCTACAATTAATTTTGAATAAAACGGCGAATATAAAAAAACCACGAAACAGCCCAATAGTAAAAATAGCACGGTGACTACTTGTACTAAACGTACCATTAAGTGTACTTGTGGCATAAAACTATTCCGTATGATTTTCAATTAAACCTAAATTGTTATAAAGCACAGGCTCTGGTTCTAACATAATATGGAAACGCTGATCAACATCATGTTGTACAGCCTGATAAGTTTTCTTTACATCAGTAAGAGATGCATTGGCATAATTGACCAAAACCAATGCCTGTTTGTGAAACATACCCACCATATCAAGTTGTTTACCTTTCCAACCCACCTGATCAATTAACCATCCTGCTGCAATTTTAACGTTTCCACTCGCTTGAGGATAATGTGGAATTGTTGAGAATTGTGTGACTAAGCGCTCAAATTCTTGAGGATTAACTATTGGATTTTTAAAGAAACTTCCCACATTTGGATATTCTTTTGGATCAGGGAGCTTACTTTGACGAATATGAATGACTTGATTTTGTAAGTTCTCGGCAGTCTGATTATCTCCAACTGCTTGCTTCAAATCACCATAGTTAAGCTTTAAATGGGGATGTTTAAGCAATTTAAAAGTCACATGCGTAATGATGTAACGGTTCGGATCATCTTTAAAAATGCTATGACGATAGGCGAAATGGCAATCTGCTTCTAAAATTGTCTGAGTTTGTTTAAGTTTACGGTCATATACTTGTACCGATTCAATAAACTCACCTACTTCTACCCCATAAGCACCAATATTTTGTACTGGTGAAGCACCGACTAAGCCTGGAATAAGTGCGAGATTTTGCAAGCCAAACCAATTTTGCTGAGTACTGTATAAAACGAAATCATGCCAGACTTGGCCTGCACCAACATTAACTCGAACAAAGTCATCATCGTTCGATAAAACTTCGATACCTTGAATATCTAGATGAATAACCAACGCATTGATCTGTTGCGGCAGTAGCATATTACTACCGCCCGATAATACAAGTACATTTAAATTATGCTCTTCAGCAAAACCCAGAGCTTTCTCAATATCCTGAATAGTTTGGACTTTGGTATAGTGAGACGCTGTTGCATCTAAACTCAAAGTATTGAATGGCTTAAGCTGTACCTGATTTTGAATTTGCATTGTATTGAAAAACCTACTCTTAAACATTCAATTGTTTTTTTAAAATATTAATCCACGCCAAACTACTGGACTCGCATTGATTGAGTACACGTTCAAAGCCCTCAGCTCCGCCATAATAAGGGTCAGGTAAGGCTTGTTGCAGATATTGGGGATCATGCTCGCTCATTAAAGCTACTTTTGCACGAATTTGATGAGTCCCAAACTGAGAAACCGCACTTTGTAGCATGTCATGAATATCATCAAAGTTTTGATGATCCATTGCCAAAATCAAATCAAATTCTAAAAAGTCTTGAGTTGAAAGCTGTCTTGCACGTAAAGAGGATAAGTCATAGCCTCTTTTTTTAGCGTGCAGCTGACTACGCTGATCTGGTGCTTTATTTGGATGATAATTACTCGTTCCAGCAGAATCGACAATTACATTAAGTTGATGTGCATCACAATAATGTCTAAAAACCACTTCAGCCGTAGGAGAACGGCAAATATTTCCTAAACAGACACATAACACCTTATATTGTGTTTCCATTAGAAATTACTTCCAAACATTTGAATTAAATAGAAATAAATATGGTGCATGCAAAATCCTAACAAAACTATAAATTATTGTCAGAATTGAATTGACCATTGTGACGTGTTGCATTTTGTCAAAACTCACATGGCTTGAAAAGGAAAATAATGTTTATCAATAGATTAAAAGTTGATAAATCACTCGACAAACGATCTGATCTTCTAATTTTTAAGAAAATAATAAAGCCCTCATCAGAGGGCTTTTACACAAAGGAATAACTTTTTTATATTATTTTTTTCTGTTCATTTCACTTTTCGTTTAGACATAAAAAAGCCACTCGAAAGTGGCTGGCGAGGAGTCTTTTAATTTGATGGACTTTTTACAAAGCTACTCCACAAATATCTTTGGTACCAGTTGGATAACTTTGTGTAATTTTCGATCTATCAAGTAGGAACTCGATAGAGACATCTTTGTTCGCATCAGTTGCTGCTAAATCATAAAAATTAGAGGTTAATGAAAAATACAGGTTATCTAGTTTAGAAGGGAATGTTGCAAAATACCCTTTATTTACCCCATTAAAAACCAAACCAACTTGATTAGAGTTCTGATTTATATAAATACCAATCTTTTGGTAACCATCAGAAGTAACTTCCGGAGCTAAACTAAATCCATTAGTAACTAACGCGCTATCATTTGATGTAGTTTGAATATAAAAATTATTACTTGTCGGCCCATGTTGGTAAGCAACTATAAAATGTACAGCCTTACCGTTCTGCATGATTCCACCAGATAAAGCTGGGAAAATATTTACATAACCAGTATTACCTAGTGTAGGAACTTTAATTTTATATTCAAAAGCTATTATTCCGGTTGTCGGTAGTATTTTGTCACCACGTGTATAGAGCGAAGCTTGATTATCATTTGCGGCTAATGCCCTTGTCAGATAATCCTGACTATAAGCCGTATAAATTGGACTTTGTTGAGATGTCTTATAAGAAAACTTATTTCCTATAATAGTTGGAAACTTCTGAACAGAAGTATTACCTAAAGATTGCAACTGAGCTAATGTTGCATCAAAGCTATATGTACACTCAGCAAATACACTACTGATTCCACTGAAGCCCATTATTGTTGCTAAAATAATATTTTTCACGTCGTTACCCTGTTTTTATTTTGAACATTCAGTATAAACAGGTCTCTAAACAATTTAATTAAATCCGACAAATGACAGAAATATATGTGATCTAGTTAATAATACCGCCAGAAGGCGGTTAACTACTTTGAATATCATCTTTGGCTTTCTTAACTTCTTTGATTACTTCTACAATCTTTTTTCGTCTATGAAATTAAGGATCTATCAGGCTAAGTATCATCACTACAACTGTGGCAATTAATGCGAATGCTAAAGTCGCTATAATTATAGGTTCATAAAATTTTTAAATAGTAGTAATCCTACTTGTAAAAACTGTTTTCGTTGATATCTTCAGAAAATTTAAGCAAAAAACAGATTTTCAGGGCTTAGATATTTTTTAATTAATAGTCTATTTATCTGATATTATGTAAAAAAAGCCCAATATTATGGGCTTTTAAGTAAAACTTGGATAAAAATCATTTATTTTTAAAAAGTTTATCCGTCATTTTTCTATCAACTTTACTACGATGCCCATTTTCAAAGTATCGATCGACATGGCATAGTTTTGTTTTGGTATCACAGAACACACCATTTGAGAGTGTGAATGCTGAAGTATCAAAATCACCTTGAGAGAATGCTCTGTTCGCTTTGTTAGTTCCTAAGTATTTGGCTGTAAGTTTTTTAGATACACCTTTCTTGTCAGCGCAGATATATTTGTCACAAATTACACCATTTTTAGGTGAATAGACGCTAGAGCTGGTTTTCGCCATTGCTGCTGAGCTAAGCATTAAACAAGAACATCCAATAAGACTAAGTACAGTTTTAGAAATTTTCACTTTTGAACCGAATAAAATTATAAATTGTTAGGGCATTATATGAATTAGTAGTCTTCAGGAAAATCTACCAAACAGTATAAATAACAAAAAGCCCACCTTTCCATAAACGTTTAAATACCTTGCGTGATCTCCGCCTACCTTCCCCCTCCTACCATATGAAAGTAGTGCATATCTCATACAACACTCAACATAATCACTTCAGAACTACTTTATTTTAAAGTGTCTTATGCTAAGTTACTTAAAGATTGAATCCTAAAGAACCCTTCTACAATAATGTTCAAAAATAAGGAAATAACGTATATGAGCCATTTTCAATTTCAAACCGTTCCAAATATCATCTCAGGCTTAGGCTCTATACAAGAATTACAGAATATTTTGTCATCAAAAGCTTACCGTAAGTTGTTACTAGTGACTGATGCAGGCATGGTCAAAAACCAACTACATCTACCCATCATTCAAATTTTAGATACCCTTAATATTGAACATGTCATTTATGCCGATGTTCAGGCTGACCCACCCGAACAAGTTGTTTTAGATGCAGCCAATTATGCAAAACAGCAAAATGTAGATGCCATTATTGGTTTTGGCGGTGGTAGTTCTTTAGATGTTGCAAAAGTAATTGCCTTGCTCGCACACCCTGACCAGACTCAAAGTTTGCAAGATATGTATGGCGTAAATCAGGTAACCACAGCTCGCCTTCCACTCATTTTAATTCCCACTACAGCTGGTACAGGCTCGGAAGTCACTCCAATTTCAATTGTGACCACGGGCGAGACAACAAAAATGGGGATTGTCTCTCCGGTACTGTATGCAGATACTGCTATTTTAGATGCCACGTTTACACAAAATCTTCCAGCACATATTACTGCCGCAACAGGTATTGATGCGATGGTGCATGCCATTGAGGCATATACCTCTAAGCATAAAAAGAATATTTATACTGATATTTTAGCCAAAAATGCTTTGAAGTTACTGAACCATAACTTACCGAAAGTTCTTAAAAACGGTAATGACTTAGAAGCAAGGCAAAACATGCTGTTCGCCTCGATGCTTGCAGGTCAAGCATTTGCAAATTCACCCGTTGCCGCTGTGCATGCTTTAGCTTACCCACTTGGCGGACATTTTCATTTATCGCATGGTCACACCAATGCCTTAGTGTTGGTTGAAGTATTAAAATTTAATGCACCAAATGCAAAAAAATACTATGCGGAACTGATGCAATGGCTAGATCCATATAGCAATGGCAGCACAGATGGTTTGTGTGATCTGTTTATTGACCATATGCAAAACCATTTGGATCGTAGTGGTTTGGTCTTAAAGCTTAGAGATTTGAATATTGAAGAGTCTAGTCTACCTAAGCTTGCTCAAGATGCCATGCTACAAACTCGCTTGCTACAAAATAACCCTCGTGACATGACAGAAGCTGCTGCTTTGGCAATTTATCAGGCGATTCATTAATGACTAAACCAGTTTTAAAAACCCGCGATCAATTTAAGTTCTTTTTAGACATTCAGACCCGTTGGGCAGATAACGATATCTATGGTCATGTGAATAATGTGACTTACTATAGTTACTTTGATACGGCGGCCAATGCTTTGCTCATTCAAAAAACAGGTTTTGATATTCATCAATCACAATCAATTGGCTTAGTGGTCGATTCAGCTTGTAGTTTTTTTCAGGAATTATCTTTTCCCGAAATTATTCAGGTAGGTGTTGCGATTGGTAAAATCGGTACCACTTCACTGCGCTATGAACTGGCCATCTTTAAACAAGGCCAAGAGCAAGCCTCAGCTCAAGGACATTTTGTGCATGTCTTTGTTGATCGCGAAACGCGTAAGACTGTTCCAATTTCTGAGTCTACTCGTGACGTTTTAGAGAAATTTTTATTATAAAAAAATGAGGCAAAAAGAAAATGCGTTGTTCTTTTTGCCTCTTCATTATTTAGATCATCGCAGGATCACTAAAAGAGTCCTCACCCGTTTCAACCCGACCAGCAAAGCGTCGGTAATAAGACACATCACTTTGGCATGTGATTTCAAAATCGTACCAATGCCCTACGTCAGCCAAAGCCCAGTGCTGCTTAATGACTTGCCCCGCTTTTACGGTAAGTTGTAACGGTGCGTCTTGTCGATATGCACAAGGTTTTACTGTCAATATCGCATCCTTGGTTCCTTCATTCATAAGCTCTACATAGACATCACCATTAGCAATGTCATAACACACTCGAATTTCAGGTTTAATTCCACTATCGACAATACGTTGAGTATCTCCTTTAAAATGACGATGATAACCATTTGGGCCTAACACCCATAAATCATAGCGACCTAAGTTATCTTTTAAAGCATCCCATTCATCATCTAAGGTTTTATTCGGCTCGACAATATAACGCTTTGGAATACGGTCTAGATTGAGCTTGTCATACACATGAAAAACCGCCGCTTGCTGACCTGTATTAGAGAAAATCAATTGCACCTTTCCATCCGCTTTACAACGCGAACTGGTATGCAACTCATAAGGCAATGCTCGTGACAGACGTATACCACTTTGCTGAATCGGTAACTTGCTATCTGTTGGTACTGGAACAGCAGGTAAAGCCTCTTGATTTTCTCTTAATTCATCTGCCTGTAAACGTGTTTGCTTTCCATTGAGCTGCGGTAAAACATCGGCATTTGGAGTTTTAAAATTAAATGCGCTGGTTAAATCACCACACACTGCACGGCGGTATGGACTAATATTCGGCTCTTTTACACCAAATCGTTTTTCTAAAAACATAAGCACGGACGTATGGTCAAAAACTTGAGAGTTGACCCAACCACCACGGCTCCATGGAGAAATCACATATAACGGAACACGAGGCCCTGGCCCATAAACGCGCCCATCAGGTGTAGGCTGAGAATGGCTTGCCTCTGGTGCAGTATGATCAAAATATTCATCCTGCATGTCGGCACTGCTTAATGTTGATTTCCCTGCGTATTGACCATTTTTAAGTCGAGATGGCGCAGATGGTGATGGTACGTGGTCAAAATAGCCATCATTTTCATCAAAATTGATAATCAGTGCTGTTTTACTCCAAACCTCTGGCACAGCAGTTAATGCATCAATAATTTCTTGAATAAACCATGCCCCCTGAACTGGGCTTGAAGGGTCTGGATGTTCACAGTAAATTGACGGCGCATTAATCCAAGAGACTTGCGGCAATTTGCCTTCACGAATATCTCGTTTAAATGCATCAAGATATTCTTCAGGTTTATTGCCCGGTAAAGTATTTGCGATGCCCTTATATAATGGATTTTTGGCATTATCAGTCGCAGCTTCATAAGCTTTATACGGTAATTTTTGCCCCGTGTCGGCATAGGGTTTGTTCGGTTCACCACCACTTGCAACCGGATAGCCAGATGCAATATTGGCCTTTCTAAATGAGCGGAATGCACCAAGCATATTATCGCCCCATTCATCTGGCATATTTTGATAACAAATCCAGTTTACTCCTGCTTCTTCCAAACGCTCGGCATAGGTCTTCCATGTATAACCTCGATCTGCCGTGGCTGGATTACCATCAATCCAGTCCCATTCATTGTTTACAAATGAACGCTTGGTTGGTGTTGCCCCATTTGTGCCTGTTAAGTGAAAAGACCGATTCGCATCTGTTCCAGTGTGCATAGAGCAATGGTAGGCATCACAAATCGTAAAAGCATTTGCAAGCGCAAACTGATATGGAATTTCTTTTTCTTTAAAATAGCCCATTGATATATCAGTTTTATGGGCTGGCCAATTCGCCATACGTCCATTGTCCCAAGCCAACTGACTGTCATTCCATGTATGAGGCGTACCATCTGCACGCTGTGCATTATTGGCTGTACCATCCAAATGAAAAGGCGTTAAAACTTGCCCGTTATTTCTGAGTTGCTCCCATACACGGCGGCCACTCGGTAGAGGAATCGTAAAACGATCAGCAAAACCTCGAACGCCTTTTAATGTTCCAAAATAATGGTCAAAAGATCGGTTTTCCTGCATTAAAATAATAACGTGTTCGACGTCTTGAATTGTGCCTGTTTTATTGTTTGCAGGAATTGCCAAAGCTTTTTGAATACTAGATGGGAAAGCCGCCAATGCCGCAGCACCAAAGCCCATATTTAAAGAGTAATTTAAAAATTTACGACGTGTAATCATGATCAGGTTCTTTTTATTATTTAAGTTTAAGGAGCACAGCGCATTACAGGCTTTTTACCTGTGTCTGGTGCATTTGAATTATCATTTGATGAGTCGTTACAGCCACTCAGCAAAAGTGCGCTGATCAATAAAAAATATGAATATTTAAAAGAAGTTATTCCTGCGTATTGCCTTTTCATGTCTATGTACAATCCATTTAAAATCTAAAATGGCTAACATAGAAAAGTACAATGACAATGACGTGACCTGAATGTTTCAATCCCGTGAAAAAGCATGGAATTGTATAATTTCCAAGCTCATCACAGGACTAAAAAGTTAAGGCTTTAATTGAATATTTTGTAATTCGCCATCAAAGGTCTCTATGAGGCTTTTAATGACTGGCTGTTGTTGTAATAACTCAGCTGCTCTTTGAAAGGCTTTTTCTTTACGCGCACTTTGAATGATATATGGTGTAGCCGTATTTACAGCACCATATTCAACTGTAAATTGAGTATCAGGCCATTGCTCATTTAATGCATCAATAAGACCTTGTTGTAATTGAGTCAACATATTTTCATATTCTTGAGGAATATGGAAAACTGTATTGCCACCAATTTGACCTGTCATTACGCCATGCTGAGCAAGCTCTTGAACGGCTGGAGACAGTTGACTAGTTCTAAACCAATATTCCCATTTTGCTAGTGTCCACTCACCTTTTAAGGTTTGCGTGGTTAGCTTCAAAATGTCTTGAGGCATAAGCTGCCCGTTATCAGTTGCACTAACTTCTTTTACAACTTCAATCTTCTCAATCGCCTCTGGGGTTTCCACCAGTAACGGTTGCTCGACAACAGGTTCTAAGGCTAAATCATTAGCAATAGGCATATCTTGGGCAAGTGGAAAATCAGTGCTAGGTGCTTCAAATAAACCTATAGGCTCAGCAGTGCAAGCTGGTTCAGGTTCAATACTTCGGGTCTGGGTTTCAGCCTGAACTTGTACTGACTTTTGTTCTGGTACAGGAATAAAATCTTCCTCCAAAACATTACTTGTTTCTTGAACAGATGCTGACTCAAATCCGATTAACTCATGATGATTTGGGTCAAATACCATTAAGTCCTGATTAGACTGAGGTTCAGGTTCAGGTTCAGGTTCAGGTTCAGGTTCAGGTTCAGGTTCAGGTTCAGGTTCAGGTTCAGGTTCAACCATAGCGGGTTGGCTAATAACTTCAACTGGCTGCACAGCACTTACAGGAGCAATATCTTCAGCTGTTTGCTGAACTTGATGATTCACTACAACTTGCTGATTTTGTTGAACAGGCTCTGACACCACAATTTCATTTGGCGTTAGAGGACGGAACGCTAATAAGCGTAAAATACACATTTCAAAACCTTGTTCTTGCGTCACGGCAAGTTGTAGGTCAGATCGTCCTTTACATGCAATCTGGTAATAAAGCTGTAAATCTTGAGCAGAAATCAGCTTGGACAGTTGCATGATTTTGCGATTGATTTCATCGCTATATTTCAAACTCAAATCAGGCAGATATTGCAAAATTGCCAATTCATGCAATGTCGAAATCAACTGATCAAGTACAAGTGAAACATCGAGCGCTTGATGTCTAAATTGTAATAAAAGCTGACTCACTTTTTCACGTTGGTTCTGATGAATCGCTAAAATCAAATCATAAATGATCGTGCGGTCAATTAGACCGAGCATTTCTTTAACATCTTGATGCTGTACAGCACCCTGACCATAGGCAATTGCCTGATCGGTTAAAGATAATGCATCACGTAATGAACCTTGAGCAGATTCGGCAATTTGCCAAATTGCATCTTGGTCAGAAACAATCTGTTCTTTTTCAAGAATAGTGCCAAGATGTTTTGTAATTTCATCGACAGCTAAAGGGCGCAATGTAAATTGCAAACAACGTGAAATGACCGTAATCGGCAGCTTTTGTGGATCAGTCGTTGCAAATAAAAATTTAACGTGTTCTGGTGGTTCTTCTAATGTTTTTAATAACGCATTAAAGGAATGCGTAGATAACATATGTACTTCGTCAATCAGGTAAACTTTAAAACGACCTTGCGTTGGCGCATATGGAACGTTGTCTAAAAGTTCACGCGTATCTTCTACTTTTGTTCTTGAAGCAGCATCAATTTCAATCAGATCAATAAAACGACCTTCATTTACCGCCTTACAAGTTGCACAGACTTCACATGGTGTAGAGGTCACACCTGTTTCACAGTTTAAACACTTGGCTAAAATACGTGCAATTGTGGTCTTCCCCACACCACGCGTTCCTGTAAATAAATAAGCATGGTGTAGACGACCACGTTCCAATGCACTGCTTAATGCACGAGAAACATGGTTTTGCCCCACTAACTCATTGAAATTACGTGGACGGTATTTTCTAGCAAGTACTTGATACATGTATGCTCCTTGTTACAGGCATAAGCATACTTTGTTTTTAAAAGAGAGTGAACGCATAAAGCTCATATCCGTACAGATAAACTGCGAACTATACTCTTTTCCCATCCAAACCATTTATTTGACTAAGGGTGATCATGATGTAACTCGTGATCAGTGACTCCGTCATCCATCGTTTGTACTAGTCCAACCCCATCTTTAATTTCAGCCGAATAATTTCCTTTCTCGGTAAAAATTTGCATGATCGTATAGTGGTCTTTTTGACTTTGAGTAATGGTAAAGAAATTCTGATTTGGATCTCCCTGATCAAATTTCCCAGTCCACCGAACAATATCTTGGTCAACAGGTTCGATCTCTACAATTTTCCCTGTGCGGTTAATGCCGTATTCCAACATTTGAAACTTAACCGTATCACCTACTTTTTTGAGTTCAATCACGTTTGGATCATACTTAATCACCATGCCTTGTCCATTTTTAATCAATGGAAAATTAACATTAGAAGGTAGCTGATCCTTTTCTATCTCATTAAAAACAATTTGTTGCTTAGATAATCTTTCTTTCTCTGACGGGCTCAGATTCATTGTATTTTGACGAGCAAAACCAGTCTGACCTTCAACTCGCTTTAAGCCAACTTTCTCTTGTCGACTATCTGCAGATGACGTTAAAGCAGAAGAACTTTGCTGTGAAAATGCGAGCCAGATGAGAACTGCTAGCGCTAAACAAGCGATAGCAGTTCCTATTAACAATTTATTTTTTTTCATTATTTACAGCTAAAAATAGAGATTAGTTATATAGAGAAATTTTCTGTGCATTTAGGTTAATGACACTCACCGCATCAATTTTTCCTTCTACGCCCAAACGGACACCATATTTAGGGTTGTATAAGTATGGGCTAGAGTAAAAATTAATATTATTACCACCCATCGCAGTACTTCCTAAAGGATGAGCAAAGCCTGAACCAATATTGGTTGAACCATTATGGTATAAGCCAAGATTATGTCCTACCTCATGACGCATCGCAGCAAAAGAACAACCTGCAATATCATTTGCACCAATCATGTTATATGAAGATGCATTAATCCATGCCCAGCCACAACCGCCATCGCCTGGTTCATTGCCTTGATAATAGACGCCATCAGCCAATACGCGTTTACGCTCATTTTGTACGGTCGTGTCATCACGTCCAAAAGAAATCGCTTCTTTTAAAGTTGCAGCAGGTATTTTATAAGTTAAATAGCCCACATCTCTTAAGTAAAAACGTGCATTCGAATTTTCAGCAGTTAAATTCGTTAAATTTACGCCTTCAATCATTCTAAGTTTTGCAGCACTTTCACCTAAAATTGAATTTACTTCTGGACTAGAAACTAACAACATATCAATTGTGTAGCTATCTACTGACCAGCCTTGAGCCGTGTAAATAAAACGGCGGTTTTCACCATTTTTAATGGTCGCAGACAAACCATTGGCGGCATTAATATAGGTATCAGCCGATGCATTTGACGCAATAACCACCTTATCCCCGACTTGAGCTTTAACTGGTAGTTGTAAGGTTGGCTGCCAATTTGAGGTAGAAAGTTTTACTTTTAAAGCGGGTTGAGTCATATTCGGTAAAATTGCAGGAATTGTTGCCGATGAATCAATCACCTTCGTTGGTGAAGAGATCAGCTGCCAATATCCTTTGTCACTTACATACATAAACTCATATTGATCGCCTGTTTTTAGCGTTAAAGTCGCTTGGCTATTAATATTGGTATTATTAATTTTTGCAGACCAAGTCGCGGTAGATTTAATAATAATTCTATCCCGATCACTTGCAGTCGCAGGAAGAGTAAAATTGGATACCCAGTTCCCATCCCCAAATGAAACTTCTGTAAGTGGACTATTTACAGCTGCTAAAGATGATCCAATTTGCTGAACATTTAACTTCTGAGGTTTTATATATTCTGGAACCCATTTTCCTAAAGCAGAATAATATTTAAACCAATATTCAGACCCATTTTTTAATAAAAAACTGCTTGGAAATAGCAAATTTGCTTTATCTATATTGGAATCAGCACTTGCTGTGGAAACAATTTGTACAGTCGTTCCATCGCGTACGTCACTTGGTAATGCAATGGTTTGTGCCCATTTATCATTTTGAATAAGTACTTTTTGTATGGATGCAGTTGTTAACGGTACAACCTCATAGTTAGCACCATTCGTAGGACTCACTGTCGCTAACTGTGCGATCCATTTATTTTGACTGCTATTAAAGATGAATTGATAAACATCTCCACTATTTACCTTTAATACTTCTAACGGAATATTGGTATTAGAAGTATCTAAATAACTACTATAAGCAGCACTAGAACGAATTGTAATTTTGTCCAAATTATTAGCGCTTGTTGGTAAAGTAAGGTTTTTGACCCAATTCCCATTTGCTAAAGAAAATTCTAAATCTGAATAACCAGATGGAATTGATCCACTATTATTATTCTGATTTGGTGAAAGTACAGTTGCGGCATATACAAATGAAGATGCAACAATTGCTCCAATAATGAGTGATGTTTTTAATTTAAAATTCACAGCAGCCTCTTGTATTTGTTTTTAGATTTTTCGAATAGCAGGTTAGCAAACCATTTTTACGCAGTCAATTTCATAACAATTAATTTTTTATTAAATTTCAATTACATGACTACTGAATCATTTTGAAATAAAAATATGAACCTTTTTAAAGAATAGTTTGTTTATGAGAATTAAATAACCAATTTTTAATATGTAGAAAATATTAAAAAGATATTTAAGGATAAAAAGAAAGGTAGTCTCTCTTTTTATCCTTTAGTTTTAATTTACTTTCTTTGGAAAGCTAAACCAGACAAATACAGTTAAAAGGAAGAAACAAATAGCTGAGATAGTAAGCACCCAACTATGCGCATAGCTAAAAGCTTGCTGCGCAACTGCAATTAATTGCCCTCCTAAAGGACTTTCAAGGTTAGAAGCCAATTGCATGGTTTCACCAATCGAAATACTCGCTTTTTCAATTAAGTTCGTCGGGAGTTCCTCTGGCAAAATAATTGAGCGACTATAAAACCAAGACAACATTAGACCAAAAATAGCGACACCTAAACCAGCACCCAACTCATAGGCCATCCCTTCAATCGCACCTGCTGCACTCGCTTTGTTTGATGGTACAGAAGACATAATGGCTGCTGTTGAAGCCAGTAAAGCAATCTCAATGCTAAAACCTAAAAAGACCATACACGTCCATGCTAAAAAATGATCGGTCGAAAAGTTAAGCTGGGCAAGCCCCCATAGACTAAAGCCACTTATTAAAATCCCAACAGTAGATACAAGTCTAAGTCCCCATTTATTTAAACAGATTCCTGCTAATGGACCACCTAAACTAATTGCAATCATAAATGGAATAATAAACATGGCAGCTTGCAAGGGAGAAAAACCATGCACAAACTGCAATTCTTGAGACAAGAGTAATTCAAATCCAACCAAAGCAATCATGGAAACGACAGCCATGACAATGCTGGTAGAAATGACTGGATGCTTAAATAACTCCAAATCAATCATTGGAGTGGTACTTCTTTTTTGACTTCGAATGAAGTGAATTAAAGCACTTACCCCAACCACAAACATCGCGACTGTAAGTACTGAGAAGTTATACATGGCCGATTTGATCGAATAGATCAGACTTAAAATCGCCACAACCAACACTAAAGCTTGTCCTAAGTTAATTGGTTGATCGGTTTTCTCTTCCTGCTTAGGAATGATCATGACAATCATGACCAGAACAACCAAAATAATTGGGATGTTGATGAGGAATACTGCTCCCCAATGGAAATGCTCGAGTAAAAAACCACCCACTAATGGACCAAAAGCGGCACCACCGCCCCCTACTGTAGACCAAAGGCCAAGTGCAAAATTCCTTTGCTTTTCTTCGGTAAAAGCATTTCGAATACCTGATAAAGTTGCAGGAATAAGCATGGCTGCCCCTAGCCCTAAAAGAGCACGGGAAGCAATTAAGGCATAGGCTGTTGGTGAAAAAGCAGCTGCCAGTGAACCAACTCCAAAAATTGCAGTTCCAATAAATAATAATTTTTTAAAGCCAATACGGTCACCGAGTGCACCCATCGGCAAAATCAAACCCGCCATAATCAGTGAATAAATATCAATGATCCATAAAAGCTGATTGGCAGTTAAATTCAATGCTGCACTTAAAGATGGTGTTGCAACATGCATCACTGTTGCATCAATTGTAACCGGCAAATAAATAAGGACGATGATCGTCAGAATTAACCATTTCTTTTGCATAACGCTCTTCGATATCCAAAACTTGGACATGTGTTCAAGTTAAGGTTATTATATACACAATTGGACACTTGTCCAACTTTAAATTTTAATGTAGTTTGTCTCGAATTCAGTCAGGTGAAATAAACATGGCCTATCTTAATCGTGATCAACGCAGAGAAATGATTCTGCAAGCTGCCATGCAAGTTGCTTTGGCTGAAGGTTTTACGGCCATGACGGTACGAAGAATCGCAAGTGAAGCCCAAACCTCGACTGGACAAGTTCATCATCACTTTTCGTCGGCATCTCACTTAAAAGCTGAAGCTTTTTTAAAGCTTATGGAACAGCTGGATGAAATTGAACAAGCTCTACAAACCACTAGCCAATTTCAAAGGCTCTTTATCCTGTTAGGTGCGGAAAACATAGACAGACTTCAACCCTACTTACGATTATGGAATGAAGCTGAACTCTTGATTGAACAAGATATAGAAATACAAAAAGCTTATAACTTGGCCATGCAAAGTTGGCATCAAACGATTGTTCAAGCGATTGAATGTGGCAAAAAAGATGGGGAATTTAAAACTCTATCTAACTCAACAGACATTGCTTGGCGTTTGATTGCTTTTGTATGCGGTCTAGAAGGTATTTATAAACTTGGATTACAAGGACTAGCTGAAGAAGATTTTAAACGTCATACAGAAGCGATTATTCGCTTAGAATTGTTATAAGCGTAGAGCTGGCATTTATTCAAATACCAGCATTTTTGAAAGTACAGAATTTAGAACCAGCCTTTTCGGCCTTTTAAAATTTGGTCGGTACAACGTAAAGCTTCTTGAGTCAGGCCCCACAAACGATAGTCACCCGTTATTGACCCAATCTGAAAGTTATGGGTATAAGCAAAGCTAAGATCACGTTCAGGATCACACCATGCTCCTGAACCATTGTAGCCAATATGACCAAAGCCATTTTTAGCACGCTTACCCATGGTAATAATACGGTGATAACCTAAACGCCAATTCATTGGAATTGGCATAACACGATCACGTGCATAACTTTGGATAGTGCTCAATTCTTTAAATATTTCTGGACGAATCAGTTGCTGTGCATCCCATTCACCGTGATTTGCTAGCATCGCATAAATTTTGGCAAGGCTACTTGCAGTAAATGTCCCATTTGCTGCCGGAATAACAGCTTGCAACCCTTCATCACTAAAGAAACTAAAATGCTTCATTCCTTTTGGAATCATAGCATCCTGAAAATCTTGCGGGTCTTGTCCAGTCCACGTAATCATTTTTTCAGAGAGTGAACTTTTGCGCGGCTGCGGCTTTTTAGGTTTTTCAACTTGAGTAGATGCTGGTTTTTCTGGTTTCGGTTGAATAATTAGACGTGCTACACGATCTAACTCACTTGCAGGCGTTCCAAAATAAGCACCATCTAACTGCAACGGTTCAACAAGATATTTTTGCATGAGCTGATGTAAAGATTGACCAGTTGCTTTTTCAAGCACGCCGCCCACAAGCCAACCAAATGTTAAAGCTTGATAAGCATTACCCTCTCCAGCAACGAATCTTGGCTTAGTCGCCGCAACCACATCTAACATGTGTGACCAGTCGAGCATTTCTCTCGCACTTTCGATGGTATTTCGAATATCAAACATACCGCTTTGATGGCTCAGCACATGACGCAATGTCATTTGCTCTTTACCATTTTGAGCAAACTCAGGCCAATAAGTCGAAATCGGTTTGTCGTATTCTAAAAAACCTTCACTTACTAAAATATGCGCCAAAGTTGCAAGTACACCCTTACCTGTAGAGTAGCAAACTGCCAAGGTATCTGGTTGCCAAGCTTCAGTTTGTGATTTTAGACCCGTGTAAATATCTACAACTTTCTGGCCTCTAAAATAAACCGCTAATGCAGCTCCACCTTGTCCTGTTCTAGCATCTTGAAGACGGCTAAACTGGTGAGCTAAATCAATAAAACGTTCATCTAAAATACCGTGATAGTTTTGGGTATCGGCCAGTAAAATCTCTTTAATCACATGAAGTTCCTTGCATTTTTTGTTATTTTGCTCAAAAGCAGCCCAAACATCTGTTCAGGCTGCTGATATTTTTATAATGCTTTTACAGTTCCTGCAACATGCGGTTTTTGTGATTTCGTATTACGAATCAAGAAATCAGTCTTTTTCTCTGCATTGGCAGTTAAAAACTCAACTTTTGAAGGTAAGAACATTGGCAGCTTAAACCACACATCTGCTTCATAAGCATTTGGTAATTCAAGATTCGCTAGTGCTTTAGCTTTGCTCCACATGCCATGTGCAATTGCTTGCTTAAAGCCAAATGCTTTCGCAGTAATGGCATGAATATGGATTAAGTTAAAATCACCAGATACTTTCGCATAACGGCGGCCTGTGTTTTCTAAAATATCCCACTGGGCCTTTGGCACATAAGCTGGTACTTGTTCTTCTTTGGCTTTTTCGCCGACTCTTTTCTCAACTTTTTGACGAGATAAATAAGTCGTTAAGCCTTCCATAACTACTTCGTTGCCAACTTTTGCAGTGGTAATAAAGTCAAACTGAACACCTTTATCATGCGGTTTTAGTTCCCCAAATTTACATGACAGAGTGAGTTTTTCAGTTACACCAATCGGTCTAGTTTGTTTAATCTGGTTACGAATATGGACCAAACCTAAAATCGGAAATGGAAAAGCTTCTGCCGTCATCATGTGCATTTGCAAACTTTGAGAAAGCACAGCCAAATAAATCGCTGGTACAAAGCCATTATTTTTAAAGCCACATACTTCGTTGTAAGCTTTGAGATGACTTTGATCAATCTCAAGACTATCAACCACATATTCAACTTGCGGCAAGATTTTTGGCCCTTTAGGCTTTTTAAAGATTAAACCTTGCACAACTTTTGGATAAGCCAATGCCGCTTTTGGTAGCTGGCTAAAATGACGAGTATTCATACCTAACCTTTTATAATTTATAGATTCTTGAATAAAAAAGGGATGCCCAAGCACCCCTTATCTTTAGCTAAGAGTGCTTAAGCGCCTAACAAGCTTTGACCACACACACGTACCACGTTGCCATTTACGCCTGTAGATGCAGTTGATGCAAACCATGCAATCGTTTCTGCTACATCAACAGGTAAACCACCTTGTTGCATCGAGTTCATACGACGACCGGCTTCACGAATTGCAAATGGAATCGCAGCAGTCATTTGTGTCTCAATAAAACCAGGAGCTACTGCATTAATGGTAATACCATTTTTTAGAATAGGTGCAGTAAATTTAACTAAACCAATCACACCTGCTTTAGATGCAGCATAGTTAGTTTGACCAAGGTTACCTGCAATACCACTAATTGATGATACGCAAACAATACGGCCATTTGCATTTAGACCATCGTTTTCTAACAAGTAGTCATTTACTCGTTCAGCAGCAGACAAGTTAATGTTAATTACCAAGTCCCAAAGCTCAGGCTTCATATTTGCCAAAGTCTTGTCACGAGTAATACCTGCGTTATGAACGATAATATCTAAACCACCCTGTTTTGCAGCAGCAGTTTTAATTTTTTCGCCCGCATCGGCAGCTGTAATATCAATTGCCAATGTAGAACCGCCAATATCAGCAGCTACACGGTCAAGGTCAGCTTGTTGCTGTGGTACATCTAGACAAATGACATGAGCACCATCACGCGCCAATACATGTGCAATTGCCTCACCAATACCACGGCTTGCACCTGTTACTAACGCAGTTTTACCAGCAAGTGGTTTTGCCCAATCAACATCAACGACATCTGCTTTAGAAACACGAACAACTTGACCAGATACATAAGCTGAACGCGGAGAAAGCAAGAAGCGTAAAGTTGATTCAAGGTTTGCAGCAGCACCTTCATCTACATATACAACTTGAGCCGTAATGCCCTTTTTAAATTCTTTACCTACAGACTTGATAAAGCCTTCAAGTGCACGCTGTGCAATTGCCTGTTTTACAGTTTTTGCAGTTTCAGGAGTTGTACCAATCACAATCACTCGACCAGAAGTCGCAACTTGACGTGCAATCGGGTTAAAGAATTTATAAAGTTCGTTTAACTGTTCTGAGTTTTGGATACCAGAAGCATCAAATACTACTGCTTTGAATTTTGATTCTTTGTCGCCTGCATTGAATGGGCGTAAATTTAAACCAACTTTTGCAGCGTCTTGCTGTAATGCAACATTATTGCCTACATAGCTGTCAGCATGAATATTGCTAAGTACTTGTGCAATCGCACCAGACAATACACTTGACGGCGCTGCGCCAACCAATACTGCACCATTCACTACTGGCTGAGCACTTTCAAAACGCTCTAATGCAACTGGTGATGGTAAACCCAAATTTTTAACAACGAATTTACCAATAGGAGATTGTGTAAATGCTTGGTATTGATCAGTCATGATTATTATCTCTCAAAGAAATGAATTTTCTACGACAGGCTTCATTATGTTATGAGATGAATAGCAACAATATGAAATCAGTCGTTCATTAGAGTTACTCCAAATCATACTTGAGTTCATCTTTGGATGTCTTGACCTGAATGCTATCTACAATGTCATTCTAGTCAATACAGGTCTATTTGAATTGTGTTAATGTAGCTTATAAGAATATCGTTAATATGCTTGGAAAAGCCTTATGAGCAAGACAACTCAAGAAAATCCAGCAGTCGAGAATTCTGCTGAGGAAAAAGTGTCAAATACATCAAAGCCGGCTTCTAACACGGCTAAGCGTAACAGCACAACTCCTAAAGCAGCAACTAATACACCAAAAACGACACGTACTCGTTCAACGACTGCACCTGCACGAAGCCCTCGTAATAAGAGCGCTGCTTCTGCACCCTCATCTACATCTTCTAATAATGTAGCTGCAGCACCAAAAGCAACAAAAACCAAAACTTCTGTTCAACAGGATAAAACCATGAGCCAAAATACTGTTCGCCGCGTTGCAATTATTGGTGGCAACCGCATTCCATTTGCACGTTCAAATACTGCTTATTTTAAAGCATCGAATTCTGACATGCTGACAGCAGCATTGAATGGTTTGGTTGAGCGCTTTAACTTACAAGGTAAGCGTATTGGTGAAGTCGTTGCTGGTGCTGTTTTAAAACACAGCCGTGACTTTAATATGACTCGTGAAGTTGTATTGAGCACTGATCTTGCTCCTGAAACTCCAGCTTACGACATTCAAATTGCTTGTGGTACAGGCTTACAAGCTGCTTTTGTTGTTGCTAACAAAATTGCACTTGGTCAAATTGATGTAGGTATTGCAGGCGGTGTAGACACCACTTCTGATGCTCCAATCGCTGTTGGTGATGGTTTACGTAAAGTTTTGCTTGAGCTCAATGTTGCTAAAACTGGTAAAGACCGTCTTAAAGCATTAACAAAAATTGATTTTAAAAAGCTTCTTGATGCGCCAAGCAATGGTGAACCACGTACTGGCCTTTCAATGGGTGAACACCAAGCAATTACTGCATTGGAATGGGGTATTACTCGCGAAGCTCAAGACGAACTCGCTGCAAGCAGCCATCAAAAACTTGCTGCTGCTTATGAGCGCGGTTTCTTTGATGACTTAATCACTCCATTCTTAGGTCTTAACCGTGACAACAACTTACGTGCAGACAGCACAGTTGAAAAACTTGCTAAATTAAAGCCTGTTTTCGGTAAAGGCGAAACTGCAACAATGACAGCGGGTAACTCAACTCCGTTGACTGATGGTGCATCTGTTGTGTTACTTGCTTCTGAAGAATGGGCAAAAGAAAACGGTCATGAAGTTTTAGCTTACCTTTCTTTCTCAGAAACCGCTGCTGTTGACTTCATTGGTAAAAATGGTCCTAAAGAAGGCTTATTGATGGCTCCTGCTTATGCAGTACCTCGTATGCTTAAGCGTGCAAACCTTAAACTTCAAGATTTTGATTTCTACGAAATCCATGAAGCGTTCGCATCTCAAGTATTGTCTACACTTAAAGCATGGGAAGACGAAAAATTCTGTAAAGAACGTCTTGGCTTAGATGCACCTTTAGGTTCAATTGACCGCTCTAAACTTAACGTAAATGGCTCATCTTTAGGTGCTGGCCATCCATTTGCTGCAACTGGTGGTCGTATCTTAGCAACTGCTGCTAAATTGATTAATCAAAAAGGTTCAGGCCGCGCATTAATCTCTATCTGTACTGCTGGCGGCGAAGGTGTAGTTGCAATTGTAGAGAAATAATTTCTACATCTAACTACAAAAAATAAGCACCCATTTGGGTGCTTATTTCATTTTAGGATTTATAAATTTAGTGCAGTGAGGCAGCTTTTGCTTCAGGGAAAAACTTATCTTCGATATGGTCATAACACCATTGAAAAATGAAGGTATAGACCAAAATACATAAGGTTAAACCAATATCTAAAATAAGCGCATCAATGACACTCATCTGTAGCATATAAGCAATCATTGGCACTGTTGCAATCAGCAAACCGCCTTCAAAACCAACCGCATGTAAAATCCTTACAGGGATTGTTCTTTCCCAATTATATTTATGCTCTACTTTCTCAAAGTAGTGGTTAAAAATCATATTCCAGAAAACTGAAACCACTGCCATAAACACACCGAGTGTTCCGGTTACGTCCATAGGCATATCAAAAATAAAACTTAATGCAATCGCAATGATGACCAATAAAATTCCTTCATAACTGATTGCATGAATGATCCTTCTCTTGGAAATCAACATTTTTAAATACTCAATAATACTTGGATAATGTGCATTTTATTTTTATAATATTGATTAATCCAATCAGGTTCTTTCAGTTTTTTTGACAGATGAATATTAATCAAGAACAATTACTCATGTTTCAGGCCGTTATAGAAACTGGATCCTTTTCAGCAGCAGCACGTAAACTTGGAAAAGTTCCTTCGGCTGTAAGCATGTCTATTGCCAACTTAGAAATTGATTTGGACTTAACCTTATTTGATCGTAAAGGTCGTGAGCCCGTCCCTACTGACGAAGCACGGGTGTTATATGAAAAGACTTCTCAGCTTTTGATTGAGATGAATCAATGGAAACAACATGCACATGCGTTAAGCACAGGTTTAGAAGCTAACTTAACCATTGTGATTGTATCTGAACTCTTACACACCAACTGGACCGATTATATTTGCCTTTTAGAGGGTCGTTTTCCTGACCTACAAATTAATATTGTTTCTGCTCCCCAAGAAGATGCGTTACAAATGTTGTTAGATGGTTCTGCCCAACTTGCACTCATGTTTGAACGTGAGCATCTAGATAACAGAGAACAGTTTGTAGAACTCAAGCCTGAGGCTTTAATTCCAGTTATTTCAAATAGTCATCCACTCGCAAGCCAAAATCAGGTTTCTTATGAACAGATCCTCACAACACGACAAATTGTTGTGGCAAGTCGAGATGAGACATTAAAACCCGAATTACTTTTTTCGAAACATTACTGGCGTACAGATAACCACCACTCTGCTTGCTTAATGATTTTACGTGATCTGGGCTGGGGTGTTCTTCCTCAAGAAATGTTTAAAGAAAACCCTGAACTTAAAAATAAGCTTAAAATATTGAATTTATTAGATTTCACTCCAAGATTTGAATATTACGTAGATTTGGTATGGAGTCGTGAAAGTGAGCTTGGTGCTGCTGCCAGATTCCTTATTGAACATATCCGTAAGCAACGAACGCAACAGGTCCCTTAAAATTATTTCAATTTAGATGCAGAATCTAAACGTTTTTCTTTGAAATATAACAATTGATATATCGACAGTATGAATAGACTTTGTGCTATAAAGAAAATATAAGATTTATTACTGAAGATGTTGAATATCAATGACTCATACAGCACTTGACCAATTAAAAACACTAACGACCGTTGTTGCCGACAGTAGCGACCTTGATGCAATTCGTAAATTTCGTCCATTAGACGCGACGACTAATCCTTCATTGATTACGGCAGCAGCAGAACAACCAGAAAGTAAAGAACTCATTGAAGATGCTTATTATCAAGCCAAAGAAGAAGGCTATAGCAACGATGAGTTAATCGAAAGAACTATTGATATTTTAACCGTAAAATTCGGTGTAGAAATTTTAAAACTGATTGAAGGTCGCGTTTCGACTGAAGTTGATGCTGCCCTTTCATATAACACCGAAGCGACCATTCAAAAAGCGCATGAATTATGTGAACTTTACAAAGGTTACGGTATTGATCAGTCACGTATTCTTATTAAAATTGCGTCGACTTGGGAAGGTATTCAAGCCGCGAAAGTACTCGAAGCTGAAGGTATTGCTTGTAACCTCACTCTCCTTTTCGGTTTACATCAAGCTCAAGCATGCGCAGATGCAAAAGTAACTTTAATTTCACCATTTGTAGGTCGTATTCTAGATTGGTACAAAAAAGCTGAAGGTGTAGATTCTTACCCAATCGAAAAAGACCCAGGGGTCGTTTCAGTTAAAAAGATCTATACCTATTACAAACAGCAAAATATCCCGACTCAAGTAATGGGTGCGAGCTTCCGTAGTATCGATCAGGTTCTTGGACTTGCTGGCTGTGATTTACTAACGATCTCTCCGGGCTTACTTACCCAGCTTGAGCAAGATACACGTACAGTTGATGCAGCTCTTGATGCAACTAAATCAAAGCAAGCAGATGCTATTGTTAGACCAGCTCAAGATGAGCAAAGTTTTAAAGACGAACTTAACCACGACTTAATGGCATTCCAACTTTTACAAGGTGGTGTTGATGGCTTTATTAAAGCTCGTGACCAATTAAGTTTCTTATTACGTCAGTCTTTTGGAATTGATGCGGAAATTAAACCTTAAAAAACTTCACTTTTCATACAAAATCACCGATTTTTGTTATCATGGCAAAAATCGGTTTTTTATTGGGTTTCTCGTGTTCGGCATAACAGATTTAACAACATATATTATTGGTACATTCCTAATTGTGTTATTGCCGGGGCCCAATTCTCTTTATGTGATGTCAATTGCTTCACGTTATGGCATTAAAACTGGATATATGGGTGCATTAGGTATTTTTACCGGTGATCTCATTTTAATGCTTTGTACCGTACTGGGTGCAGCCTCTTTATTAAAAGCATTCCCATGGATATTTGTTATTCTTAAATTAACAGGCGCACTTTATCTATCTTATCTAGGCTTTAAGCTCTTACAAGGTAGTATTCAACGCTGGAAACAACGTAATCAACCACAACCTGAAATGGCTGATTTACCAGCTTTAGATAAAATTCATCCTTATAAAACAGCATTAAGCATTAGTTTACTCAACCCGAAAGCGATTTTATTTTTCTTATCTTTCTTTGTTCAATTTGTTGAACCCGATTATGCCTACCCAGCACTAAGCTTTTTAATTTTAGCGATTATTTTACAGGTGATTAGCTTTAGTTATTTAACTGCATTAATCTTCTCTGGAATTAAACTTTCAGCATTTTTTAAACAGAACCATAAAATTGCAGCAAGTAGTATTTTTTTAGTAGGGATTCTATTTTTCGGATTCGGTTTAAAACTGGCAACCTCAACAATCTAATCATCTTTATCCTAGTTTTTGCATTTATCAAGTTAAAACATAATGAACTGCTAAAATGCCAGCATGCCATCTGTTTTAACTTCATTGAGCACAAAAAATGTTCTGACTTGTCTTACCCCCGGTAAAGCAATAATTTTTTCACTATGAAATCGGTTAAAAGCAGCTAAATCTTTAACACGAATTTTTAGAAAATAATCGACTTCTCCAGCAACCAGATAGCATTCTAGAACATTCTCCAAATCACCCGCCGCCTGTTCAAATGCTTGAAAGCTATCAGGCGTTGAACGGTCCAAAACCACACCGACTAGCACCACCGTATCACGCTGCACCATACTCGGATTGATCCGAGCACGTACATCTAGAATTGCCCCAATTTTAAAAAGACGCTGTGTATGATTCCAACAAGATGAAGTACTTATGCCTACAAGCTTAGCCAGTTCAGCATTACTTAAGCGCCCATTTTCTTGTAAAGCACGCATAATTTTAAGTTCAAGCACTGTCAAATTTTCAGTCTGTTCTTCCATAAAATAATATCCCAAATTTAGTGTCACTTCTGAAAGGAATAATAGCATTATTCAATATTTTGAAAATATTATTTCTATTTTAAGTAAAAAATAGAAAGCACCTTCTTTAAAAAAATTGTTAGATTTACCTAGCTGAAAGCAGAGACAGAAACATATTAATTTTTCAGGGATTTAGAACATTTAGCTATGCAAAAGATTCTTCAAGATTTTTCAATTCCAGCCGTATTTGCTGGCTTTATCACTTTTTTAATAGGTATAAGTGTTTCGGCCATCTTAGTGATTCAGGCGGCTCAAGCTTTAGGTGCTTCACCCGAGCAAATCACCTCATGGTTTTGGGCTTTAGGCTTAGGTATTGGTTTATCAGGATTCATACTTTCTTGGAAATTTAAATATCCTGTAGCAACGGCATGGTCAACCGCAGGCCTCGCTTTAATTATGGCAACCGGCAGTGGCTATAGCTTAAATGAAGCGATTGGTGCTTTTTTAGTGGGTGGTTTACTGACTGCTATTTTAGGCTTTTCAGGTATATTTCAAAAAGCACTTTCATATATTCCTCAAAGCTTAACCAGTGCCATGCTTGCAGGTGTTTTACTCAAATTTGGTATTTCCCTGTTCGCCAGTTTGCAAAATGATTGGGAATTCGTTTTATCTTTACTGGTCATTTATATCATTACAAAAAGATTATGGCCCCGCTATAGCATTGTATTCACAGCACTTGCGGGTATTGCCCTGTGCCCTGTCTTTTTAGAATTTCATATGCCTACACTTCAGTGGTCTTTGGCTAAACCTGTTTGGATTAGTCCGGAATTTAGCTGGTCAGCACTTTTGGGCTTAGCTCTACCACTTTTTGTGATTAGCATGGCTTCGCAATATTTACCCGGAATTGCCATGATTAAAAGTTATGGCTATAAACCGCATGTTAATCAACTGATTGGCTGGACAGGTTTAACCCAAGTTGTGCTTGCCCCTTTTGGCTGTTATAGCGTCAATATTGCTGCGATTAGTGCGGCTGTAAGCTTAGATGACCAAGTTCATCCTGACCCAAGTAAACGATATATTGCAGGCATGAGCTGTGGTTTTTTCTACATTTTAATGGGCCTGTTTGCCGCAACATTGACAAGCTTGCTGATGTCTTTTCCACATATCTTTATTGTAGCTTTAGCTGGCATTGCATTATTTGGTACGATCAGCCACAACATTGCAATCGCATTTGCTCAGGTTGAAGATCGTGAAGCTGCATTATTTACCTTTTTATGTAGCGCTTCGGGCATTCAATTTTTCGGTATCGGATCAGCCTTTTGGGGACTGGTAGTGGGTGTAGTTGTATATTTTATTTTAAGACTTAAAGTCAAAAAAAGTTAATAAAAAAGCGTTTATAGCCCTTATTTTCAATGCTATGAACGTTTTTTCATCTTATTTCTTATAGCTCTCTTACTACAACTGATTTTGCCATTTTGTCATGCCAGCCTTGTTTTTTAGCATCAAATGCGACCCAAAAAAGACCAATACCAAAGACTAAAATTGATGGAATATAGCCAATATATCGAATAATACTCTGTGTGACTGTTAGCTTATTGCCTGTTTTTTCATCTAAAACCTTTAATCGCATCAATCGTTTACCTGGAGTACCTGCAAAATACAGCCAACATAAAACTGAATACAATAAAGGAAATACATAGTTCACGATCAAATCGAACCAATAGTTTTGTGGTTTTGTACTTAAGCCCGTGGCAAAGACTAAATCATAATCCCCTTGATAAAAAATCCATGCCGCAGGAATAACTGCCAAAAAAAGAATAAGAGTATCAATAATCATTGCACCAAATCTTAACCAGAACCCTGCATACTCATACTTATAAGTCATGCTCACCTCGCTTTGTTATTGTTTAATCGCTACAAACGCTTTTACAATTTTACTTTCATCCTAAATGAAACTTTTTTATTTTTAAATACTTAAATAAATTTAAAATTTTCCACTTTTATATTTTATTGTAATAATTTCGATCAAAAAAACGTTATTACATCAATATTCATCATAAAAAAATAATTTAATCTTTTTAGAACTGAAATTTTTCGTTTCAGTTCTATTGAAAAGTTTTATAGACAATTAAAAATATAAATACATATTTTATTTACTTCCAGAACAAAATATCTAATTTAAATTCTTTTTTTAATAATAATGCTGCAGATAATAGAGCTAATCCAATAACAATTAAAAAAACACTTAAGCTGACTAATCCATAAACAATAGCTACACTACCTAATATAGTTAAAACATAAAATATAATTACACTGAGTGTTGGCATTTCAATTTATTCCACTACTTAAAAATAAAAGCAATTTATTCTATCGAGTTTATAAACGATTGCTGTTTTCAAATGTTCACTACACTATTAATTTGTATCATCATACAATAATCATGTTATAAAACTTATTTAGTGTTACTTTAGTTTAATAGATAGTGATGAAGGTCACATAACTTTTATTTAATTTCAAAGTAATGCTTTTCAGTCACAAGTTTGATTTTCAAATTTTTATATAACCGCTCTTTTGAATCTTCAAGCGACGGAACAACTTTCTCTGCAAATTTATCTTCAGTCATGAGTCTGGCATACGTTTTATAGCCAATGACTAATTTTTCGGGTTCTTTACCTGTTTGACGAAACTCTTCTACCAATTTATTGACTTTCTTTGCTGTTAAATCAGCCATCTTCCTCACTCTCCCCCTTAGTTCACTATTTTGTTATACGGTTTCTATATGACAGAAATATGAACGGTAATTTTTTGTAATTTTCATGTAAATATTATCAATTATTCAGAAATAGCACTTAAACTCCATCACAACCAATACAAGAATAAATATAAGCAAATGATTTAAAACAGTTTTATTTAATTTTTCTTTCGTTTAGTCGAATAGATGTTTACCGAGAATGAAATATGTTAATCTTTAATTAATAAATGCTTCATACATATAACAACTGTAAATAAGAGGAATAACATTATGAATTACCAACATATTATTGTACCTGTCGATGGTTCTGAAATTTCTTTAGCAGCAGCAAGACAAGCAGCTCATATTGCCAAAGCATTTGGTAGTAGATTAACCGCTATTAGCTTAGTTGCAGTAGATCCTTTTAGCGGCGTAGATTTCTACTATATCTCACCAGTTGTAAAAGATTATTTTGTTGAAGCACGCGCCAATGCTGAAAAAACTCTCGCTAAAGTAAAAGCTTTATGTGCTGAAGAAGGTATTGATGCAGAAACTCAGATTATCCAAGGTGAAATTTCTTCAGATGGTATTCTTAAAGCTGTAGAAGATTTAGGTTCAGACTTGATTGTGATTGGTTCTCATGGTCGTAAAGGCTTCCAAAAACTTATTTTGGGTAGTTTTGCTCAAGATGTTTTAAACAGTACCAAAATTCAGGTATTGGTTGTAAAAGAATAAACTTTTTAAATGAAAAGAACCCAATCCAACGATTGGGTTTTTTAATAAAATAGATTGCATAAATTTTACACTAATCAAAAACCGAGCTAGAATAGCTTCTTATTCTTCCAATTTCGTGAGTCACGCCAATGAAGTAAGTCTTTTTTCCCATCAATTTTTTCTTTTTTGATGTGCAAAATAGACTATTTTTTTGTGATTTAACGTCTCTGCTTAAAACTACTTTTTCCTATTTTGTACATCCTGTATTTATGAGGTTTTTTTATGACTCAGCAGGCATGTGTAATATCACAGCTGACTTTAGAGCTTTCATCTAAAGTCATGTTTAAACAACTCAATTTTAGCCTTGAATCGAATCAGGTGTCTGCCTTAATTGGCCGTAATGGTCAAGGTAAATCTTTGCTTATGCAAATGTTAAATCAGACGCTTAAAGCAGATTCAATTCTTACATCTGGACAAATATCTTGGCATGTAAAACATGCTTATTTACCTCAATTGCATCGGTTAACGGGACTGACCATAGCCCAAGCATTAGATATCTTAGATATTTATCAAGCTCTTAAAAGAGTTGAACAAGGTGTTGCCAGTTTCAATGACTATGATTTATTGGAAGGTAAATGGGATTTACCTACCTTATGGAATACTCTCTTAGAATCTGCTCATTTACCCACTGATTTAGACTTTCCAATTAAAAACTTAAGTGAAGGTCAAAAAACCAAGTTGGCCTTAAGCTGTTTATTTTTAAAATCAGATCACTACTTACTTCTTGATGAACCTAGCAATCATTTAGATCAGGAATCTAGAAAATGGTTAATTGATCATTTGAAAAGGCACCCAGCAGGTGCACTGATCATTAGTCATGACCGAACTTTGTTGAACGAAGTAAACCACATTTATCATTTAAATGAACACGGCTTACATCACACAACCGGAAACTATGAGAAATTTGATGAGCAATATCAAACTCATGTTGCAGCTTTAGAGCAATCTGTTCAACAAAACCAACGTGAAGTTAAGCACATGAAGCAAAAGCAACATGATGTATTAATGAAAGCTCAAAAACGTGAACGTGCTGGCAATAAATTAAGAGAATCAAATTCTCAAGCCAAAATTTTGCTCGACTTTAAAAAGGAACAAGCAGGCCAAAGTATTGCGGTTATACAGTCTCAGCACCAACGACAAATTACAAATAGTCAAAACGAGTTAAAAGACAAAAAAATGCGTCTTGAAACCGTCAAACCACAACAGTTTGTCTTCCCCACTTTTCATAAAAAATCTGGAGAGATTCTTCGAATTAAGAAACTCAAACTGAACTATGGGACTCAACAACCTATAGATTTAGCTGCACATGCAGCCGAAAAAATTCACATAACGGGTCAAAATGGTATTGGAAAGTCAACGCTGCTTAAAGCAATCAATGCACAGAAGAATCAGTCCTGTGACAGCATTCAATTATTTGTAGAGTGCTTTTATCTCGATCAAAACTTTAGCTTTTTATGTGATGAAATGTCTGTTATTGAGAATTTAACCCACATGAATAATGAGCTTTCAGAATTGGAATGGAGAAATTTATTAGGTCAACTCCGAATTCGCGGTGATAAAGGTATCCAACTATTGTCTCAGCTAAGTGGTGGTGAAAAACTCAAAGTAGCTTTATTAGCGCTTAGCCAGATAAAACCTACACCTGAACTCCTGTTATTAGATGAACCAGAAAATCATTTAGATATTGAATCAAGGGAGTTACTCGCTCATGCCATTCAGAGTTATGAAGGTGCTGTATTACTCATTTCGCACGACCCACTGTTTGTTGAAAATTGCGGTATAAGTGAGTCATTTTCGTTAGCCGAATAGTTTTCACTCAGACTATTTCTTCAAATTTACTAGCTCTCATGTGAAAGCTAGTAAATTTTATAAAATATTATTTTTTTACTTTATTTAATAATTCGACATCTAGACTATATTTCACGGTTTTATTTTTACGAGCACTATTACGCATTTGATAAACTTGAACAATATAATCGCCATCAACTGGCAAAATAAGTTCTCCTTTCGATCCTACAGTTGAGCCAATTAATAATGCATTATCTTTACCTGGTTTTTTACCTGGTGCAAAAATATTGACATAGGCTAAATTACCAAGACTATTAATATTAAATTTTAATACTTGTCCATTCTTTGCATAAACCCTGTACCTTACATCATTATAGCCCTGAAATTTTCCAGTTAATGTGGTATGTGTTGAACCTTGTAAAAAATTAACTTTTTGCTCAATATTTTTAGCTAAAACAGTGAAGGATGTAGTTGAAATCAGTGTAGATAATAATAAAGTTTTAATGATTTTTTTCAATTTTTAATCCTCAAAATATTTTAAATTATTATATTAAAAATAATTTTTATAAAATTTTACTTTATGTATGATTTTGATGAGTAGTAGTTGTTTTTTATAACCAATAACAAATAAAGTATCTTAGAAATCTAAATTACAGTTTTACTTATTTAAAAAATTAAAGCGTATGATTGGTCAATAAATAAGGAAGAATTTTAATGAATATTACGATTCGTGATGAGCGAAATGAGGATGTTGAAGCAATAGAAAAACTAACGAAAGCAGCTTTTAAAAATGCTGAGCACACCAGTCATACAGAACATTTTATTGTGAATAGTTTAAGAGACCACGGACAATTGACCATCTCTCTAGTCGCGATTGAAGATAGCGCTGTTATTGGGCATGTTGCTATTTCTCCAGTTCAAATGAGTTCAGGGGAAATGGGTTGGTATGGTTTAGGCCCTATTTCTGTTCATCCAAATAAACAGGGGCTTGGTATTGGCTCGCTTCTGATGAATAAATCACTAGATAAATTAAAAAAGTTAGGCGCAGAAGGATGTGTTTTACTGGGTGATCCCAATTATTACAGCAGATTTGGTTTTAAAGCATATCCTGAGCTAATTTTGCCCGATGTACCAAGTGAATATTTCCAAGCCTTAAGCTTCTCAGGCAATATTCCTAAAGGAAACGTACACTATCATGAGGCATTTAATGCAACACAATAATAAAAATTATTGTCGTTAAAAAGAAAACTCCTTAGAACAGGAGTTTTCTTTTTTGTTTGCTCTGAGCAATTTTTATATAAATGATCTAGTTTTATTTAACACGCTCAATCTTAAAAACCTCAATATCGGTAGGCTTAACTCTATGTGTGTCCACCTCTCCTACAACACGGACTTTATCTCCGGCTTTTAGTTGTAAAGGTTTCCATAAGTCATCATCTATATCAATTACAATTGACCCAGTTGCATCTTTAAACTCAAAATGATCACCAGCAATATGCTTTACGATGGTGCCTGTTAAAGTAACACCGGACTCATCAGCCAAAGTTTTTGCTTTAGACACCGTGACTACATTTTTTGTCGCTTCTTTTAATAAGGCAGCATCTGGTTTAGCCAATACCGCATTACTACCTAATAAAGCCAATCCAGTGAGTGTTGCTAAGAATATTTTTTTCATTACGATGACCTACTTTTAATGTTCTTAGTTATATAAACAAATTCTTTTAAACTTATAGATTTAGCTTTTGTGGTTTTTTGTATCTTATAAGAAAGTTTCTTTAATCATGTCATGTAAAAACACCAAATAATTTGCGGCAAAAATTTAAGAAGATTCCATAGGGTCTTCCAGAAACGCTAACAATTATAAGAATAGAACTGACAGCCGTAACTACCTGCACTAAAGTTGCTCCATTAAAAGCAAGTATTAAAATATATAGTGGTATTTGGAATGTTAAATTAGCGAGTGTATCTAGCAAAAAGCTTTGTACAGCTGTTTTATGTTTTCCCCATATTTTTTTAAAAACCCAATCGCGATAAAACCCATATGGTCGACCAATCACTATAGAAATAGGTATTGCGATAGCACGTATTTTAAATGTTTGTTCAAGTGTAAGACCCGTAATTACAAGCTCAACAAAAGTACCTATGGCTAGCGAAAATAGAACCATCGCAAATGTATCTGCAAAGAATTTCTTTAAGTTTTCTCTTCCAACAACCATTTTCTAGCCTATAGCTTTATCGTTAATTTACTTAAGAAAACGCTTTCCTTAAGTAAATTAAACTCAGCATTAAAATATCAATTAATGGTTAAGCAACAAGTTGTCCTAAATTCGATAAAATATTTATGGCTTCCGTTTCATCCTCTGTTTGCCCAACAATCATTCGGTCATATGAAATTCCACCAATCTCAATATAAATTTTCGGATGTGGAAGTTGAGGGATATAAACTTTTAGTGGTTGATAAAGAGCAAGAAGATAACCAAATGAATCATAAGGATAATGATCATTTTTTAATGTCTTCTTTATCACAACATAAGTATTCAATATATCTAGAATAAAACCATATTCATTTTCAGAATGAAATTTAGCGTCCATACCCACCTCCTTGATTAATTAATATTTTTATAATCAAATTTAAAGGTTAAATTTCTGATCTGATGGCATTTGAACCAATTTACTTTAAATATAGAGTTATATTTAAAATGATTCGTGTTGAATTTAAATATATTTAAAACCTAGCATATTAGTCAACATATTTTGAACAGCAACATTAAAAATAAATATTTTGAGTTACAAATCACACTTTAGGGTAAAAATACAAAGATATAAAAAAGCCCATCTTACGATGGGCTTGAGAATTTATAGATTATGAATCTTTGTCCATTGAATGAGGGGTTGTCGTTTTATCTTGCTGTTTTGTATCGTTTTCACCTTGGCAAGCGCTCACACTTAAAGAAATAATCGCAGCTAAACCTAAGGTAGCCATAATTTTTGTCATACTTCACCTCATGAATTGTTCAGATAGTGATTTAATAAATACTTTTTATTAGTTTTACGATCAGCATACGTTTCTAGGCTTTTTTGTAGATTTAGCGCAAAAATGTAAAGCTCTTTAGTTTTACATTTAAATATCAACTTAAGATTTGGCCATTAAACGTTAACTGAGTGTCTGAGCGTTTTAATGAGTAATTCGTATAAATGATCTACAGCCTTCGACTCTAACGATGACCTACTCCGATAAACCGCAGCCTCCATCGGCTCTAAAGGTCCGAGGCCATGATCTGCACCTAATATGGTTAAATGCTCAGGAGCGCTACACTGTGTGAACACGGCGATTGCTAAACCGCTTTCAACTGCTGCAATTTGGCCCGCTAAACTTGAACTGTTGTAGACCACACGATAACGGCGCCCTTGTAATGCTAAAGAATGAATAGCGCTCTTTTTGGCTTGGCTCGTACTTTCATAAACTGCAATTGGAAGTGGGTCTTCTCGCCAGAGTTCAAACTGTGGAGATCCTACCCACACCATTGGTTCATGAAATAAAAGTGTTCCTTGACGAGCGTTATCTCTCGAAATTAATGCTAAGTCTATATCACCACTTTCTACCCGCGGAATTAAAGAGGTAGATTGCTCACAGATCAATTCGATTTCAACACCTCCATAACGTGGTGCAAAACGCTTGAGTACGGGTGTTAAATATTTAGCGGCATAGTCATCAGGCACTCCAAGGCGTATACGTCCCTTCAATTCATCCCCATGAAATGCCATTTGTGCTTCTGCATGTAAATCGAGAATACGGCGTGCATAACCTAAAAGTAGTTGCCCTTGAGGAGTTAATTCAATTTGTCGATGCGTTCGTATTAAAAGTTGGCAATGTAGAGCTTCTTCTAATTTTTTCAATTGCATACTAACAGCAGATTGCGAACGATATAGCTCAGGCGCTGCATTTGACAATGAGCCTGTATCTACTACTGTGACAAAACACTTCAGCCAATCAATCTGTAGGTTTTTTAAAGTCATTACAATTTATCTATTCGATTTTCAAATAGTATATAAAAGAATTATGCGCTTTTCTTTACCTATTCTCTCTTCCATACTGAAATCATAATAAGTTCAAAGCGATTTATTTGCCCTATTCACAATTTTAACCAAGATCAGTACATGATTAATGACTGAAGAACACATTAATAACTGCACTTACTAACAATTTTATCACTTCGTATTTCTTAGGTATTACACACTAGGAGGAGGTTTTATGCGCCTAAATAAACAGATGCTTGCATCACAAAGTGCAACATCGGCTTTTGTTTTACTCTGGGGTAGTGCCGCAATTTTTACTCGATGGGGGTTAGATAATGCCTCGCCCATAGCATTATTAATTCTGCGTTTTTCAACTGCTTTAATTATTCTGTTCGTACTTGCTCTTTTTAGAAAAAGACTTTTACCCAAACATGGAACTCGAAAACAAGTTCTACTGACTGGGTTGCTTATTATTGCAGGTTATTCAATTTGCTATTTTAAAGCCATGGCACATGGGGTCACTCCTGGCTTAATGGCAACAATTATGGGAATACAGCCCATACTCACGCTTTGCCTTCTGGAAAAGAACTGGCAAAAAGAAAGACTGTTAGGATTATGCATCTCTTTAGCTGGGCTCATACTGTTAGTATGGAAAAGCCTAACGCTGTCTTTTATTGCTCCAATTGGTATGCTGTTTGCCTTGGCTGCCCTAATCTGTATAACTTTTGGGGCCATAATGCAAAAGAACATTCAACAAGCCCCGACTGATGTCTTACCGCTACAATATGTAATCAGTCTTATCGTCTGCTTATTTATAGTTCCCTTTGAACATTTTGAAATAACGTGGAATTCACAACTGATTATTTCAGTCTTATTTCTTGGAATTTTAATTTCTGTAGTTGCTCAGCTTTTACTTTACCGACTTCTAAGTCAGGGCAATATTGTAAATGTAACAAGCCTGTTCTATCTGGTTCCTATCGTGACTGCACTTTTAGATTTTCTAATTTTAAAAAATAAGTTACCACTAGCAGGTTTAATTGGGATGATTGCAATTTTGCTAGGCTTAATGCTCGTATTTAAAAAGAAATAATTCTTAAAGATTTTAGGGTGCAACCCTCGGTTGAGGGTTTTATTTTTGAATACAAACTTAAACCAATTTTTTCCAGTCAGTGCCGATTTGAGCTAATGCGGGTAATTCATCACTATTAAAAACATTAAAATTTTGGTCAATGGCAAATCGATAGATAGGTATAGAATCAGCTTCAGTTTTCTTAAAGAATCTGAAGTTTTCAGTAAGGTGATAATTGCCAGCTTCTGTAGATTTTATTGCTGTTCCTGATGGTATATGGATATAACTTTCACACTCCACTTCAACCTTATTTCCGGCAAGATCTTGATATGAAAATTTCATGTTTCAATCCTTTTAAATTTTTATGATTGAGAAAAACTTAACACGCTATTTGATGAGATTACGGAAACTTTTTTCAACTAATTGTTTAAGTGTGTATATTTGGTTAAAAGCTCATCCTTGTAATATATCTTTATACACTTGTCTCATGTCTAATCTAAATAGGTGTTTTCATGCTCAGTAAAACAGCATTACTCGGAATACTTTTAAGTATTTTCTTTTGTTTTTTCAGCCATTCTTTATAAAATTTTTTATCAGATTGTTCCAAAAAACTGTCCTTATCCTTATTATAGGAAGCAACGCCCGTATTTCCAGATAGTACACACGGCCAATTGTTTAATTGGGGTGTTAAAACAGCATTACTCATTAATGAAAGTTCTTCTAATCTAATCAAATTCATCCTTACTCCCTTGCTTCCCTCTAGCGCTACACACAAATAACACGTCCTCAAAAATGCAAAGTGCAAATTTTGTGTATTGATTTATCAAAGATGTAAGTTGCTATAGGAATGAATAAATTGAGTTTAAATAGAGTGAAGAAGATATTTAGAATGTTTTCTTCTTTGTTACTTCAATTTCAGATATACTGAACTTAGTATGAGATGAGCCTTATATAGTTCATTGCTAGATCAATGAACGACTAAGCCCTTCGCTTTCGAGCAAGGGCTTTTTTAACGCCTATAATTTGAGAAAATTATGCGTATCTGAACTGTCTGGTCGGACATTGGTTTGCCTTTATAGGGCAGGTCTGTTAGATTGGTCTTGTTCATCAACTCCTATTGTTGATGAATACTGAAGCCTGATTCGTAGCATCAGGCTTTTTTTACACCTAAAACTTGTATAAATGATCCTGTCAAAATGATGACATACGATCTCGGCGTGACCTAAAACAAAGTAAATAAAACTATAAAATAAACTGCACTATCTTACTTTTAGCCAAGAGCCAACTTCTTTTAGCACCTCAACTAAACCGTTTAATTTCTTACCATCTTCCGTTAATGAGTACTCAACTTTAACAGGAACTTCCGCAAAAACTTCTCTGTTAATAAAACCTTCTTCTTCAAGAAAACGTAGCTCTAAAGTTAACATTCTTTGAGAAATATTAGGAATTGCTCGTCTTAGCTCATTAAAACGCATAGGTCTTTCGATGAGAAATGAAATAATTAACATTCTCCAACGACCACCCAATACTGTCATTGCCTCTTCTACAGAACAGCCAGAAATATTATCTTTCATTGTCTAATTAGGTATAAAAAATATACCTATATAACAAAATAGTGCCTGATTTACAATCTATACCTAGTGATGAATAATAGTTTTTCATTACGAAAAACTGGTCTATATGATGGAATATAAAGAAGTTGCTAAAAAAACAATTAATCATTTGTACTCAGCACATGCATCTATACGAACCTCTGGCATTGATCCTCAAATAGTTGCTTTAGTTGAGTTATATGTGTCACAAATCAACGGCTGTGCTTACTGCTGCGCTTTTCATGCTCAAGAATTAAGAGATATGGGAGTAAGCCAAGAAGTCATTGATAAAATTCCGGGCTATAAACATTCGAATGTCTTTTCAAATAAGCAGCTTCTTGCTCTTGAACTTGCGGAGGCAGTCACTTTTTTATCTGAAAAAATTGAAACTGTAAAAGCTCATTTAGCTGAATATTTTAGTGAAAGAGAGATTGTAGAGTTAACGACTAGCATTTCGCTTATGGGAGCATTAAACCGGCTCAGAATCACTTTAGGTGATAAAAGTTAATTTATTCAGCTGCTATATGAAAAAGCCCTGACCATTCGAGGCTTTTTCATGACTTTTTAACCAAGTGTAATAAGAAATTGAGACAACTACTTTAATGATAAAAACAATTTCTTTTCCATTGCACGGCGATTAACCAGCCCTTTCAAACGCTTACCGCCTGCATTTACCCAGACATCAAACTGGTTTGCTGCTTCTTTGTAATCACCTGAATTTAACTTTTTGAGTAAGGTCGAATGTTTAAAGGCACCTACCCCAATGTTATACGTTAGAGAGACTAGTGCATCAAATTGATTCTGTTTTAAAGGCACTTTTACAGAACTATTTACTGCACGCTCAAATATCTTTAAATCGTGCTGCATATAGGTTTTAGCTTGTTCAAGAGAGCATCGGTCTCCTTCACTTACACGCTTACCATTAGGATATCTCGTCGTGCCATATCCAATAGTCCAGACGCCTGTACCGTCATCATATGCACTGAGTTTTAACCCCTCAAAATTACAGATTTGGTTTACACCATCCACACTAAGAGACATCTCATCAACAGCAATACCTGTCAATTCATCGCCATGATCAGTTGCCGTAGCAATAAGGCGATCCGCTGTTGCATCTTGCTGAGGCTTGGGAGTAAAAATTTTGCGGAGATAATCCAATATTTTTTGCATTTAATGCCCTGCTATTTACTTTTTCTCTGTAACCCAAAGCGTAATATATCCTTGAACTACAGGCTGCCCATCCGCTCTATAAGCATTAACTTTTATTTGCATATCTCCAACTTTCCATTCCTCATCAATTGTTGCCACTAACTTAATATCAGAATTTGCCTTAGCGACATAATTTACACTCATACCCTTAGGTAACCATCTTAAATGTTGAGGCACAGATGCTTCAGCTAACACACCCATGACAAATTCCAGCCCATTACATATCGCGATCACGTGTACCGTCCCGATATGATTTTCGATTGATTTATTTTTTTTGATCGAGGCTTCACACACATCTACCTCTAATTTTTGAATAATTGGATTAACAGTCTGAAAATATGGAGCAACTCGGCTAACGACTTTTGACAATAGCGTTAATCCGCCCGGTACGGTCTTCAAAGTCCTAAAAGCGATCAGAACATCATTGACAGGTGGAACTGCTTTATTTTTGATTTTGTTGGTAAATGTAGAAATATAATTACTCATAGTTTTACTTCAATTCGAGAATAAATCATTCAATAAATATATATGTACACATCTCTACACTCATTGCTTAGCTATCAATTTTTTGAGTCATTAATGATAATAATTGAATAACCTCTGACGTATCGTACTGTTCAGATAAAAAAATCAAACCTATTAAAAATGCCCAATATTGAATTGGGCTTTGAGTTATTGTTCGATTTCGATGGGATCCCCATCTTCAGGGCGAATGTGTCGCTCACCATCGTCTGCGGGATCTACACTTGAGCCATCTTTTGTAATGCTGTTATATAACTCATCCTCTTTTTTATCATCGATAAATTCTTCATCGGCAAAATCGAGAGGTTCTTCATCATCGTCAAAATTTAAGGGTTTTTCTTCATCTATCATGAGATTCATCCTTTACTTAACTTGTGTCATTCCATCCTTAAATAATTAACGGATAGATTCAACACCAAACAATCATCATTTGTGTAACTGACACTTTAAGATACATTTTCCGATAAAAAACCGCCCTAGAAGGCGGTTGCTAAATTCTTATTCGCTAGCGATAGAAGTACAGTAAATAATTATTTCACTCTATTTCTACAAACTAGCAGTACTGCACATCAATGTTTTTCAACTGTTTTAAGAAGAATTCATTTATTTTACCTGAAATTTCATATTAAATCTTCTTGCTTGTTTTCTTACTTCTGGGTTGGAAGGCAAAGCAAATGGACTTGCACGCCAGATCGCTTTTTCAATACTTGTTTTAAATTTTTGTTCTTCTTTATCTAAAAAGATGATTTGCTCAATTTCCCCACTATCACTTAAAAATACTTTAACGCTTGCACTCATCCCTGTAGAAGACTTTGGAATATCCCATATTTTATAAATTTTCTTTTGATATTGCTTTTTATATATCTCAGCCTCTGAGGTAATTTTATTATCATTCACTTGAGCAGAAGTAACTTGCTTGTGACCAGTAGTACACCCAACTAATAAAAATAAAGAAGCAATAATAGTGAAGTTTTTCATTTAAAATACCTTTTTTCAATAACTAAAATTTAACAGTTTAAAATTTAAAAAACTACCCGAAGGTGGTATTAATCATTGAATATCCCTAATCAGCAAAGGTAGTAAGCCGTTCTTATTCCACCTTTGTTTAAATTAATGTTTTATTTTTCTTTAAAAAGGGACTTCATAACGGATATTCATATTTGAATTTTCTGGAATATTATAGATATCTTGATCGGTAAAAATTCCATGCTCAGGTGTTTTAAAACTATTAAAGGCTTTATTTTCTGGAACAATTGGAGGTTTATTTAAGTAATTTTCTTGAGAATTATATGTAGATGAAGCACAGCCAATCAGCCCAAAACCCAATAAAGATATAACCAAAAACGTCTTCATAAATTTCGCCCACTGTTATAAAAACCACGCAATTTAACAAATTTAATCCCCATTGTCACACCTGTACTATTTAGTTAATCTTAATAATAAATTTAAAAGAAGCATTTTAAAAAATTAGAATCTGCTACAGGGAAAATATTAGAATTAGATAATAGACAAAGACTCTAAAATGAAGAATTTTAGATTTTATTTTATATAAAATTCTTTGTATGAAGCTTTCAATAGAACTTCACACAAACCTGTCGATTCACCCTATTATTGACCAGATGATCAAATACCCTAAAGGAAAAACCTTTAAAAATTAAACTTTAATGTTACAATACAGTGATTTACTCAATTTCAATTGGACTTCAAAAGAAATGAATAGATTGTTATTAATTTTTTTATCTTTAAATATTAGTCTTTTTTCTCCCGTAGCTTTTTCTGAAACAAACACATTTCAAATGAAACAAGAATATAGCTACCCTAACTTTAATATGCATAAAAGCATGCTTGCAGTAAACACGAGTGCTCAAGACCATAAATTTAATGGGCAACCAAAAGACTTTTCTAATTCTGCCGCTCATCATCAAAATGTAGATTTTTTTGAGATTGCGAAACAGTATCAAGAAAATGAAGCTAAGCCGTCCTACTCTACTGATGAAACAGTCAATATGAGTGATCATGAGCGTAGTCTTTACTACATTAGAAATCATGATAATGTGAATATTCAAAGAGAAATTCATGGTCAGCAGTTTAAATCGCTAAAACAACAGCGAGATAAAGGCGTCATTTCCAACGATGTATATAAAGAAAAGGTCTACAAAATCTTAAGCCAACCTTCTTTTAAATAAGTTAAAAGCCCTCGCTAGAGGGCTTTTTGAATATTACTTTGCGGCTTGTGGGGTATTTCTAAAACTAATCGCCATACGGTTATATGCATTCATCAAACTAATAGCTATCGTTAAATCAACCAGTTCTTTTTCATCAAATACAGAATGGGCAAGTTGATAAACATCATCAGGTACTCCGGTTGTAGAGACTTTAGTTACTGACTCAGCCCAAGCTAAAGCAGCTCTCTCCCTTTCATCAAATAGATGACCACCTTCTTGCCAAGCCTGAACTAAAGCTAGTTTTTCAATTGCTACGCCTTTTTTAATTAAATCTCTCGTATGCATGTCCAAACAATATGCACAGTTATTAATTTGCGATATGCGTAGATAAACCAATTCAACTAGCTCTGCTGCCAAACCGCTTTGCATTACGTAGCTATAGACACCACCTAGAGCTTTAACACCTGCTGGAGCGACCTGATTGTAATCAATACGTTGAACCATAATAGACACCTGTTTACTTTCAATTATTTTACTGGGGTAACTAACTCTTTATCGTCAGTATCTACAACAAATACTGCCAATAGCTTTGCTGGTTTAGTCTTACTTACATTGCGACTAATAGAATGAACTGCTCCTGGCTCTTCAAACCAACTCTGACCTGCCTGATAAATTTTCGGTTTCTCATTATTCACTTTAGACTCAATGCTGCCCTCAACCACATAGGCATATACAAAAGATGATTTCGCATGAGTATGAGGAATAGAAGCTCCACCAGGCGGATAATCCACCTCTAAAGCGATAAAAGACTTGCCCGGTATATTAGAAATTACGTGTTCAAAATTAGGCGTAACTTTTTCCACTGGCTCATGTGCCATAGATGGTGCAATACTCGCAAGCATTAGACCTATACCTAAAAAAAATCTGCTTTTGATTATTTTCATTTCAAATTAAACCTACATAAAGATAGGAAGTTGTTTTTATTTTATAGATCCGTAGTATAAATTCATGAACCAAAAATGCATTAAAAGGCTGTACCACGCATGTATCAGCAGCTCAAAATTAATTTAGATCGCAAATTAAAGACTCCATTAGCCGAACAAATACGCCTTGGGATTGAACAAGCTATTATTTCTGGGACGCTACAACAAGGTGATCGTCTACCCTCATGGATCGATTTAGCCAGTCAACTTGGTGTTTCTAGAGGTACCGTAAAAGTTGCATATGAAAGACTTTCCGATGGTCAATTTATCATTGCGTCCCGATCACAAGGTACACGTGTTGCCTACCAAGCAGTTAAGCCACCCTCTACTCAAGATGACTATAAAAATAGTTCGTTTACACAGATGTATTTAGATATGACAACTGTGCAGGGCATTTTTCAATTAGGCGTCCCATCAAAAGAAATTTTTCCAGCAAAGTTATTTTCAAAAATCAGATCAAGATCTATGCGTAATGAATCTAGTGGATGGCCTAGCTATCCAGACGCTCGAGGTGAACATGGCCTTCGTCGAGAAATTGCGGCTTATTTAGCTCTATCAAGGGGCATTCAATGTATTCCTGACCAAGTATTTATCACTTCTGGTTTCTCTGGTGGATTGGGCCTTACATTACATGTTTTAGGATTAGGTGGAAAAAAGGCATGGGTGGAAGATCCCGGTTTCCCTTTCTCTAAACATGCACTTGAAGTTGGAAGACTGGAAATATGTCCAATTCCCGTTGATAAAGATGGGATAGATGTAGAGTTCGCAATGAAAAATGTACCGGATGCCTCCCTTGCATTAGTCACCCCGGGACAGCAAGCACCTTTAGGAATGTCACTTTCTTTGACCAGACGATTAAAGTTACTTGATTGGGCTAACCAGAACGGAAGCTGGATTATTGAAGATGATTATTTAGGAGAATTACAATTAGATGGCCGAGCAGCCCCCGCTTTATTTTCATTAGATACTACTGGAAGAGTTATTCACTTAGGAAGCTTTAGTAAAACAATCAGTCCCAAATTACGGATTGGATTTGCGGTTGTGCCTTTTCACATGATTAATCACTTTGCAGAAACGACAGCTACTTTAGTACCCGCTCCATCTCCATCTTTACAACTTTCAATTCAAGAGTTTATGCATGAAGGCCATTTTTTAAGACATTTAAGACGAACAAAAAGAACTTATAGTGCTCAGCGTGATGAATTAATTAAGTGTTTAAAACGATTTAATCTGCAAACGTATACTGCTGGTTTATCTGTACTCATTAATTTACCGCCCTCATTATCCGATCAAAAAATTGTGAATGAAGCATTAGCTTTCAATCTGGCTCCCTCTCCATTATCACTTTGGTACCAAGACCCTAAAAATGCTGTTTCAGGCTTAATGTTAGGTGTTGCAACCTCACCCTTATCAAAAGTAAATCAGTCATGTGAACACTTAGTAGAGATCATCGAACAGAAAAAAGCCCTGTTTTAGGAGCTCTTTAATTCTGCTTTTAACACCAATTTATTTTAGAAATTGTTTAAAGTTCTGAGAAAAACATAAACCAATTTATAAAATTTTGTTACTTTTTCGCTATAATGATTATAATTATCGTTTAGGATTTCGATACATAAACATGGAACGCTCATCTGCTCTTTCACTCCCAAATTTTAAGTTCAAAGTTTCTACTCTTAGCTATGCGATCGGACTTGCTTGTACTTATCTAGCAATTCCAGTACATGCCGAAGATACAGCTACCAGCGCATTACCAACCATCACTATTAAGGCGCAAGGTAACTGGTTAGAAGAAGCAAATGCTGAAACTGTTCACAAACACCCAGGTGCTCGAACTATTATTGACCGCAAACGGTTAGATGAAACGGCTGCGACTTCAATTCGAGAAGCCCTAAAGCAAATTCCTGGAGTTCAAGCTCAAGATAGTAGTGGAACTGGTGGTAGTGATGTTTCATTGAATATTGGTGTGCGTGGTTTAGCATCACGTCTTTCGCCACGCTCAACAGTTTTAGTAGATGGTGTTCCACTTTCATTTGCTCCTTATGGACAGCCACAATTATCTTTAGCGCCTGTTTCAATAGGTAATATTGAATCTGTTGACGTAGTACGTGGTGCGGGGTCAGTTCGTTTTGGGCCTCAAAACGTAGGCGGAATTATTAACTTTACGACCCGATCAATTCCACAAGATTTTAGTGGAACTGTTAGCTTAACTTCAGAATATGCATCTGGTACTGACCAAGTAAAACTCAGTCCTAATCTATTTGTTGGGGGAACTTTAGATAACGGATTAGGCCTTGCCCTCTTATATTCAGGGACTAAAGGAAATGGGTACCGAGAAGCAAACAATAAGATTGATATCGATGATGTAATGCTAAAGTCTGCTTATCAATTTAATGATAAAGATTCAGTTGCTTTAAATCTGCATCATTATGAAGGTCGAGGCGAAATGCCAGAGGGTTTAACTCAGGCTCAGTATGCTGAAAACCCTTATCAATCTTCTGGTGAAAAAAACTATTTTGCAGGTCGACGTACTGATGTCTCTTTACGTTATAACCATAAAGATGAAAAAAATAACTTCGAAGTTCTGACTTACTACATTGACTCTTTCCGCACAAGTAATCTTGAGACCGTATTAGCAAGTGGTGACAAGCGTCTCGACTCTGCTCCACGCGACTACAAGGTCTATGCAATTGAACCGCGTTACTCTCGTATTTATGAGTTAGGTAACACTCAAAATGAAGTAACGGTAGGCTATCGCTACTTAAAAGAAGAAAGTTCTGAGTTTGCTGGACGTACTGCATCTTATGCAGCAGATTCATCAGCTCCAGATTTTGCTCCACGTAGTAGCAGCGAAGGTGGCACCAAAGCGCATGCGGTATATATCGACAACCGTATGGAACTGGGCCGTTGGACGATTACTCCAGGTGTTCGTTTCGAATCAATTGAAACCCATAATAGTTTCACTGGATATGACAAAAATGGTCTAGCGAATACAGTTCATCCAAAAATTGATTCAGATGAATTTTTGCCAAGTTTGTCTGTCGTGTACTCGGCAAATGAAAACTGGAACATATTTGCAAACGCTGGTGTATCGTTTGGTCCACAGCAATACAGCCAATTGGCTCGTCTTGAAGGAACAACCGCAACTGCTACAACTGAAGGTTTACATCCAGAGAAATCTAATAACTATGAAATCGGAACCAAATATTTAGGTAACGGTTTAAATGCCGAATTTACCGTGTTCTATCTAGACTTTGATAAAGAGCTTTCATTAGTACGTGATGCTGGCAATAACGGAATCTGGACAGATTTAGGTGCAACCAGCCATAAGGGTGTCGAAACAGGTATTAGCTATGATTTCGGTCAATTAACAGACACGTTAGAAGGCTTAAAAGTATATGGTAACTATACTTTTACCAAAGCAGTCGCCGAAGCAGGTCAATTTAAAGATAAAGACCTACCGTTTTACTCGCGTCATGTTGGTAATGTTGGGTTAGGTTACACAGTAGATAAATGGTCTTTAAATGCTGACATGTTTGCGCAGTCTAAGCAGCATTCCCCAGATCTTCCAGATAGTAATGTCTATCAAACAGAAGAAACTGCTGATGGTAAATATGGAGATATTCCGGGTTATACCACTTTTGCGGTCCGTACCTCTTATGACTTGAGTTCACAAGTTAAAGGTTTAAAAATCGCTGGTGGAATAAAGAACGTCTTTGATAAGCAATATTTTACCCGCTCAACTGACTCTACAGGTGGTAAGTATGTAGGGCAACCACGTACTTTCTATCTACAAACATCTTTTGACTTTTAAAGCTAAATCAAATTGAACAAAAAGCCCTCTTCTGAGGGCTTTTCTAAAGGCATTAAAAACTAGAGTATTAATCAACCTAAACGAGCATCGACATAAAATATTCTAATAACTTATCTCTTTCATCGATCTTATTTACACTTAAAAGCTGAACCATTGCTCCATCAATCATAAATAAAAACATGTAAGCATCTTCAAGTGTAGCGGTAACTTTTACGGTCAAAAGTAGCTTATAAATTTCGTTAATGAACCAATTTCGGTAGTCAATAACGAGTTTATAGGCCACAGGATAAAGCTTTTCAATTTCAAAAATCGCTTTAAATGGCAACCGATAAAAGCCGTTTAAGTTTGCATGTAAGAAGTAGATTTTCTTTAACTTATCGAAAACCATAAGTTCTTGGTACGAATGAATAATAGAAAACACCTCATGTTTTAATGCGTCTTTTTTAAAAGTCAGAGACATCTCAACCAGTTTTTCTTTAGAGTGAAAGTAATTATAAAAGGTGGCTTTTGGAATTTTGGCTTCACTAATAATTCGGTCGATACCAATGTAAAACCCATGTTGATTAAATAAATCTTTTGCCGCGTGGAGCACTTGTAGTGCTCTAAATGAAGCTTCTAAATTTGGCATAGATATACCGTTTAAAATAAATTTTTGTTGTATATAAATGAGATAGAAATACCGGCACTCTTAAAATGAGCGCTAAAAACAGGCATGTGAAAACGACACAAAAGTGGTGTGTTCACCTATCTCAGGTTTTATTGTTGCTATGATTTTTTAGTCGTAATGATCTAAAGGTTAAAACCTATAGTCGATTAAACCGCTTTAAATGCCAGTTGAATGGTATCGGTAGAGGGAGTTTGGCAAAGGCCAAGAAATAAGAAGAATTAGTACGCATGAGCGGACTCCTTTGGGTAATAAAGAAGCTTCACCACATTACTGTCAAATAATGGTGACGAAACGAGAGAGGGTTGACAGACTGATACCCAAAAGATCAGCACACCCGAAGGTGTCCCCCTCCCGTTCCGCCGCAGAGGGGGCACGCAGGGATGCCCACAAAAAAGAAAGACTTTTTCGTGTGCTTTGGGTATACAGCCTGTCAAAGCCGACTGGCAATGTGGCCAGCAGGCAAAGAATAATCGTAGAGGTTTTGAGTGTCAATGTGATATTGGCTAGAAAACAGTTAAATAATTATTGTTTTTCATTGGATTAGAATATTTAATTACTTTGTTAAAAATTCATTATTAGCTCGTCTTTAGTTAATATGAACTACAACTTAATTATATATTTCATCAACTACTTTAAAATAAGGATAATTATGTTAGACCTAGACGAAATGAATGGGAATTTTTTTAATTTTGATCATGTAGATACATTCAAAATAGAACATGATCCTATAATGAATTGCTACAACCTTGTTTTGATTCTATCTAAGGATTTACATGATCCTTCATCCCCTAAATTTAATGTATGCTTTAACCATATTTCAGATTTAAGTCTGAATGACAGTTTTAGAAATAATTCTCAACAATTCCCTTCTTTAATTATCGAAAAGCACAAAAATCAGTGGGATAATGTTAATTATGAAATCAGACAAGTGGAAGATGAAGACTTAAGTTTCAAATGCAAGAGTTTTACTGCTTTCTTAAGTTAATCCCTTATTGGATCCGCAAAGAGCACTGTTTAATTATACTTACTAAAAACAATGCTCTTTATTCTCATATATATTTACTCTTTTACTTATCAGACATATTCATCATTTTAGAATGATCCATGTCACCCATTTTAGAGTGATCCATTTGAGACATATCTGCCATATTGCCATGCTCATGCTGCGTATGGTCTTGCTGCATTTTTCCATCATTCTTCATGCTACAAGGTTTTGTGCATTTTTCTTGTGCTTTAGAATTTGGCTTGTTTTCCGCATTCGCAGCCGTTGTTTGTTTTGCATCTTCTGCCCAAGACTGGGTTCCAGTGATTAAAGCACCAACACACATAAGCATTGTTAAACTACGGCGAAATAGAGTTTTCATTTTTAGATCCAAAAATTAACTTTATCTAAATACCCTATAGACTTCCAACGGACATCTAGGTGACCTGAAAATGACATTTTTGTAATCTACGCCGAATCATGTGTTTATAACGTTATTATATTCTCAGTGAATAATATGAGATTTTTTATAAATGAGAATCTTATTGGTTGAAGATGAAATAAAAACAGGTGATTACCTTAAACAAGGTTTATCGGAAGCTGGATATATTACCGATTGGGTGACTGATGGATTATCAGGTAAACATCAAGCGCTTGTCGAAGAATATGACTTAATTATTCTGGATGTGATGTTACCGAAGTTAGATGGTTGGAACATCATTAACGATATCCGAAAAAGCGGGAAAACTATGCCCATTCTTTTTCTTTCAGCCCGTGATCAAATTGAAGACAGAGTTAAAGGTCTAGAACTTGGGGCCGATGATTATCTGGTAAAACCTTTTGCTTTTGCTGAGCTGCTTGCCAGAATAAAAAGCCTACTCCGTCGTGGGCAACAAAAAGAAGATAGTAATATTATTACAATTGCTGATCTTGAGCTTGATCTTCGTAAGCGTCGTGTCACTCGAACGGGTCAACGTATTGACTTAACAGCTAAAGAGTTTGCATTGATGGAATTATTCATGCGTAGACGTGGAGAAATCTTACCTCGCACCCTCATTGCCTCTCAAATATGGGATATGAATTTTGATAGTGACACCAATGTTGTAGAAGTCGCTATTAAACGTTTAAGAAATAAAATAGATAGTAACTTCAGTCCTAAGCTGATCCAGAACATACGAGGAATGGGTTATGTTTTAGAGGTTGAAGATGCCTAATAAACTGTTTAATGCGATCAGCTTTCGTATTGCAATTCTTTTTTCTTTTTCTACAGTTATTATCTTAATGATTATGGGATTGGTCATTCACCAACTCGTCATGCATCATTTTGAAACTCAAGATAGAACTCAATTAGAAGGTAAAATTCAACTTGTAGAAAACCTACTTGAGCAAAATCATCACAATCCTTCTGAATTAAACTTATATTTAAAAGATGCCTTAGTTGGACATCATGACCTGATCGTGCAAATAGAGCGCCCGAGCGGTCAAATTATTTTTAGCTCATCGCCAACAGCGCTTAAGAGTAAAACATTAGTAAAATCTAAACATGGTCCGTGGCTTGAATGGAAAGTACAAAATAAAATTTATCATGGCTTAATTTATAAAAAGTCTTTCGATCAAAATAGTGCTATTCCATCGGCTCAAATTATTGTGGGTATTGATACATCTGAGCACCTACATTTCTTAAACGATTTTAGACGTCAGCTCTTATATATCGGTGTTATCGGTACAATTTGTTTGATGCTCTTGGGGTGGTTTGCTGCTTGGCGTGGGCTCCGTCCAGTTCAAACCATGGCAAAGGTTGCAGAAGGTATTTCAGCTCAACATCTCTCCGAGCGGTTAGAAGTCGACAACACACCAACTGAACTGAAATCGTTAGCTATCGCATTTAACGATATGTTAGATCGACTAGAAACAGCCGTAGGAAAACTCTCGGATTTTTCATCTGATCTTGCACATGAAATTAGAACACCGATTAATAACTTGATGACTCAAACACAAGTTTGTCTATCGCGTAGTCGAGATATCGCTACCTATCAGGAAATTCTATTTTCCAACTTGGAAGAGTTTGAACGTTTAGCCAGAATGGTGTCCAATATGCTCTTTCTTGCCAAAGCAGAACATGGCTTACATAGAGCAGACTTACAACAAGTAAATCTAGTCAAAGAAGTCTCGGCATTATTTGATTTTTATGACGCTATTGCTGCTGAAAAAGGCATGTCACTAAAACAAACTGGCCAAGGTTATGTCGAGGGTGATCCTTCAATGTTACGCCGAGCGCTTAACAATCTTTTATCAAATGCAATCAAATATGGTAAATCAGATTCGATCATCAAAATTAAATGCCAACAGAATAGTGATACAACTGAACTAACCATTGAAAATGAAAGCTCCCCCCTATCACAAGAACAACTTACTCGATTATTTGATCGTTTTTATCGTACAGATGCGTCAAGACAGCGAGTTGAAGAAGGCACGGGGTTGGGATTAGCAATTACCAAATCTATTCTTGATGTACATGGAGCTACTATTCAGGCGAACTATGAGAATGGGCATATTACTTTTAAAATCATCTTTCAATATTAAGTGTATTTCTGATCTCTCATTCATTTATTGGTTGAATTGATCTAACTGAGAAATATTATCAAAACAGAAAAAGTCTTTGGTACTGATAAATACTCGATTTTTTAAGATGACAAAAATGTAATTTTGGAGTCATCAACGCGTTTCTCTCTATCTTGAATAATAGGCATACAAAGAGTGTGACTAATAAAGTATGTCCTTTATTTTAATTCAGTCATTACTTAGTCAAATATTCATTTTACGAGGATGAAAACATGAAGCTTGTTCACAACAAAATGACCGCTCTACGGAATGTTCTAGTAGGAGCAACTATGATGGTTGCTGCTTCAAACGTATTTGCACATGTCAGCCTAGTTAGCGCAAACCCCGGTATTAATGCTTCAGTAGTGAGTCAACTTAAAAATATAACGCTTAATTTTGGCGGCGAAGTCATGTTAATGAACGTTAAATTGCTTGATGCTCAACGTACAGACATTCCTTTAAATTACCAAGTGAGTCATGATTTAAAAAAATCATTTGAAGTCGCTGTGCCAAAGCTAAAAAAAGGAAAATATACCGTAGTGTGGACCACAATGGGCTCTGATGGTCACAACATGAGTGGCGAATATACATTCACTATTAAATAAACCAGAAAAATAAAAAAATATCGCTAGTCCATGCCAGCAATGAGCTGGCATATTGTATAGAGAGAAGAATATGGCGCCTGAAACATGGATATATGCGACTTGGCTTGTTAAAGCTTTTTTATACTTGGGGACCGCATTTGTTATTGGAGGTGCCTTCTGTTATTTCTTGCTTGGACACTATGTAGAAATTAAAAAAATTATTATCAAATACATCACTGTTGGTGCAGGGTTGGGGTTTGTCTCAAGTACTTTAGGCTTCTTCATTCTCATCGGAAGTTTTGCCAATACTGGTCTATCAGGTATGTGGAATAGTAACTATATAAATCTACTCATTAACACGCCGGTTGGGCATATCCACATCATTCGATCAATGAGCTTTCTGCTTTTATTGCTCTTTATGCTCGTAAAATTAAGCAGTGGAAATAGTCAGATTTCTAAATTTGAAGGATCGATTTTCGCTCTACTATTAATACCCATTGTTTTCAGTTTTTCTCAATTAGGTCATGTCACGAATTTATCCTTATTTGCGCAAATCTTACTATCAACACATGTACTTGCAATGTCTTTATGGATGGGTTCACTCTATCCCTTATGGAAAACGAGCAGAATAATTCATGGCCTACCGTTAAAAGAACGTATGCATCTGTTTGGAAAAATTGCAGCCTTTATTGTCGGAGTTTTACTTGTCTGTGGTGTTACTATTGCCCTGCTATTGCTTAAAGATTTCAATACGCTGGTCAATACCCCTTATGGGCATGGATTCATTATAAAACTACTCTTTGTGCTATGTATTTTATTGCTAGCAGCCTTTAACAAATGGTATTTCACTCCTCGTTTACAACACTCAAAATTTGCAAACCAGTTGGGTTACGCCATTTTATTTGAAATATCACTAGGTCTAGCCATTCTTTTAACAACGAGCTATATCACGACTGTTGTTGGTATTGAATAAAAAGGAATATATATCAGATCTATCTTTATCTAGGATATTTTTAAGTTTTATGATTATAAAGTAGAGTCAACAATGATTAAAATTCAAACTACTAATCAATAATTCAGCTTCAGTAAACAGTATGATTATTTATATAATGTATATAATTCGAACCAACAAACTATTAATTTTCTTATTAGACTATTAAATATACACGCGAAAATCTGTAATATAATGCTAATAATAAAAAATCTCTAAAATTTAACAAATGATAATTAGTAACTATATATATTAAAAATTACTTATTTTTGAGTATATCTAACTAATACCAGAAGAATATTTTAAAGATGAGATCTAAATATTTTGATAAATTATGCAATATACAGATCTGTCTGTATAAACACATAGCCCGCTTAAATATATTAGACTTTAGTCTAATGTTTTGTGACAAAATAAAAATAAGATGTCGGCTGGGTAACGAGTGAATAAATAATTACACCCAAAATATCATTAATAAATCAGGAACATAACAATGACTTCGCCTTTAATGAATAATTACCTTAACTTTGCTTCTGGAATTGCCCATCAGCAATATTTACCAGCCGAAGAAGGTATCCTTAGGGCTTTTAACGATGGTTGCACCCACTGGTATGTGGATGGAAGTTTGCATGGGGAAATGGTTCCAGACTGGTCTTCTGAACGGATCGAAAATCTAAATAACTTAATAAAGAAATATAATGTACAACCTATTTTCCATGGTAACTTCAAAGCACCATTAGGTAGCGACGTAGATTATTTACGTGAAGCAGCCGTTGAATATGTAAAAAAAGAAATTGATATTGCCGCAAAAATTGGGGCACCTTTAGTTATTCACGGTGGTGGTATTGTAGAACCAAAGAAAATTGTATTGGCTAAACAAAAAGCTCTCGATAACTATATTTTATCTGTTAAAGAATTAGCTGAATATGCTGCTGAAAAATCAGTTGATATTTATTTAGAAAATTTATCAAATTATAAAAACTATCGCCCTTTCCATTATGTATTTACCCACATGGAAGAATACGATTATGTTTTTAATAAAATTGACCACAAAAATGTCTATTTCTTCTTAGATGCAGGACATGCAAATGTGGGTGAAGGCGATCCTGTTGCTGTTGTAGACAAATACCATGACAAAATTAAAGGTATTTCTTTTAGCAATAACAATGGTGAACAAGATCAACACTTTAGTATTGGTCGCGGTACTGTAAATTATTCTGACTTTATCGAAACAATCAACCGCCACAATTGGAAAGGTCTTGTTGCCTTTGAAGTAAGAGACAAAACTACTTTAGATTCAGTTAAAGAATTGGCAAGCGCATAAAACTAAAAGCCTTCTGAGGAACATCAGAAGGCTTTTTTATTTAAATAATTCATTTTTAAAAGGATATATTAAGTGAGTGGTTTACTAGTTTTCATAACAATTGCCTTTCTTACGCTATCTAGTCCCGGACCAGGCGTTTTATTTACTGTTACAAACTCAATAAATTACGGGGTACGTACAGCCCTGTTTGGAATTATTGGCTTAATTATTGGCATGTTTGTTATTGCAGTCATTTCGGCCAGTGGAGTTGGTTTAATCATTACCAGTAATCCCACTATTTTTACTGTATTAAAATTTGTTGGTGCATTTTATTTAATGTATTTAGGCTATAAAAACTTTGTCAAAACGTCATCTTCTCAGGACTTATTAGATACAGAAACAAGTGAAAAAGCGGTGAGTAAATCTAAATTATTCTATCAAGGATTATTTGCGTCACTTCTCAACCCAAAAACCATTGTTTTCTTTATTGCTCTTTTTCCACAATTTATTGATATAAAAGAAAAAATAATCAACCAATTTTTAATACTATCTTTAACTTTTTGCCTTATTGGTTTCTTAATCCACTTGGTATACGCTAATTTTTCTTCAATTTTTAAAGAAAAAATGCTGTCTGGAAATAACTTTGCTCGATTAAATAAAATCAGTGGTTGTATCTTTTTTATTCTCGCTGTTTTGCTAATTACTCAATAAATAAAACTTGTTGTAAATGCTTTTTATCTAAAAGCATTTACAACTTAAAGTATTTCCGCACTCATCCAACTACTCTTCAACAAATTTAAGCTTGAAGAACTTGCTGATTTAATTTGGCTTGAATCAGCAAGTTATATGCATGAGTTTAAAAAACCTATTGTTTTAACTTAATTTTATTTAGTGTCATACATAAAGCTTTTTTGTCGGCCTCTTTAAGTTGAGGATGCTGTACAGACCACATGTAGCCACAGCTATGAGGTGCCTTGTTATTATTTTTCTTAAGTTCATAGGCAATATTTTTTAGAAGCTCCGTGTTTAGCGTACTAATTTTTAAACGTACTTCTGCTAAATCTTGGGGCTTCCAATTGGTTTCCGGACTCGATAACCAGTCTGCTCGATATCGGTACTGAATTGCCTTAGCAACATTCATTTGAGTCACAATAAATGGCTTCACTATTTCGCTATTTAAACCAAAAGATTCAGCTTCGGAAACAGATTGATCGAGAACTTTCTTTTCTTGAGTTAAATCTTCAATCGGCAAATGCTGCTCTGCTTTATAACCCGCTACATCCTTCATATAAGATAAGCGCTCGTTAATTAAACGGGCAGTCTGATCATATTGATATGCTTGTGCTAATGAAGAAAAGCACATGAAAACTGCCAATGTACAAACCGTTTTAACAGCTTGCTGAACACGCTTAATTTTTGCCATGCAAATACCTATCGAAATTATTGTTTTGTCATCATTCCAGATCAGTACTGTATTTTAACAACATGCAAAAGTAAAATTTCAAGATAGGCTAAGTTCTTGGCTCCATGCCGAATCAGGTTGTTGATAGATGTGTTGGCATACTTGCTTAAGAGATGAGGTAAAGTGCTGGTTTTGTCCATCCCATTTCTCAACCATACAATAGGTGATATGAATGCCTTTAGGTTGAAACTCTCTTGCCAATGACTGCGCTAAAGCACGAATTCCCGCGAACATGCTTTGGCTTAATACATCATAATGAGTCGAGTTGCTAAATGGCGCTCCAAGAAAAATAACTGTGCCCCGTTGCTGTTTTAGCATAGGCTTAATCACAGCTTGCGCTACACTCACTGCACTTAAACCGGTGGTCTGCCAATGGTGTTCAATCTCTTCTAAAGATAAAGCCTCAATATTTGGTGAAGATGAAAAGTTGGGCTGAAACACACATAGTTCAATTGTATGTCTGTGACTGGAAATATAATTCAACAAGCTTTTTAAATGATCTGCATTCACCAAGTTCAAATGAACTGCTGTCACACCATCATTTATAGAATGCACTTGTATATTCTGCACGGCTGAATCATGCACAACTTGATAAAGATGTAAGGGAAATTGAGCGTTTTTATCTAGAATTACAAAGTCACGCTCGATCAAGTGTAAGTCATGACCAGCAACGACAACACAGCCCAGCTTTTTTTGAAATCTCTGACATATTTTTTTTAGCATTTTAGTCTCTTAAAATTTTTCTTGATAAGGGCGTAAATCCAACTCATGTGTCCAAAGCTCAGGCATTTGTTGGTAAAGCATCCAATAGTTTTCTGCAATTGCATCAATATTGAGCCCCCCCGTTCCACGCGTAAGACGGGCTAAACGTCCTAGGCCAAATAATGCTTTATTCACTCTATCGCCATCGACCATTCCATCAATAATCACATGAGCAATATGTATGCCTTGTGATTTATAGATTTGAGCTAAATTTAGTGCATAAGCTCGCAAGGCAGATTTACCCATCGTAAAAGCTGCAAAAAAAGGTTTTCCGCGCAAAGAAGCACTCGCCCCAGTAAAAATAAGCGTACCGTAGTTTTGATCTTTAAAGATTTTTAGACAGCTTTGAGAAACTAAATACGCCGATAAAAAAGTGGATTGCCACATTTGAGTAAAAAACGATAATGGACTACGTAAAAAAATTGAGGGAATATTCCCTCCTACATTGTGAATTACAGCAGTAATGCGCTCATTTTGACTAGTAATTGTGTCAAACAAGGCTTGTACTTGCTTTACATCTTCTGCATCTAAACGAAATGCAACAGCGTCACCGCCTTTCGAATGGATTTCGGCAGCCACTGCTTCAATTTTTTGGAAAGTACGCCCAGCGACATAAACTTTTAAGCCCTCTTTTGCAAAACGATGGCACACGGCTGCGCCAATACCTTGTGATGCCCCAACGCCAATAACAACTACACAATCTAATATTTTATCTGGTGTTGCTAATGTCATAGTCATTTCACCCTGTTTGTTTTTTATACCATAATGCAATAAACGGACGATCCAAAATTTCTTTACGAAATTTTTTGCTTGTGCGAATCACTTCACCTAGTTGAGCGACAACAGCAATGTCAGCAATTGTCTGAGAATCTCCAACCAACCACTCACTTTGTGATAAAACTTGTTCGATACGGCCTAAGTGTCTTCTAAACTCTTCTTCAACATGCTCAGCTTTCATTCGGCCAAGGCCCTGAAAGAAAAGCTGTGTTTTCAATTCAGCTAAAATAAATCCTTTTACCATTGGCTTTTCATAAGATGGGCGACCAATACTACTAATACGAATTGCTTCATCTAGGGCTTCTGGATCATTTACTCGTAAATAGACTTCATAAAAATAGAGAGACTCATCTGCCCAGTCTTCCCATAACTCTGCAAGTGCCTTTTGATTTGGATCTTCTGGATAGAGCCGAGGCGTATCTGGATAAGTTTCATCCAGATAACGAGCAATTCGAGTACTATCTTGAATACGCTGACCACTATGGTCAATTACAGGCACCTTGCCCACTTTACTCAATAAAGGAACTTTAGCTCCCAAAATACCGTTATAGTTAACTGTTTCAAATGAAATTCCTTTAAATTTCAAAATTCTTGAAACTTTCTGACAAAATGGCGAAATCTCCCATTGATGCAAAATAATATCCGACATTTATTCACCTTTATTTTAATTGCCTGTTTTACTTGCTAGTTCTTTTTTGGAACTAATCAATAAATATACAGTATGTATTTTTAAGTCAAACTGTTTTTGATGACGGACAAGTTTCAAAAAACTAAAATCATTTGATTTATATCGTTTTATGCTCAGCCAATTTTAATGAATATAATTAAAATTACGCGGAACCATTTTTACTAAAATAGAACCGCGTATATTTGATAAATTAATAAGTCACTGTAACAACTACACTGTCAGAATAGTTTCCTGGTGTACTTGCGATGGAAGTACCTTGTGGAATTTTTCCATAGACAGGTGTACTTTGAGCGCTACCTGTTCCCGTACCAGACACTCCACCGGCTCCCCCAACATTGGTTACGCCACCTGTGGCATCCCACACCGTACTATAGTTAGAGTCTTTATATAACTGATAGGGAATATATTCATTATTACCATTGGTCATACGCCTAAATCCGCCAGGAATACGGTTATTGCCATCGCCTAAATAAATGCTATATGGTGTTCCATAATTACAGGTCGAATTTACAGCTCCTTGCGCTGTGTAATCACGACTAGTGGTACTAATATCATTAATATTGCTGAAATCTACAGTTGAGGTTGAGTTTAATTGACACATACTTGGTACCACAAAGTTTGCTGTTAGTAATGCATCACCTGAATCCCAGCCACCAATTAAATCACCGCATGATAAACCCAAAAGATCCATATCCCAATACAACCGAACCGAAGCCGTATATGTTCCTTTAGGATATGCAATGAGTGACCCCGTTCGAGCTGGAACTTTCACATTTACCGAGTAACTCACAATATTATTTGATGCCACTGTTGCTACTGGACCATACCACACATTGGAGGTTTGGTTGGTGGTAGAAGACCCAGCTCCACCTACAGTTGCAGTGACCGTATATGGTAAAGTCACACTATTATTCGCAGTGGTTGCTCCTGTAAATACGGTTTTCATACACATGAAATTAGAAATTTGGGGAAGTCCTAAATTCGTGCAAGTAATTGTGCCTGAAAGGTTTACAGTTGCATCACTATTAATATTTGCTGCCGTGTAGGTAAAAGTACTATTAGTAGTTCCGCTTACTGTACAAGCAGCATGTGCTGGGCTAAAAAAAGCATAAACGAGATAAAATAAGCAAATGCCTATAAAGTATTTTAAAGCCAATGAAAATTTCTTATAGCTCTCTATTTGAGCCTTATTCATAATATTTAATGACATACATAAGGTCCCAATTTTTTAGTTGAGTACTGATTACTGTTATATGTGAAGTCAACTTGGCATGAGCCATGATCCAGAAGATCGACTTCAAGCTTGTTTTGTTTTAATAGGTTTTGAATAAATACTTCACCGTCGTAGCCAACTACCCCATCTTGTTGCCCATTAATTCGAACCGTATAACCCGGTAATAAAGGTGAATTATTCTGGTCAACAAGTTTGACTAATCCAGAAATGACCTGATGAGCGCCAAAATCAATAAGACCACCTTGGCGATAACCTACAACTGTTTTCTGATCTGTAGACTTCACGCTCCAATTCAAAGGCAGATACGATGGATCTAAATAAATATGGTTCTCTTTATATGGCATGAGACTAGGAATCAGAAATCTTCCAGAATTATCGGTTACGCCTAAATTTACCCCGCCATTTATAATCTGACTTTGCGGCCCAGCATTGGTTACAACAGCGTAACCATCTCCAATTTCATTGGCCGCAAAAATCCGCCCTGCTGCCGCAACCAGTGATCCTGTCGCTGAAAGTGCAACTTGGTCATTATCCCCAATTCGGTTATATCGACCTGTTAAGTAAGCCGCCCGAGCACGGTAAGATGCATAGATAGATGCATTGTTTTGATTCGCATCTTGATCACGCTCAACATAGCCTCCCCATCCAAATGAACCGATTTGTGGTTCTGATAAACCGAATATTTCTTGACGGTAACTCAGCCTGCCAGCATCACTAGATACACTTGTAATCGCATTCACTCGGGTAGACGGTGTGTAACGCAGCGCAAAGTAAATTCCATAATCCTTACGGTTTTCATAATCTTTATATGCTGAGGCATAAAAGCCCCAGTTTTTGTTCAGACTCCCACTTAGGTTTGTAGAGAGTAATTTATAAGAGTTGTCGCTATATTTGATCTGGTTATATCCCAGATAGGCGCTATACCCTTCGTAAAAGTTATAGCTCATCCCCGCCCTAAAAATCTCATCTGCCAGTGCGCTGTAGCTCAAATAATTTTTGGGTTCAGCATCTGTTTGATTATCTTTTAAATATCGAATTTGAGAGACACGGGCAAGGTCAAAATAGTTATCGAAGACTTTACGGTAACTGGTATTAAACGAAATATTCTTACTAATCCGTCCTTCTAAACCAACCAAGGCAGAATAACCGTTTTCATCTTTATACTGGCTCGCTGCAATATCAGCATTAATTACCCCAAAACCAAACAGGTTCTTGGCAAAACCAGTGCCCAGATTTGATAGTCCATCTGTTGAAGCCTCTGCACCCCCACTTAAAGTCAGTGAGTTACTATAACCATACCGAATCGCACCTGAAGCAAAGGTGGCATCATCATAATCGTTCGAATACAGCCCATAGTTATAGCGTGGAACTCCAACATCTACCGAAAATTCATTAATGCCTTTTGCCAGAATTTTAGATGAAAAATAGTAAGCCTGTTTAGTAATGCTCTGCTGACCCGTTGCATCGGTGGTCACAAGCGTGACTTCATTTCCCGAAATAAACGGGAGCTGCTTAATGTCAAATGGACCTGAGGGAACAAGTCCTGAATAAATCTTTTGTTGATTGACATATAAATCTAAAGTCGAAGGCAGTGCAGCCGAACCGGAAAATTGTGGGAGTGCAGAAGTGACAATATCACCACGTTGGGTATAGGCACTCGACCACTGAAAACCAGCAAGACGTACACTATTCCCCCAATCAGAACTATTGGAAATAAAGTCCCCTAAGGTATATATCCTGATCTTTTCAGGGTCTATATACTGCCACTTACTTTCCAGACGTACCCATTTTTCATGGCTATAACTCGTTTCATTACTGCCGTTATATAACACCCCTGATGAAAAGTTACCAATTGCGCTGTTAAAAATCCCTTCTGCCGAACCGGAGAAAACATTCTCGTCATTGGTCACGGTGTGATACAGGCTATAGTTCAAAATGGCCGCATTTAAGGGTTTCATTTTCAGTAAATGAGGGCTTGTGAGCTGTTGACCATTTAAGTCAACTGAATAATCCGCCAACATGTTCGACGGAACTTGTAAGTTTAGAGATTGTTCATTCTCTAGATATTTAAACTGAATTCCTTTTAGATCGTTAATACACACCCATTGGCTATCAGCAACATGCTCATCTATTTTCACTCTTAAAGTTTTTAAGGTCCCAGAGCGAATATATAGCTTTCCATCCTTAGATTGCTTCACAGCAACCAAGTCTTCAGCAGCATTTGAATTAATAGAAACGACTAAAAAAAGCTGAGTAAAATTAAGATATTGTTCCTCTTCATTTATATTCCCCTGTGTATATTTATTATTGATATCTATAGATTTAGGAACACTGGGAATTGGAGTGTTGGTATTATCTTGGAGTTGCTCAGCAAAAGAATACGCCGGAAGATATGCAACACATAAGACACCTATAATGTATTTCATATAAGCCTCTTAAAGTGTGGTTTTCTTACCATTAACTGTCAGAGAAACGCTGTATTTATGATTTGGCTGATATGTAAAATTATTAATAGAGTAGCTTCGTGCCTGCTCCGCAAGAATATAACCATTCACGGTATTTACTTTAATGGGATAGCTTTTATTTGTTGTGGTATCCACAAGCGTTAAGTCATTTAAAAGTGCATGCCGGTTTCCAATATTACTAATATTTAAGGAAGGCACCTCCTGATTAGCATCAATTTTCCAATTCAATTGAGTAATCGCGTCTTTATTTACTACAAATACAGGCAATGACGAGCGTAAAAGCACGTTAACCCCTTGAGCTGCTTTACGGCTATCAATTGGTTTTGGTAGTTCATCAATAATAATGCGATACGTTTTTTCACCAGAAACGGGTGCTGGATTAATTCTAACTACACGCAAGTTATAAGAATCATTAGACTGTAATTTTAAAAATGGTGGACTAATTGCGATCTCATCTGTAGGTGTTAACTGATCCTGTCCATTTTTTTGAGTCCATTCAAATACACGAATCTGCAAATCAGTACTTTCATTTGACTGATTAAATAAACTAATTGAAGACGCGTTTTGATTACTTAATATTTCTACATTCACAGGTGAAAGACGAATTGTAGCGGCGTTAATAATGTTAGAAAAAGATAAGAATAATCCCGTAATAATAAAGATATTTTTTTTCATGATTTACTCAAATATAACTTTTTTAATATGTTAGCCCTTTCAAAAGGGCTAACAATATTTCTAATTTATAAAAATTAATAAGTTACTGTTATTGTTACTGTATCAAGATAGCTACCCGCACTCGGCAGCGTTGAACCAGCAGGAATACGGCCATATACATTCACTGTTTGTACTGCACCACTACCAGTTCCACTATAGGCAGTCGTTGCAATGCCGATTGCTGTGGCATGCCCCGAATCTGAGTAGAGATTATAAGGAATATATTCGTTGCTTGTTGCACCACCAATCATACGACGTTGAGTCGTCTGCGCATTTTGCCCAGCATCGAAAGCCAAGGTCCACGGTACAGTGTTGTTACAAAGGACTTTGATTGAGGTACCACCTGTCGTTGTGGTGTCTGCATCAACGTTACTCGCAAGAGAACTTAAAGTCCCAAAGTCTAAAACTGCATTCGCTGTTGTACCTGTAGCGGAAGTATTCAATACACAACTATTCGTTACTGTTGCCTTAACAGTTAATGTACCCGTTGCTGTAGCTGCATTTGCTGAATTGAGAGAAAATAATGCTACGGCAATTACTGATAAATGAAAAAAAGTCTTTTTCATAGTCAAAACCTTTTAAATTAAATTGTTAAAACTAATAGATATAAAAAATTTAGCACTTATTCTTACAATCATTTTTTATTTGACTGCTCCTTTTAAAGTTTATTTTTTTACCCTATTTTTTAACATCATACATAAAAACAATTAAAATGCATGATCTTATTATTATTTTAATTTCTAATTAACAAAATATAATTACTCAAACCAACTCCATAGATACAAAAATTAACACACCCAAAAAACAACCCATTGATTTAAATAATTTAAATAAAACCTTCATAAAATTTATTAAGTAAAATTTAAATAAATATGTCAAAAATTTAGCTAATTTTATGAAACTAAATACTATCACAGAGTTGCTTACTTATTTTTATATTATTGCTCTCTTAAATTTTGATTGTATATGCTTACTTAAAGATAAATTTCAAACAAACTATTAAAGATTATAATTTAAATAAAAGTAAAATGATGAGCAGTGGAGCTAAAGACGAATTACTATAAGGAAAGTTTTATTTTTTAAAGCATTAAATCTCTATAGAGACATATAAAAATAAAGGCCTCTTACGAGACCTTTATTTTTTATATTTAAGCCTAATTAAACACTTAACATACTATTTAAAGTTTCAGAGACATTTTTCGATTTCACTTTAGGCTGCAATGCTTGCAGAGCCTGTTGCACTTGAGTCCGCTGAGGTTCTGCTAACGTGTACCAACGCGACAATACCTGTAACAGTCGTGAACCTAAAATTGGATTTTTCTCATCAAGATATTGTGCAAGGTTAATAAAGTGAGCTACACCAAAGCCCCACGTGTTTTCAGGATTATTTGATAATCCTCCACTCACCGCACGAATACGATTTGGAGTTGTTAAATCATAATCAGGATGTTGAGTGAGGTATTCAATTGTTTCGGTTGTCGCATTCGGGTTTGCAGCCTGAATCATAAACCACTGATCTAAAGATAAAGCTTCATCTTTAAAACGATCATAGAAGTCAGCAAGTACATCTTGAGCTTGAGGCGCATTTTGCCAAACCAGTACACGTAGCGCACCTAAACGTTCAGACATATTACCTGTATTTTGGTATTGCACATGCGCAAGTTCAAATGCGGTTTGATCACCCTGGCGAGCTATCATCATGAGCATAATATTTTTTAATGCACGCACGCCCATTGCCAAAGAAAATTCTTTTTGCAGATCTGGGTCAAGTGTAAGGTAAGTATCTTTCCAGAATGAACCCAACTCTTGTGCCAAACGATTGAGCAATGCTTCACGTTTTACATGAATATCGGCTGGTGCATAGTTCTGATCGATACGACTACCCAAATAACCTTCGCTTGGTACATCAAACAAACGCGATGCCAATAGCGGGTCGCGACCAACTAATTCAGGCAAAGTGCTTTGAATTGCCTGAATGTATGCATCCGCAGAATGGTCTTCTAACAAAATACGTTCAAGCAAAGTTTGCGTTGCTTGCCATTGGTTAAAGCCGTTTGTTTCGTGCTGAATTAAGAAAGCTAATTCTTCATCGGTATAATTAAACACAAGATTTACGGGTGCAGAGAAATTACGGAGTAGCGAAACAACGGGTTGTTCAGTCACACCTGTAAACTCAATGGTTGCCTCATCTTGGTCAAACAAATACATGCCATCTTTAACATCGTTTACAAACAAGCTTTCACTATGCAATGTATATTGCTCACCTGTTTTAGCATTAAATAGTGCTAATGCCACAGGAATCGGAACAGCTTTTAAATTTGGATATTTAGGATGTGCTTTTAGGCTTTGTTTAAAGCTTAAACGGTAAGTTTGTGCTGCTGCATCATATTCACCTTTTGCTTCAAGCTTTGGCGTACCTGGTTGGTTATACCAAGTTAAGAATGCAGATAAATCGACACCTGAGCCAGCAGTTAACGCAGCAACCCAGTCTTCTACAGTCACGGCTTGTCCATCATGACGGCGGAAATATTCATCCGTTCCTTGACGGTATTTTTCTTTACCTAACAAGGTCGACATCATGCGGTTAATTTCCGCACCTTTTTCATAGACAGTCGCCGTATAGAAGTTATTAATTTCCACAAAGTGATCTGGACGCGGCGGGTGCGACAATGGACCTGCATCTTCAGGGAATTGATGTGATTTCAGCACAGCTACATCGTCAATACGTTGAACCGCAGCAGATTGTAAATCTTCAGAGAAAGACTGATCACGGAATACCGTTAAACCTTCTTTTAAGCAAAGCTGGAACCAATCACGACAAGTAATACGGTTACCTGTCCAGTTATGGAAATATTCGTGAGCAATCACAGACTGTACACGCATAATCGCAGCATCAGTCGTATATTCTTCATCAGCAAGCACACACGAAGTATTAAAGATGTTTAAACCTTTATTTTCCATGGCACCCATGTTGAACTGGCTAACAGCAACAATCATATAGTTGTCTAGGTCATAAGCACGGCCGTAGTGTTCTTCATCCCAACGCATAGAATGCTTTAATGCTTCCATCGCGATATGGCATTTTGGAATGTCTTTCTCTATTGCATAGATTTCTAAAGCAACATCACGTCCTTCAGAGGTCGTATAGCGATCTTTAAGAACTGCTAAATCACCAATGACACAAGCAAATAAATAGCTTGGCTTTTTGGTCGGATCTTGCCAAATCGCGAAGTGGCGGTTTTCACCAGCCTCACCTGTTTCTAGCAAATTACCATTGGCAAGTAGTACTGGATATTTTTTGTCTGCTTCTACGCGTGTAGTAAATACAGAAAGTACATCTGGACGGTCTGGATAGAATGTGATTTTACGGAAACCTTCAGGTTCGTTCTGCGTTACAAACAAGTCATCTGCTTTATATAAGCCTTCTAATTGAGTATTCGTTTCAGGATGAATAATGACTTGCGTTTGTAAAATGACTTCATCTGGTGCATTAGTGATCACCAGTTGTTCACTATCGAGTGAATATTGTGCAGGAGTGAGAATTTGTCCATTTAACTGAACAGACTGTAATTCTAGGTCACGGCCTAATAGCACCAGATCACCAACAGTTTGACGCTTCATCACTAATGTCGAATCAACAATTGTTTTATCATCATATACTTGGATATCAAGATTAATTGATTCAACCAAGAATGCAGGTTTTTGATAATCTTTTAAATAAACTGTCTGATCTGCCTGAACTGGAGGCTGCGCCGCAATATTCATCTTTATTCCTTATATACTCGTCTAAACGGAAGTATGAGTCGTCATGAAATATCATACGCCAAGTCATACATACTGTATTTGATTACCTTTATGAAATTAATGGGACTTCATTTATACATTTCAAATTAGAATCTTGTTTTATTAGCACAGATTAGACCAAATTTACGATAATCGTTGTTTATATAAGCAATCTATACAATAAAAATAAAACACCTTTAGCTTTTAACATTTTTTAGAGTCAGCTTACATTTTGGGCATGGTTCTTGCCTAATTAAATATACCAATATGGGTATCTAAATTAGAACAAGAGGTGTCAGCATGGAATTTAAAGCACATTTTCATCGACTAGAGAACATTAAAGCTATTCATGATCTATCAGCAGCAGGACTCGATCACCATGTGATTGCCGTGTTCTTATCTGCGGAAGGTATTGCTATTACAACTCAGGAGGTTACTTCTATTGTTAATACTTACGATGCGTTAGGGAAACTGAAATTACCAAGTAAAAAAGTACAGGCTCTTATTAAAGCCAAAAAGCTTGGCCAAAATGATGAGAGCTTGCCGTGCCCTGTTTAATTCAACTTTTTAGCCCACTATGAAAACCTAAAATCGAAACATAGATTTTAGGTTTTTCTATTTTAGCAACAAACGAAAGTGGCAATCTCCGCCACCTACAGCGCGGCTGTGTATAATAGCCCCATCATTTTTATTTTATGCTCGGAGCAAAATGGCCTTACAAATTCTACAGAAACAGCTAGATGAAAGTAGCCATTGTCCTCTCTGCCAAGCCTCAATGTACTGGGTAGATGCCGAGCAATTTGAACAAGACATTCAATTCCATGAATGCAGTCATTGTCAGCACCGTCTATTTAAAGATCAAAGAATGACTTGCCACTGTGATACATGCACAAAACAACGGAAAAAGCTTCTACAACAAACACGCCTACAAGAACAACGCCATTTTAAGTCAAAAGAGCAGCCACAACGCAGTCTCGAACAGCTCAGCTTCTTACATAAACTTTTCTTGCTAAGTCTCCTAGACGACTATGCCCGTGAAGAAATCGCTCATGATGAATATATTCATTGGGACAAAATTAAATACCATCACATCACGCCTAACTGGATGTTTCAGAGCTATTTAATTAAACAGTTGCATAAAGATGGCATTTTGAATGCAAATGACCAAACTGATGACCCACAATGTTTTCACTTAAATATTCGTTTAGATGGTTACAGCGATCCAAGTTTATTTAGTGTGGCTCAACAATTACGTAATTGGTTTTATGAAAATTTAAGCTTTGGTATTCCTTTTCGTAGTGCAGATGAAGTGAAAGACGTACTTTTTCAGGTGCTCTATCAAGAAATTATCCAGTTCATGCAGTTCTACTGCCGAACTTGGGGTATCCAAATTGCTGGAAATTCAAATTTTCAAAGCTTTTGCTATCGTTTAATGGATTCACTCGCAATTGGGCAGATTTATTATCTGGTACAAACTGCACTAGAATATCTGTATAAACAAAAAGTTTTACAGCCTCGCAATGATAAGTTTATCAATACCAATCTATTAAAGAAAACGTTAGAACAATATCGCGAAAGAGCCGTGACCGAAAAGTGGGAAACCTCTATGCTCCCCCGTCCTCACAATATTGCTTACAGTAAAATGAGTTATATTTTGCTTAATCGTTTCTTGGGTTACGACGAACAGATATTTGTGCAACCTGTATGGAAAGCATGGCGAAAAATTGAACCACGTTTAAACTTTTATTCTGTCAAACGTTGTATGTATTGTGGTTCAAATGATTTAACCGTTGACTATGATGCAGCAGATTATGTTTCTTTGATTTGCCAAAAATGTAAGCATCAAGACCACTATTTTACCCACTAATTTTATAATCACTTTGGCTTACTAGGGATAATAATATGACATCGACATCTAGTTTGATTGAACAGGTCATTGAAGCTTGGCAGAACATGCAGGCCAAAACGCCTCTTGTACAATGTATTACTAATAGCGTTGCTGCAAACTATACGGCCAATGTATTACTCGCGTCTGGTGCCTCGCCTGCGATGATTGATAATCCTTATGAAGCAGAAAGCTTTACCAAAGTCGCATCGGCCTTGAGCATTAATTTAGGTACACCTACCACTGAGCAAATGCAAGCCATGCAGATCTCAGCTAAAACAGCTCAGCTAAATGATATTCCATGGGTACTTGATCCGGTAGGTTATGGACCAATTTTAGCTTGGCGTAGTCAAATGACAGATGAGCTTTTGCAATTTAAGCCAAGCGTTATTCGTGGTAATGCTTCAGAAATCAGTACGCTTGCAGGTAATCAGGTTCAATCTAAAGGTGTAGATAGCACCCTAAGTAGTGATTATGTCTATCGACAAGCTTACGCGCTATTAGTACATACAGACTGTATCGCAATTTCAGGCGAGTCAGATTACATTCTGTCTAAAGAACTAGATGTCGTTATCCAAATTAACGGCGGCAGCCCCTTACAACCTAAAATTACAGCAACAGGATGCGCTTTGGGTGCGTTAATCGCTGCATATAGTGCAGTAACGACTCCAACTATTGCAGCGCTTTCAGCCCATATACATTTTGCAATTGCGGGTAAACTTGCATCCAATCAGGCACAAACCATGGGAAGTTTTAGTACCATTTTTATGGACTATATTCATATGTTAGATGCCAACCTGATTGAGCAATATGCAAATATCAAGCTATTTGGTTTAAAGGCATAACCACAAGAAGTTATGCCTTTGTGGGTAAGAGGATATTTTAAATCTGCCGATAGTACTGATAATCACAAACCAGTCGCAGCTTTATAATTTATACAACTTGCTTAAAGTAATCTTCTTTTGGCATATCAACAAGTTCAACACACAATTGAATTTCTTTATTAAACTCTTGTTGTAGATAATTTTTATTGCTGAGTGCCGCTAACAACTGATCACCCATCAGTTGTTTTTGCTCTGCATTTCTTCCCGACAAAATATAAACTTTTACATGAATATAAGCCTGTTCTAGTCCCAAACCAATTAGGAAAACATCATCTTTACGCGCACGGCTTTTAATGTCTTCTGGGCTAAACAACTCTGTTTTAATGAGCGTTGTATTAATTTCTTCAAGTAATTGTTTTGCATTTAATCCAGTTAAGTTATCTGAATAATCAACTACAATGTGCGGCATAGCCACCTCAATTTATGTAATAAGTAATTAAGCTAATTAAACTTTACTCAATAAATAATAAAGCTAATCGAACCTGATCATATCCCATTCGAGGGCTGGTTGCTTCAACGATTGGTCGTAGTTTGATCGAACCATCATCAGAAAAATGATCTGGATTTTGGCGCTTTTTCAGTTTCTTATAAATTTTTCGGATTTCTTCGACCACTTCTTCCCCAGGATAGGCAACCGAAATATCCAGTTTTTGTTCTTTATGAAGTCGAGCCAAATGGTTAATGATTGTCGCTGGGGTAAGGCCACGTTCATGCGCAATATCTTCAATCTCATAGCCTTCTTCAAACAACGCACGTGTTTCGTCTAGCGTTGCCGAGGCATAATTTTGTTTCGCACCTTTTGAGAGTTTTTTCTCATTACGAGAAATCTCAGTTTCATTTAAAGTTCCGCCACAATGACGAATAAATGCTTTGTGCTGAGCAGTTAAATCTACATCTGCAAAGTTATCTTCAGCTTCTTTAGAAAGCTCCTGAAAACGGCGATCGGCTTTTACAGCCAAGCTATCTAGCTCTAGAGCTTGCTCGTTAATCCCTAATAATTTTAACCCAGTTAAAGATTTCAAACGTGAAAGCGCAACATAACCCTGACCTTTTTCAAAGGTGTTCATGAGATTAATTTCAGCAGCTTCTAATGTCATCCCTTGGCTTTTATGAATGGTAATCGCCCATGCCAAACGGAGTGGAATTTGCTGGAAACTGGCAATCACTTTACCTGCGTCATTTTCAACCGACCAAGTTTCAGGTGCAACCAGCAATGTCGTGCCATCGGTTAGTTTCACCTTCGGCAACAAACCGTTTTCATCATCCTCTTCAAAGCCAATGACTTCACCTAAACTCCCGTTGATATAGCCCATATCAAAGTTGTTTTTTACAAACATGACTTTTGCATGTTTCTTTAAGGTGAGTTCTTCTGGTGCACGAACCGAAGATTTTAAAGTTTCTACCAGTTTTTCATTACCATCTAAAACAGCATTGAATTGATGCCCTTCATTATCAATTTCATTTAAGTGCTGATAATTGATATTGTCGACATCCATATTGTGTGTATAAAGACGAGTAAAGGTCTCACCAATATCATGGGAGCGTGATTGACGTAATGCGTGTAAATGATCTGATTGAATATTTTGCGCACGAATGGCATTTAAAATCTGGTTAAGGATTTCATCATCTTGGCGGTGTTGTTCTGTTAAATAACATACGCGAAATTTAGCTTCAACCCATGCATCAGACATAAAACAGAACTTGTCACGGTTGGCTTCACTATTACGTCCAACTGGTGGCAACTGAAAGAAATCTCCGGCAACAATGACTTGGATACCACCAAATGCCTCATCGCTTTCTTTAAAATATTTTAAAACCTGATTCACCAGATTAAGCTGCTTCGCATGTAACATCGAAATTTCATCGATGACGAGAACTTGCGCATTTTCAAGGTGTTCCTTGAGATATTTACGCTCTTTCATACGTTTTAGGTCATCATCAGTTAACTGATCTTTAATCCCGATGCCTGCCCATGTATGAATCGTCATGCCGTTCATATGCGTTGCAGCAATACCTGTAGATGCCGTAATCGCCACAGGCACTTTACGTGCTTTTAAATATTGGATGTACTGATTGAGTGTATAGGTTTTCCCTGCACCAGCCGAACCGGTTAAAAAGACATTTTCACCTGCTTTAAGCAGTTTAAGCGCAGTTTCCTGTTTCATAATCTCATAAGTACATCTTCAACAGCCCATAGCTTAACGACTTTCCCGAAAAAATTAAATGAATGAGCTAGAATTTCTGTAAAATCAATATAAATCAATAATTAACATTAAAATAATATTTGGTAGGTTTTTGGTAGGTAGGAAAATAATCTGCATATCACAATACTAAGGCCATGGTGAGGCTCACCTGTAATAACAAACAATGGATTTATGGAAGAAGGAATCACTCCATGGCTTTTAAAAATATTGCAGATCAAACAAACGGTTTTTATATTCCATGCGTATCACTCTTTGGACCAGGATGTGCCAAAGAAATAGGTACAAAGGCACAAAACCTCGGCGCAAAAAAAGCATTAATTGTGACCGATGAAGGCTTATTTAAATTTGGTGTCGCAGATATTATCGCAAACTATTTAACCGAAGCAGGCGTTGCTAGCCATATTTTTCCGGGTGCAGAACCTAACCCAACCGATATCAATGTCCATAATGGAGTAAATGCCTATAACGACAATGGCTGTGACTTTATTGTCTCGCTAGGTGGTGGTTCATCTCATGACTGTGCAAAAGGGATTGGCCTAGTCACTGCGGGTGGTGGTCATATTCGTGATTACGAAGGTATCGATAAAAGTAAGGTACCAATGACGCCATTGATTGCAGTCAACACAACCGCGGGTACTGCATCTGAAATGACTCGTTTCTGTATTATCACCAATACCGATACTCACGTAAAAATGGCAATTGTTGACTGGCGTTGTACTCCACTCATTGCAATTGACGACCCTAAACTCATGATTGCCAAACCGGCTGGTTTAACAGCAGCCACGGGTATGGATGCTTTAACCCATGCTGTTGAAGCCTATGTTTCTACGGCAGCCAACCCAATTACCGATGCTTGTGCAGAAAAAGCCATCACCATGATTAGTCAATGGTTACAGCCTGCTGTAGCAAATGGCGAAAACATCGAAGCACGTGATGCAATGAGCTATGCACAGTACTTGGCTGGTATGGCATTTAACAATGCATCTTTAGGTTATGTACATGCAATGGCGCATCAATTGGGCGGTTTCTATAACCTACCTCACGGCGTATGTAACGCAATCTTGTTACCACACGTGTGCGAATTTAACTTAATTGCCTGTCCAGATCGTTACGCAAAAATCGCAGATTTAATGGGTGTAAAAACTCATGGACTGACGGTGATGGAAGCTGCATATGCTGCAATTGATGCCATTCGTAAACTGTCTTCATCCATTGGTATTCCATCTGGATTAACAGAGCTAGGCGTAAAAACTGAAGACCTTGCAGTTATGGCCGATAATGCTCAAAAAGATGCGTGTATGCTGACCAATCCACGTAAAGCAAATCATGCACAAGTTGTGGAGATTTTCAAAGCAGCACTTTAATCTTGATGTAATGGCACATCCCTCTAGTAAGTCAAACCCCTCCGACCGTTGACTTACTTTTTGGGGAATACTTAGCTCCAGCGGTATTCCCTTTTTTTAAACCTCTATTCCAATCCAACCTCTAAACCTGATTGACAATTCGCCCATTTCATTGAAGGATACTCAGCATGTCTTAATTACAATAGCTCGATAAAAATGAATACATCCTCAGCTACTCAAAATTATGTTCCAGATATTTTAGGTACTGGCTACGAACAGCTCACACTAAACTTTCCTGATGATTATGAAGGTAAAGTTGTAGCTACCTTAGTGCGTAAAAAGGCCGCTCAATCTACTCAAAAAGCTGTGCTGTATATTCATGGTTTTTTAGATTATTTCTTTCAAACTGAAATGGCTGAACAATTCAATGCGCATGGTTACGACTTCTATGCCTTGGATTTAAGAAAATATGGTCGTTCCAAGCTACCCCATCAAATCTTCTATAATGTGCTTGATTTAAGTGAATACGATGCCGAAATTACTCAAGCATTAGATATTATTGCTAAAGAACAACACACACAAGTCTTGCTTGCAGGTCATTCAACAGGTGGTCTGACAGCAACGCTTTATGCTGCCCATCACCCAAACCATCCTCTTGTTAAAGCGCTGTGGGCAAACAGCCCGTTTTACGACTTTAATTTAAGCTTGGTCGAAAAAAAGTTTGGTATTCCAGTACTCAGTCGAGTAGGAAAATATCTACCAAAAGTTAAATTCCCAAGCCAACTGAACAAATGGTACACCGCAAGTCTTCACAAAGAACTTAAAGGCGAATGGGACTTTAATCTGCACTGGAAACCAACTTCTGCCCCTACTGTTCAACTCAGCTTTCTACATGCGATTCATACGGCACAAAAAGAGATTCATCGTGGGGTTAAACTCGATATCCCTGCACTGATTATGCACTCCCACCAAACTAAAAATCCAAAAAAATGGGGAGTAGATGCGACTCAAAGTGATGTGATTTTAGATGTTAAAGACATTGAAAAACACGGTAAAAAAATCAAAGGCGATGTCTCTGTTGTCTCTATTCACAATGGCTTGCATGATCTAGTCCTTTCAGCCCAGCCAGTACGAGAACAAGTCTATCAACAGTTATTCCAGTGGCTGGATCAAAAAATCACTTAACTGAGCTTAGGTGAGTCAAGGTATTTCATCAGCAATTGATGCGCGGGATGTTCACTCGGTACTAACTCCATAAGACGTTCTACCGCATCGATTGCTTCAGGGAAATGAGCTAAATGCTTAAGTAATAAATCTGTTTCTTGCGTTTTAAAAATTGCATCGCTCAAGCGCGATTCAAGGCAGTCACGCCATGCACATAAAAACGGGCTTTCCGTTTTTGCCAGAAAAACACCTGTGTAAAGCTGCAAAGCAGAAGCCGCATATCCCGCATCCAGTGCTTGTTCAGCTTGTAAAAAATCGGCTTCAACATGTACAAGCAAACGATATGGCCGAGACCCAAGTAAACCACCCAAAATATCTCGAAGTTGAGACATTTCAGCTTTAAGCGTACCCATACTCACTTTACGTTCGCCATACAGCGCCTGATAAAGATGCTCTAAAGTTAAGCCATGTGGACATAACGCCAATATCGTCAAAATTTCAATTTGACGCGGTGTTAATAATAAACTTTTGCCATTAAATTTAACTTGTGGTGTTGAAAAAGCACGAATATGTAATTGCTGACGCTGCTGCTCTAGCAAGGCAGATTGAATAATTGATGCACAACGTTCGGCAGCCAATATTCCTAAACTATTATGGTTCTTCCAAGTAGTCGATAAATCAACGACACCTAGAGTTTGTTTTGAGTATGGATCGATAATTGGCGCGGCATAGCACACCCAATCATGAATCGATTCCATATAGTGTTCATTAGAAAAAACACAACTTGATTGCTGAGTTTTTAAAGACAAAGCCAATGCATTGGTGCCAACAAATTCTTCACGCCATTGCCCACCCTGCACAAAGTGAACACGCTCAGCTGCACTTTGCATTTGAGCACTTGTTGCCGTCCAAATGATCGTACTACCAATGTCACCAACAGCGATCACCATTGAGGATTGTTCAGCGATATGACGTAAATCGTCAGCACATTGGCTTAAAGCCATATCTAACGCATTTTGTGAAGCAGATTTTTTCTCGACTAATGGAGCCGCAAAACGCTCTTTAGGAATCTCAGCAGAGGCTGAACGTTCCCATGAGCTTGCAATACTTTGACCCAGTTTGGCAGCATTTTGAGGAGAGAGACTATTTTGCGTACGCAGTTGATCAATCAACGTCCGTTGCTGCAATAAATCCTTTTTTGTGAACATTTGTAAATTCCTTATATATCCACATTTCTATTCCAACCTTTCTCCAACCTTCTTCTTTATATCCTAATTATACAAAGTACGAAAGTACCTACTGACAGGGTTCTTGTTAGTCTTTAGTCCTAAAAAGCAAAGGAATATTTATATGCGCTATATCGATCCAAATCAACCAGGCTCAAAAGTTCAATTTAAATCACAATATGAAAATTTTATTGGCGGTGAATGGGTTGCACCTGTAAAGGGTGCATATTTTGATAATGTATCTCCTGTTGATGGAAAAGCTTTCACCCGTATTCCACGCTCTAGTGCCGAAGATATTGAACTCGCTCTAGATGCAGCACATAAAGCGAAAGCAACATGGAATAAAGCCTCACCAACGGTACGCTCTAATATACTTTTAAAAATTGCTGATCGTTTAGAAGCAAATCTTGAAATGCTTGCTGTTGCAGAAACTTGGGATAACGGTAAAGCGGTTCGTGAAACTTTAGCAGCAGACCTTCCACTTGCGATTGACCATTTCCGTTATTTCGCAGGTTGTATTCGTGCTCAAGAAGGCGGCATCTCTGAAATTGATGAAGATACCATTGCCTACCATTTCCATGAGCCATTAGGTGTAGTTGGCCAAATCATTCCATGGAACTTCCCAATTTTAATGGCAGCATGGAAACTTGCTCCTGCTCTAGCGGCTGGTAACTGTGTCGTGATTAAACCAGCAGAACAAACACCAGTAGGTATTTTACTGGTTGCTGAACTGATCCAAGACATTTTACCGCCGGGTGTACTTAATATTGTCAATGGTTTCGGTTCAGAAGTCGGCCGTCCTTTAGCGACAAACCCACGTATTGCAAAAATCGCGTTCACAGGTTCCACTCAAACTGGACAAATGGTGATGCAATATGCGACCGAAAATATTATTCCAGTGACATTAGAACTTGGTGGTAAGTCACCAAACCTTTTCTTTGAAGACATCATGGATAAAGAAGATGATTTCTTAGAAAAAACACTTGAAGGTTTTGCGATGTTTGCCTTAAACCAAGGTGAAGTATGTACTTGCCCTTCTCGTGCTTTAGTACAAGAAAGTATTGCTGATCAGTTCTTGGAGTTGGCTGTAGAGCGTGTAAAACGTATTAAAACTGGCCATCCGCTTGATACCGAAACCATGATTGGTGCTCAAGCATCTCTACAACAACAAGAGAAAATCTTACGTTGTATTAATACTGGTCGTGAAGAAGGCGCAGAACTCTTACTTGGCGGTAGTGGCCGTAAAGAAGTAGGTGATGGTTACTATGTCGATCCGACTATTTTTAAAGGTCACAATGGCATGCAAGTTTTCCAAGAAGAAATTTTTGGACCTGTACTTGCTGTGACAACGTTCAAAGACTTTGACGATGCAATTAAAATTGCCAATGACACCATGTATGGTTTAGGTGCAGGTGTATGGTCACGTTCAGCTCACATTTCTTATCGTGCTGGTCGTGCTATTGAAGCTGGCCGTGTTTGGACAAACTGCTACAACATCTACCCTGCACATGCTGCATTTGGTGGTTACAAGAAGTCTGGTATTGGCCGCGAAAACCACAAGATGATGCTAGATCATTATCAACAAACTAAAAACTTGTTGGTTAGTTATTCAACTAAACCTATGGGCTTCTTCTAAGTTCTGCACCAAGTTGATACCAGACTATCAACACTAGAAAGAAGTAAGCTCATTAATTATGTAAGAAGCCAGTAATTTAGATTACTGGCTTCTTTATTTAGTACTGTTAGTTCTCAAGTTTTTATCATTTGGAATAAAAAAGCGCCATCTACTCTCTAAAGTGCTTCATTTAGGCATTGCTTTTGCATTGATTCATACAAACCCACTCGCAGGAGTATTGTATGAATCAACCAGAAACAGCTTCCGTCATTTCTTCAAGCACAGAAGTCTCATCAGCAGAATATTTTGCTCAGCGTCAACTCAAACAAGGTACGGTTGGTTGGTTACTCCTGATTGGTTTAGGCGTAGCTTATGTGATATCGGGTGATTTTGCGGGTTGGAACTTCGGTATTGCCCAAGGTGGTTGGGGCGGTATGTTTATTGCCACTGCGCTTGCTGCGCTTATGTACCTGTGCCTGTGTCTTTCTATGTCAGAAATGTCCACCATGATGCCGACAGCAGGTGGTGGTTATAGCTTTGCACGTGCTGCCTTTGGTCCTTTTGGGGGCTATTTAACAGGAACAGCCATTTTAATTGAATACGCAATTGCTCCTGCGGCGATTGCTGTATTTATTGGCGGTTATTGCGAATCTCTTTTTGGCATTAATGGCTGGATGATTTACCTCGCCTGCTATGCGATTTTTATGGGCATACATTTAAAAGGTGCCGGCGAAGCCTTAAAAATTATGTTTGCAATTACTGTTGTCGCAGCAGTTGCTCTTATTGTATTTATTGCAGCAATGATCCCACATTTTAATGCACAAAACCTGTTAGATATTCCGGTTGGTACAGGTGTGGGCGCAAGTCGTTTTCTACCTCATGGTTACTTAGGTATATGGGCAGCAGTTCCTTTTGCAATCTGGTTTTTCCTTGCAGTTGAAGGTGTTCCTTTAGCAGCCGAAGAAGCGAAAGATCCTGCAAAATCATTACCACGCGGATTAATAGGTGCAATGCTAATTTTAACTGCCTTTGCTATGCTCATTTTATTCTTGGGCGCAGGCGCAGCGGGTGCAAGTACTTTACAAAACTCTGGTGCTCCCCTCGTAGATGCTCTGGTTAAAGTTTATGGCACGAACACTTGGCTTGCGACCTTTGTAAACTTTGTGGGTTTAGCAGGTTTAATCGCGAGTTTCTTTTCAATTATCTATGCTTATTCACGTCAAATCTTTGCATTGTCACGTGCTGGCTATTTACCAACCTCACTCTCTTTAACTAACAAAAATAAAGCCCCTTATCTCGCAATTATTATTCCGGGCATTATCGGTTTCTTACTTTCACTTACCAAAGAAGGCGATTCACTGATTTTAATTGCCGTTTTTGGTGCAACCATTTCTTATGTGTTGATTCTTTTATCCCACATCAAATTACGCCTATCTAAACCCGACATGCCCCGTCCTTATAAAACACCAGGTGGCATTGTGACCTCAAGCATTGCATTAGTTTTAGCAGTGGCTGCGGTAGTTGCAGGTTTTGTGGTTAACCCTAAAGTCTGGTTTATTGCTGCTGCTATTTATGCTGCATTTATTGCTTACTTTTTGTTCTATAGTCGCTATCATTTAGTCAAGGGAACACCAGAAGAAGAGTTTGCAAATATTAAAGCTGCTGAACAAGAGCTATAAATAAAAGGATGCAACCATGAGTTATCGCAATATTGTCGCCAATCAGCAATATCACTTTGCTGACCTAAAAACTTTAATGGCAAAAGCAACGCCATTACGTTCAGGCGATGAGTTAGCAGGTGTAGCTGCCAGAGATGCAACTGAACATGTTGCGGCACAAATGACACTCGCCGAGGTACCACTTAAAACTTTTTTAAATGAAGTTGTAGTCGATTACGAAACAGATGAAATTACCCGTCTAATTATTGATGAACATGATCTGGCAGCTTTTGCTCCTATTTCACACTTTACAGTAGGTGATTTTCGAAATTGGTTACTTGGAGAAGAAGCAACTGCACAAAGTTTAAAAGCATTAGCATCAGGTTTAACTCCAGAAATGGTGGCTGCTGTCAGCAAGATTATGCGCAATCAAGATTTGATTTATGTCGCCAGCAAATGTGAAGTAGTCACCCAATTTCGTAACACGATTGGTTTAAAAGGCCATCTTTCTACCCGTTTACAACCAAACCACCCGACCGATGATGTGCTTGGTATTTCTGCGAGTATTTTAGATGGTTTGATGTATGGCAATGGCGATGCCGTGATTGGCATTAACCCTGCAACAGATAACCTTCATAATTTGTCAGAGCTACTGAAATTGCTTGATCACGTCATTCAGGAATATCAAATTCCAACTCAATCTTGTGTACTTACCCATATCAGCTCAGGCATTCAACTTGCTGAAAAAAATGTGCCGATTGATTTAATGTTTCAATCAATCGCTGGTACGCAGCTGGCTAATGAAGGTTTTGGAATATCTCTCGATTTACTACAAGAAGGATATGAAGCCACACTCGCACTCAAACGCGGAACCATTGGTCAAAACGTCATGTACTTTGAAACGGGCCAAGGCAGTGCCTTATCCAGCAATGCACATCACGGCGTTGATCAGCAAACATTAGAAACACGTGCTTATGCAGTGGCCCGTAAATACAATCCGCTTTTAGTGAATACAGTCGTTGGCTTTATTGGTCCCGAATATCTTTTTAACGGTAAACAAATTATACGTGCGGGGCTAGAAGATCATTTCTGCGGCAAGTTACTCGGAGTACCAATGGGCTGCGACATTTGCTATACCAACCATGCCGATGCAGACCAAAATGATATGGATGTTCTCCTTACCCTATTTGGCGCGGCGGGCATCAACTTTATTATGGGAATTCCGGGTTCAGACGATGTCATGCTCAATTATCAAACGACTTCGTTCCATGATGCCCTATACTTAAGACAGCTTTTAGGTTTAAAACCCGCTCCTGAGTTTTCTGCTTGGCTTGAACAGCAAGGCATTTTTAAACAACAAAACTCTCAAATTTGCTGGGCAGATCACATGCCCGACCAATTCTCTCGCCTGCTCATGAATTAGGGAGAACACTATGAAACTGAACCGTGATATTCAATATCCCTCCTCTACCCATCAAGATCAGTGGGAAAAACTCAAACAGTTTACCGATGCCCGTATTGCTTTGGGCCGTGCAGGTTGTAGCATCCCAACACGAGCCTTACTTGAGTTTCAGCTATCTCATGCACAAGCAAAAGATGCGGTTTATCAAGATATGGATGTTTTCCATTTATCTGAACAATTACAGCAAATACAGCTTCCAAGCATTCATGTACAAAGTAATGCATCCAATAAAGAAATTTATCTCAAACGCCCAGATTTAGGACGTCAGCTTTCAAGCCAATCAAAAGATGTCTTAATTAAGGAGTATGCAGAAAATCCACAACAGTACGATGTGTGTATTGTGGTAGGTGATGGACTCTCTGCAAGAGCAATTGAAGCGAATGCTGTGGCATTTATTGCAGCGTTGAGTGAACAAGTTCAGCAAGAAAACTGGAGTCTTGCTCCAATTGTACTGGCAACAGGCAGTCGGGTTGCTCTTGGCGATGAAGTCGCGGAAATTTTCAAAGCACCTATGCTTGTGATGCTTATTGGAGAACGTCCGGGATTAAGCTCTCCAGACAGTATGGGCATTTACTACACGTGGAATGCATATTCAGGCTGCCTCGATGCGAAACGCAATTGTATTTCCAATGTTCGCCCAGCAGGCTTAAGTATTCCAGTTGCGGTACAACGTTTAATCGCATTAATGAAAAAATCAAAACAACTCGGATTTTCAGGCGTTAATTTAAAAGACGAACATCAACTTTCAAACATAGGCCTTGAGGAAACTCAAAAGCTATTATTTTAAACAGTAGAATATGTTTAGGGATTTATTCATAAATAGATAATCCTTTGCATAACAACATTATTTTAACGAAAAATATCAATTTTCGGGTATTGGCGATTTATACAGATATTCTCTTCTTTATATTTATCGCTATACTCCACATATTGATCTTCTATGAATCATTTCTATGAGCACAACAAACGCCTTCCCAAAAACTATTTATGCCATTCAGCATCTTGCTTTCGAAGACTTAGGTTCATTAGAAGATGTCTTTTATCAACTCGGATTTCGTGTCCGTTATTTTGAGGCGGGTGTTGATGATTTAACCCCTGCTTTTTCACATGAAGGTTTAACCATTATTTTAGGTGGTCCAATCGGAGTTTATGAAACTGACGATTATCCATTCTTAAAAGATGAAATCGCTTTACTCAAACAACGTTTAGCAGCTGATAAACCTACTCTGGGCATTTGCCTTGGTGCACAGCTTATTGCTCATGCACTTGGTGCAAAAGTATATGCAGGACATCAAAAAGAAATTGGCTGGGGTTCACTGAGTTTAAGCCTACGCGCTAATCAAGTTTTATCTGGTTTGCTTAATAATGTGCATGTTCTACATTGGCATGGTGACACTTTCGACCTTCCTGAAAATGCAGTGCTTTTAGCAAGCTCTGATATTTATACCAATCAGGCATTTGAAGTCGGGAATAATATTCTTGCCTTGCAGTTCCACATTGAAACCACTGAAGAGCATTTTGAAAAATGGTTAATTGGTCATACATGTGAACTTCGCCATGCAAATGTTTCGATTCCAAAGCTTCGCGAAGATAATTTGCAATACGCTCAAGCGCTCGAACATGCTGCATTTGAAATTATTCAAAAATTTCTCAAACGTATTGGATATAGTGGTTAATTTATAAAAATATAATTTAATAATTGATTAATTAGATTATATTTCTCAAACTAAACGTTTATTTTTTACTCAAAGGTAGATTAATAATCTATCTTTAGGCACATTTATTTTTAATTTACGTGTATTATACATTTATTCTTTTTTGTAACATAAAATACACGCTGATTTACTATGGATATCTGGAAATTCATTAAAAGCTTTAATACGGTGAATACCTATTTATTGCTTGCATGTATTCTACTCATCACAATTATTGCTTATTTTTATGTCATTAACCCTGCTTAGCTTAATCGCCAAAGCAAAATAAAAAATAATATGAGTATGAACACCATAAAAAAGCCCAACTGAGTTGGGCTTTTTTATATCTGCTATTTACTCAAAACCTGTTACTCGTGTTACTTTTTCTCAGGCTTAAAGCTATCTTTCAAATCGAGAATACGGTTAAACACTGGTTTTTCAGGTGAATGATCGTGCTGATCTGCAACGAAATAACCCTCACGTTCAAACTGGAAACGATCTTCAGGACTCGCTTGTGCCAAAGCGGGTTCAATTACAGCTTCTAATACTTTCATCGAATCTGGATTTAGGTTTGCCAAGAAATCATCACCTGTTTCCGGGTCTGCTTCTGTGAACAAACGATCGTAAATACGTACTTCAGCAGGAATACCTTTTGTTGCAGATACCCAGTGAATTACGCCTTTCACTTTACGACCTTCAGGGTTTTTACCTAAGGTTTCAGGGTCAATTGAACATTTCAGCTCAACCACTTCACCATTAGCATCCTTAATGACTTCATCACATTTAATCACATAAGCATGACGTAAACGTACTTCACCATCAGGAATTAAACGCTTAAAGCCTTTTGGCGGTACTTCCTCAAAGTCTTTACGGTCAATATAGATTTCCTTAGTTAAAGGAATTACACGATCACCCATATCAACGTTAGGATGGCGAGCATGCGTAAGATCCATATCCTCTGGTAAATTAGTTAAAGACACTTTAAGTGGACTTAAAACAGCCATACCACGCGCAGCTGTATTTTCCAAAGATTGGCGAATACAGAACTCAAGCATTGCAACATCTACAATACCATCAGTTTTTGACACACCCACGCGTTTACAGAAATCACGTAAACCTTCTGGAGTAAAACCGCGACGGCGCATACCCACTACTGTTGGCATACGCGGGTCATCCCAACCATTCACATGACCACCTTCCACCAACTTACGTAATTTACGTTTTGATGTAATGGTGTAGTCCACGTTTAAACGTGAAGATTCATACTGATGTGGAACTGCTTTAGATTTTACCTTTTCTACAATCCAGTCATAAAACGGACGGTGATCTTGGAACTCTAATGTACAAAGCGAATGAGTAATCCCCTCAATAGCATCAGACAATGGATGAGCATAGTCATACATTGGATAGATTTTCCACTTATCACCTGTTTGGTGATGCTCTGAATGCAATACGCGATATAAAATTGGATCACGCATGTGTACGTTTGGGCTTGCCATATCAATTTTGGCACGTAAAACAGCTTCACCCTCTTTAAATTCACCACTGCGCATTTTTTCAAAGCGAGCAAGGTTTTCTTCAACAGATGCATCACGGTATGGTGAATTTTTACCCGGTTCAACAAAACTACCGCGGTTTAACTTAATTTCTTCTGGAGACTGTAAATCAACATAAGCATCGCCTTGCTCAATTAATTGAACAGCCCATGCATATAATTGATCAAAATAACTTGATGCATAGCGTGGCTCACCATTCCAGTTAAAACCAAGCCATTTCACATCATTCGCAATACCGTCAACGTACTCTTGTTCTTCAGCATCAGGATTTGTATCGTCAAAACGTAAATTACATAAACCATCAAACTCTTCAGCCACACCAAAGTTTAGGCAAATCGCTTTTACATGACCAATATGCAAATAACCATTTGGTTCTGGTGGAAAACGCGTTACGATCTGATTTGCACGTCCAGCAGCCAAGTCTTCAGTAATGACTTGGCGAACAAAATCTAAGCCAGCCTGTTGTTCTTGCTGCGCAGAATCGACAGAGGCATGAGTATTCGGTGTCGGGTTATTTGGCAGGCTCGAGACAACATCATTAGGCTTCATAGTGTATCAATCACTTCTTTGTAGATAAAATTTCGAAAAATTTAAACGCTATCTTCATTTTTAACAAAGATTTTAACGTTTTTTACTTGCCTTGTAGTTTACAGTTTGCTTATGCTTCTCTCAACCAAAAACCCATGGTCATAAGCCCATGTTTAGGAGATTAATGTAATGAGTTTTCCTCAAGTCGAATTAAACACCAATAAAGGTCGTATTGTTCTTGAACTGAATGCTGAAAAAGCACCTAAAACAGTAGCAAACTTTTTAGAATATGTACGTGACGGTTTTTATGACGGCGTTATTTTCCACCGCGTCATTGATGGTTTCATGATCCAAGGTGGCGGTATGGATGAAAACTTCAAAGAAAAAGCGACACGTGATTCAATTGAAAATGAAGCTGATAACGGTTTAAGCAACGACGAAGGTACGATTGCAATGGCGCGTACTCAAGCTCCTCACTCAGCGTCTGCTCAATTCTTTATCAACGTAAAAAATAACTCTTTCTTGAACCATACCTCTAAAACTGCTCAAGGTTGGGGTTATGCTGTATTTGGTAAAGTTGTTGAAGGTCTAGACATTGTTGAAGCGATCAAAGGTGTTCGCACAGGTAACCGTGGTTATCATGCTGACGTTCCATTAGAAAACGTTGTGATCGAATCTGCTAAAATTATTTCTGAATAATTTTAGGATAAAGCTGTGACTTATCTGTTTATCTCAGATTTACATTTGTCACCTGAACACCCTCGACTCGTTCGAGGGTTTTTAGACTTATTGGCGCATTACCAAGATAAAAATACTCAACTCTATATCTTAGGCGATTGGTTTAATGCCTGGATTGGAGATGACTATTCAGCACCATGGCTCGATGAAATTGTTGAGGCCCTAAAAGACTTTAACAAAAAAGGAAATCGGGTTTACTTTCAAGTCGGTAACCGTGATTTTGCTCTTAATCAAGTTTTCCTCAATAAATTTAATGGCGTCTTACTACCTGACATTTATTCCCTCAATATTGCAGGACATGAATATCGTCTTGAACACGGCGATGCATTATGTACAGATGACGTTTCCTATCAAAGATTTAAAAAGATTATTCGAAATCCTCTATTAGTCGCTCTTTTACGTAGAACTCCACTCAGTTTTCGCACTAAGTTGGTTAATGGCTTCCGCAAGCGAAGCTCCGCGGATAAACAGCAAAAAAGCTATGAAATCATGGATGTAAATGAGCAAGCAGTTCTGTCTGCTTTAGCAGATGTAGATACTCTGATTCATGGGCATACTCACCGTCCTTCAATTCATCAGGTACAAGCTAAACAACGAATTGTTCTTGGCGATTGGCGTAAAGATCAGGCTTATATTTTGGAAATTGATCCATCCTCAAATACGCAACAGCTCGAATTGATTGTCTGGAATTATTAGATAGAAATTAGTCACTTTTTATTTGAAATTTCAATTCTTTAATTTTTTTATTTAAATCAAAATCCCAAATCACACATACCCCAGTAATAAATACAAATCTCCAATTTATATGTCCATACTTTTGGTATTCAATGTATAAAATTAAAAGACACAGTACAAATGCAAAAATTATAAAGGCTTTAACAATTCTAACTTCTCGCAACTTACTCTTTGCATCGGTTGGCATTAAATCAATCATTTTCAATAGATTACTAAAACTTTATATAAGTATTATATTTCTTTATCAAATTACATAGGAAATGTTTTTGAATAAAATAGCGTATGATGGCAAAGATTAAATTCTCTCAATTGCCATAAGATTGATATGGAGCACACCTATGGACCTATTGAATTCTGTTAAAAGCCGCTATACAACAAAAGCGTATGATTCTGAAAAGAAAATTCCTCAAGAAAAAATTAATAAATTATTAGAAATTTTACGTTTTTCACCTTCTTCAGTGAATATACAGCCTTGGCACTTTTTCGTTGCAGATAACCTTGCAGCTAAAGAAAGAATAGCGAAAGCCTTAACAGGTAAATATGCTTACAATGGCCCCAAAGTACTTGAGTCATCACACACACTTGTATTTTGCACAAAAACAGATATTTCATCTGAATACTTGGATCAATTACTTGAACAAGATGATTTAAGTGGCCGTTTTAAAGATGAAAAAGCTAAATTAGGCCAAAAAGATACTCGCCATGGCTATGTTGAGTTCTATCGAAATGAGCAGAAAAATTTATTTGGATGGATGGAAAATCAAACATTCATTGCTCTGGGACAATTACTTTTTGCTGCGGGTTTAGAAGGAATTGATGCAACCCCAATGGGCGGCTTTGATGAAGACATTTTAAATAATGAGTTAGGTTTAACTGAAAAAGGCCTACGTAGTTCAGTCATTGTTTCTCTAAGTTATCGCAGTAAAAACGATTTTAATGCCAAACTACCTAAATCACGCCTACCAGATAAAGTTATTTTTACCTATTTATAAAATTAGAATAGTTCAAGAGATTCAAATCTCTTGAACTATAAAGCCATTGCCCTAGCTAAACAAATCACGCCACTTATCCCAAATAAAATACCTAAAGTGGTCGGCCATTTTAATTTTTCTTTATATAAAATAACGCCACTTGCAATGCCTAATAGCACCACAAGAATATTCATACTTGCAAAAACAATTGCAGGCGAGTCTTTTAAAAGAATATGAGCTTTCACATATAAAGCAATATTCGAAAAATTAAGCACCCCTAACACCAACCCAGCTATAGCACTTTTAAGCTGCCATTTTTGGGTTTTCTGCACCACTAAATATGAAATTGATAATATAAAAGCTGTAATAAAAATAAGATTCAAAGTGAGTGTAAATTGAAGACCTAAACTACTCGTATATTTTAAGAGAATATCTACTGCGGCATATCCACACCAAACACTTAATAGAGCAAAAATTGCTTTTCGAGATTGATGATTCGAAGAAGTACTCATTTGTCCAAAAAGGACAAGTAAAACAGCAAAAATTCCTAAACCTATTCCCCATAGCTTTAATGCATTAAATTGTTCATGAAAAAAGAAATAAGCTGCGAGTAAAGAAAGTACGACGGAAAGACGCTGTGCAATTTCGGTCTTAACAATTCCTGCATATTCTAATGACTTGGCTAAACACAGAAAAATACTGGGCAAAATCAGTCCCAATGCAACAATTAACCACCAAGGGGTCTTTAATATTGAAATGTGTTGAATATCAGGCTGAAACCACCAAAAGCAAAGAAGACTCGCGCTCGCATAGTTCCATGCAATCATTTGTAACGGCTGGTACCCTTTTTTCTTTAAGTTTTTTAATAGGATAGACACCAAAACACTGCTTAAAGCAGCTGCCAATATTAATATCATCGATTAAAACTCTATTTATTTAAATATATGAGTCACCATGGTCAAATTACGATCTTTGATGAGTTTAATATTTTGATTTAACTTTTAAATAAACATAAAAAAACCAGTCATTATCTGACTGGTTTCTTTTTTAGATATCAATTAACGATTATTTTCGTCTTCTTGACCATCTTCAAATTTAGTGTCGTTGTCAAAACCACCTTGATGACCACCGAAGCCGCCTTGACCACCGAAACCACCGCCTTGACCACCGAAGCCTCCTTGACCGCCGAAGCCGCCACCTTGACCACCGCCGAAGCCGCCTTGACCACCGAAGCCGCCTTGAGCGCCACCGAAGCCACCTTGAGCACCACCAAAGCCACCGCCTTGAGCGCCACCGAAGCCACCAGTAGGTTGACCACCAAAACCACCTTGTGTGCCACCTTGTGCTGGGAAGCCTGTACCTTGCGCGCCTGCTGGGCGTGGGTTACGAGCTGGAACAACAGTTGAAATCGCGTGTTTGTAAACCATTTGACTTACTGTATTTTTTAATAAAACAACATATTGGTCAAATGATTCAATATGACCCTGTAATTTAATACCGTTCACAAGGAAAATAGAAACAGGAATACGTTCTTTACGGAGAGAATTTAAGAACGGATCTTGTAAAGTTTGACCTTTAGACATTTTTAACTCCAAAAAAAAATTTTTAAATCAGCGCAAAAAAAACTATCTTTATTTTTCAACTAAAAATTATAAAAAGACAGTGTGCAAATTTTGCTTTATCCATAAGAGTTTCGCAAGTCTTCTTTCGCCTGCTTTATCGTCAAGTAAGTTTTAAAATCGTGTATTTCTTGCAAAGAACGTAACCACGTATATTGACGTTTGGCAAGTTGTCGTGTTGCAAATAAAGCTTTATCCTCCATTTCACGTTTACTTTTGAGACTTATATCACTTTTTAATAGAAATTCTAGTGCTTGTCGATAACCCACTGAACGCATTGAGGGTAAATTTTCATCTAAATCGTATTTTTCAATTAGAGCTTCAACTTCACTCAAAAAACCGATATCCCACATTTTGCTTAATCTTTGCTCAATGCGTTGATGTAATTCTACCCGATCTGGAAGTAAAGCATAATTATGAAATATGTATCGATATGGTACGTTTTTTGGTTGTTCTGCCTGTAATTTAGTAATTGGCTCACCCGTAAGCTTATAAACTTCTAGTGCTCGAATAATCCTTTGCTTATCAGTCACATTAAATTTTATAGCCGCGGCAGGATCTACAGAAACTAATTCGTCATAAACAGCCTGCCACCCTTCATTTAAACCTTTTTCTTCAATTGCTGCCCGAACTTGGGCATCTGCGCTTGGCAAATTACTCGATAGACCTTCTAATAATGCCTTAAAGTACAACATTGTGCCTCCTACTAAGATAGGAGTTTTCCCACGTGAATGCATGTCATCAATCAACTTAGATGCATCTTCAACAAATTGAGCAGCTGAATAAACTTCAAGAGGAGTAATCAGATCAATTAAATGATGAGGATATAGCGCTTGTTCTTCACGAGTTGGCTTAGCAGTACCGATATCCATATCTTTATAAACGAGAGCAGAATCAACAGAAATCAGCTCAAAATTTCCCCGCTCGTATAATTCACATGCCAAAGCGGTTTTTCCGCTTGCAGTTGGTCCCATTAAATTGATGACGGGCAATTGATTTGACATGTAAAACTACTCTCCTCGAGCAAATAATTTATCTAATTGAGATAATGGAAATGCACGCCAAGTTGGCCTTCCATGGTTACATTGGCTCGCAAATTCGGTTTGTTCCATTTGGCGAAGTAAAGCATTCATTTCCGAAAGACTGAGTTGTCGATGTGCACGTACTGCTCCATGACATGCCATTCCAGCTAATAACTCATCTCTTTTTTGAAGTAATCCTTGTGCTTCATCATTTGGATCTAAATCATTTAAAAGTTCAGGAATAAGATTTTCAAAGTCAGCTTTTTGTAATATGGCTGGTACTCCCCGAACAATAATCTGCTCATCCCCATATAAATCAATTTCTAGTCCTAAGCGCTCAAGTTGAGGTTTCAACTCTTCCACACGCACTGCCTGCATACGGCTAATAGAAATGACTTTAGGTATGAGTAACTGTTGAGATGTCCAAAACTCTGGTTTGTCCCAAGCATTTTTCATTTGCTGTAATAAAATACGCTCATGTGCTGCATGCATATCAACAATAATTAGCCCTTCAGTATTTTGCGCTAAAACATAAATTCCATGAAGTTGAGCAATTGCTATGCCTAACGGAAATTCATCGACTTTAGTTACTGGCTCAATATCTTCATTTACTGAAAAATTAGCATGCTCGTCACGCAGTGGCGCTAAGTATGTCTTTAACGCATTATTTAACTGAGCAGAGCCATTATATTTTAACGTTTGATCTGCATAATGAACAGTTTGTGGTCGACTAGCATTAAAATCAGTTAATAGCTCTGTCGGTGCATTCTGAGTTCGCCCTTCATTGTCTGGATTTAAAGCTTCATTTGCCCGATGCAGCGTAAATTGTTCCTGATATTTAGGTTGAGGCTGTACAGAATAATCTGAAGTTTCATCCACTTTCATCGCTTGAGCTAAATCAGCGCTCGCTGTCTGAAATTGCGACAGAGTTTCTTTCGCATAATGTCTTACAAACTCATGCACTTCTCTCTGATTTAAAAAGCGAATTTCATGTTTTGTAGGATGAACATTCACATCGATATTTTCAGGATCAACTTCTAAGAAAAGTAAATAAGATGAATGTTGATGGCCATGTAAAATACCGTCATATGCCATGCGTAATGCATGAGAAATCGTTTTATCTTTAACAATACGACCATTAACGTAGACATATTGCATATCAGCCTGCGCACGAGCATCTGAAGGATGGCCAAGCCACCCCGATAAACGCATGCTAATACTTTCGGCATCCATCCAATATGCATTTTGTACAAATTGCGAACCTAATAATTGCTGTACTCGCTGAAAACGGAGTTCTCCGCTATCTGCTATAGGTAAATTAATTCTAATATTATCATTATGCTCAAGCACAAAACGTATATCAAAATGCGTTAAAGCCAGACGACGAACAATCTCTTCAATATGGCCAAATTCAGTGGTTGGTTTTTTTAAGAATTTACGGCGTGCCGGTACATTAAAAAATAAGTCCTGAACACGTATGTGGGTTCCCTTTTGAGCAGCAACAGCTTGTACTTCTTGATGATCAAAGGCTGTGCCATTGACTTCAACCTGGTGGCCAATACCACTTTCATCTTGGCTACTGGTCAATGTCAATCTTGAAACTGCGGCAATCGAAGCAAGTGCCTCCCCGCGAAATCCCAAACTTACAATAGCGTGTAAATCTTCTGCAGTTTTAATTTTACTTGTCGCATGGCGCATGACGGCTAATGCCAAATCTTCAGAATGAATACCATGCCCATTATCAATAATTTCTATGAGGGTCGAACCACCTTGAGCGATCCGTACAATGAGTTCAGTTGCACCCGCATCGATGGAGTTTTCTAATAATTCTTTAACAACAGATGAAGGACGTTCAATCACCTCACCAGCAGCAATCTGGTTGGCTAACGCTGCGTCTAAAGTATGAATACGACGTTGTGTTAGCTTTTCATCAGTCATGAAGCTGTTCCTGCAAAGTCTGATACAAAGGTTCTGTGGGTAGAGTTAAAGTTACAAAACGACTCAGCTCATCCTCTGACTTTTGAATATCGATGATGATATCTGCCTGAGGAATTTCATCACCACCTTTTGATGGCCATTCAAATAAAAATAATGCATCTGCGACATCTAAATAATCACGGATTCCCATTAATTCAAGTTCATAAGGGTCATTCAAACGATATAAGTCAAAATGAAAAATTTCTTTCTCATTGATTTTATACGGCTCAACTAGTGTATAGGTTGGACTTTTAACAGAGCCTTTATGACCCAAAGCCTGTAAGAAATAGCGCGTAAGTGTGGTTTTACCCGCACCTAAGTCTCCAATTAAATAAATCACACCTGACTGAACATGTTGCGCCAACGCTTGAGCTAGACGCCCAGTATCTTCTTCATGATTTAAGACCAATTTCAATGAATACGACATAGCACACATAACATGATTCAAAATAATCGATATGATAACATTGCCCTGCCTTAAAAGCCTACTCAAGCCCTAGAAGTTGGCTTTTTTTATATCAATTCTCTTACATATTTATACTTTTTTATGTCTAGTCCGAACGATTTTTTGCCACCTATGGTTGATGGTGTAAGCGCAAGCCAAGTTTATCTTCCTGCACAAACAAATACTCAAACTATTTATGAGTATCTATGTCAACATTTTCAACATATTAAAACGCAAGAGTGGCAGCAACGATTTCAAGATGGACTTATTTATGGGGCAAATGGACAAAAATTAACATTAGATAGTCCCTATCAAAGCAATACCCATATTTTTTATTATCGATTTCTTGCCTATGAGCCACATGTTCCTTTCGAACATCGGATTTTATTTGAAAATGATGACTTATTGGTGGTCGATAAACCTCATTTTTTAACAATTAGCCCAACTGGACAATATGTGCAAGAAACATTATTAGTTCGACTTAAAAAACAGACAGGCAATGAATTTTTAACACCGATACATCGATTAGACCGTGAAACTGCTGGGGTTGTTCTATTTTGCAAACGGGTTGAATCGCGAGGTATTTACCAACAATTATTTGCAGAGCGTCAAGTCAATAAAACTTACCACGCTATCGCTCCTTATAAAAAAGAATTAAAACTTCCTCAAACATTATATTTACATTTAGATAAAGGGACTCCTTTTTACACCATGCAAGTTGTGGCAAATGCTAAAGCAAACACTCAGACCTATATTGAGCTTATTGAACACAACCAGATTTGGGCTAAATATCGTTTAACACCGACGACAGGTAAACAGCACCAGCTTCGTGTACATCTTAATTATCTAGATATTCCGATTAAAAATGATCCATTTTATCCGACTGTTCAACATAAGGCAGATGATGATTTTTCAGAGCCATTACAACTTTTAGCTAAGCACATTTCATTTGTCGATCCACTCACAAAAGGGGAAATGTTTTTCAATTCTCAGTTTGAATTGACGTTGTAATGTAAGCGTAATGACAAAAAGATTGTTTTTTATGCCGAAAAACATTGAAATTACATTGCGATGGTTTAAAATAAATTCCTAAAAATTAAAAATCATTTGGTTTTGTTATTCATGCGAAAAACAGAAGTTTATCAGGTTCGACTGGACTCCCAAGAGAAAAAGCAGGCTTTTGCTGTTTTTAAACAATTGGGAATTACCCCTGCCCAAGCGGTACGACTTTTTTTTAAACAAGTCGTATTAACTAAATCTATTCCGTTTGCGATCGAAAATCAGAGTATTAATATGGAACAACTATTAAAACTCCGAAAAGCAAAAGCATCTTCATTAAATCAAAACCCATCGACTTTAGCTGAAGATGATGACCATGAAGATTTGTTTGAGGAACTAAACGCACTTCTTGGTGAGAGCGACAAAACTTAACACTGTTGCATTTATAAACAAGTTTTAACGTTAAAAAGCTCTTTTTTTCGTTATGCTCTCTTTGTAAAAATATAATGATAAGTTACAAGGAGTACCAAATGATCGTTAGACGAGCGACTTTTGAAGATTTAGACCAACTCGCCGTTTTGTTTGATGAATACCGCCAGTTTTATGGGGCTTCTTCTAATTTTAATGAATCACTTTACTTTCTTAAACAACGTTTTGAGAATAGAGAAAGTGTTTTTTTCATTCATATTAAAGATGAAAAAATCACCGGATTCGTTCTACTCTATTTAGGTTTTTCTTCAGTTGCTTGTTCAACATATTATATTTTAGATGATGTATATGTTACGCCAATTTTTCGTCGCCAAGGCTCAGCCAAACAGTTAATTGATACTGCCATTTTATTTGCAAAACAACAAAATGCCCTACGCATTAGCCTAGAAACTCAAAGTAATAACCATGAGTCTCATCGTCTATATGAACAAATGGGCTTCATCCGGGATAGTGAGTTCCAGACATTCCATTGCTTTCTTAAATAATATTTTGTGCTAGCTGCTTTTGCTGCTCTGATAAATAAATCCATTCCCCATCTGCTATTTCAGGTAAAACCAATTGACCTACTTGATGGCGATGCAATGCTTCTACTTTATTTCCTACAGCAGCAATCATTCTTTTGACTTGGTGATAAACACCTTGATGAATGGTCATCGTTAATTTGTGAGTTTCCAACATTGCTACATCGGTTGCAGCAAAAATGCCTTTTTCCTGATGTAAGCTGACACCTTCGCTTAACATTGCGATTTGCTCAGGTGTCACTGGATCAATGGTAGTAACATGATAAACCTTTGGAACATGTTTACGAGGATGAGTTAAAGCTTGAAGATATTTACCATCATCAGTCAATAAAAGTAAGCCTGTGGTGTCTTGATCTAAACGCCCAATTGCTTGGACGCCTCGATGAATCATGATTTCAGGTAAAAGACTAAAAACGCTTTGATGATGCTGAGGCTGATGTGAACATTCAAAACCTTTTGGTTTTTTTAATGCAATATAAACTTGTTCTCGATACTGGTAAGTTTGTCCAAAAAGCGAAAATTCTAAATTTTCAGGAGAAAATTGCTTTTTAAGATCATCGGCAATTTTTCCATTAACACTTACAGAACCATTTTTTATTAACTGCTGACAATATTTACGTGAACCAAACCCTTGTGATTGTAAAATTTTTTCCAGCAGCATGGAGGTTTCTCTTTAGAACAAAACACTCATTTTAACGCAGTTTCAACTCCCTACTCACTACTCTTTGCATTTTGTTCATTAAACTGCATTCTATTCTTCAACTACTCGATAAATATTTTCGTTCTGTTCACTTTCAAATAACAATTCAGTTGTAGGTAAAATAATTTCATTATCAACAATAATATGTTCAATACGTTGGCTTAGTTTTAAAGTTTCATTTTCGTGTTCAACTAAATTTTGCTTTAGTTGAGCCTTGGCATCATGAATCTGATCAAACTGATCTTTAATTTTGATATCTACAATTTCCATAGTCATTATCCTATGTTCATGAGTAATGACTATTTTTATAACACAACTTCGAAAAACTATAAGATTTAACTTGTTAATTTATATAACATTGTGTCCAATCGTAACCGAAAATTAAAACTCTTTATCAATGAGCGATATACAATTAAATTTTATTAAAGATAAAATCTAAGATCTGCTGAATCTTTTAAAGCTTTCACATTCCTACTCTTAAATATTATACAATTCCATTTTATTTACTTGCCCACCCCGCTCCCATGCTTGCCCAATTTGATGTTAATTTAGTTGTCCTTCTAGTTCTACTTATCTGTGGTTTACTAAGTCAAAATGCAGCTGTAACCATTGCAGCAGGTGTGTTAATTGTCGTTAAAATTACGCCTTTAAATCAGTTTTTCCCTTTTATTCAAGCACATGGTCTTAATTTAGGAATTCTTATTTTAACCATTGGCGTACTCACACCCATTGCCAGTGGAAAACTGAGTGGAGAGAGTATTTTAAAGTCCTTTGTTAGTATTAAATCACTGGTTGCCATTGCAATCGGTCTGTTAGTCGCATGGTTAGGTGGCCGCGGTGTAAAACTTATGTCGAGTCAGCCTGATGTTGTTGCAGGTCTATTAATTGGCACAGTTGCTGGCGTCGCCTTGCTCCGTGGTGTACCTGTCGGCCCTCTTATTGCAGCAGGCTTGCTCTCGCTATTTATCGGTAAATAAATTTTTTCGATATTAAAAAAGGCGCCATTGGGCACCTTTTTTTATGCTTAAGCTAAATGAATTGCTCTAGCCAGAATAATACGAAGTCCGTTTTAAAGAGAACTTTTCTAACTGCTTTAAGAACCCTTCAAAATAACTTTTTTCTTTTTCTTCAGTTCGATAGCCTGCATATAACGTCCGTCGTAAGCCTGTAGGTGAAACGCAATCTAAACGGCGACTCGTAACCCATCCCTTTTGTTCATATTCATTCACTACCCAATCAGGCAATGCTGCAATGCCACGTCCACTTGCTACAAGCTGAATGAGCATTTGGGTTAAATCTGTTGTTCGTATTTGCTTAGGCTGAATATTTGCCGGAATGAAAAGTTTCGACATGATATCTAAACGATGCTTATCAACCGGATAAGTAATTAAAACTTCTTCTGCTAACTCTTGAACCGTAATATTTTCAGCACGAACCAATGGATGCGTGTTGGATAGAACCAAACGCGATTCATATTCAAAAATAGGAAAATACTCAATTCCTTTTAATGCAATTGGATCGGCTGTAATAAGCAAATCAAATTCAGCATTTTGTAAAAGCTCATGTGGATTAGCTTCAAATCCAGAAGCAAAGTCTAAATCAACATCTGGGTATTGATGTCGATATTGATTCAATAACGGCATTAACCAGTCAAAGCAACTATGACATTCAGATGAAAAGATAATTCTGCCGGTCTGTCCATGCACAATACGAGTAATATCACTATGTGTAATCTGAATTTGAGGTAAAACATCATCGGCTAACTTAAGTAAACGTTGCCCAACATTAGAAAAGCTAACAGGCCGGCTACGTCGATTCACCACCTCTACCCCATACCAATGATCTAATTCTTTTAATTGGTGAGAGATAGCCGAGGGTGTTAAACAAAGATCATTCGCTGCTGAAACTAATGAACCATGTTCACGTAAGGCAACTAAAGTTTTAAGGTGACGAATTTCTAACATGGGCCAAGCCTGAACAATAGATTTATCTATGAGTGTCTTAATCTCATCTTTGCCTTTCAACAAATAGAATAACTGTAGATAAATCTTCACTAATGAATATTATTCATTTTACCATGGAATTAATTAATTTGTCTCAACATGAATTATTTTTCATAATTATTCTATTAGATGAATTTTTTTAATTTAAAGGTGAAGGTACAACTGTGTAGCTTACAATTACTGCTTAATTGAAATCGAAAAGAATTTTATAAAAACAAAAAATAGACCCTATCTAGGTCTATTTCTTATGAAAAGTAATAATTACTGTGCCAACACATTTAAGCTAATAATCGTATAATTTTGATTTTTAGGTTTTACCTTTAAATTTAGTGGAGCTGTTACTTCTACTGAGTACTCTCCAGCCTTTGGAAATTTAAGCTCAACCTGACCATTACTATCTGCTTTAAACTGCTGCACTTGTTTATCAGTCGCGCCTTTTTCTCTTAAATTAATTTCAGCATTCGCGAGACTCGTTCCTTTCTCACTTATGGTTAATTTAACAGGTTGAGCAACTTTAATTGTGTTGGGATGTACAGAAAAGTTAACTTTAATCGGTGTGTTTGGAAGTTGAATATCTGAAACTTTTCCTTTAGAAAGATAACTTTGTAATACCCACTCTCTCGTTACTTCCTCTGTTTTAATATTTTTCGCTTTAATGTCAGCTGGAATTAAATATTCACGTTCTACTTTCGGTGGGGCTTTATCAGCTGGCATATCAAAAAATAAATGCCATGCCTTTTGATCATATACATATTTTAAAGGATAACTTGCTTGTGTCTGAATGATATAAGTTCCCTCTTCCGGCAAATCGACATCAAAAACCGTGGCCGATTTATGCAAAGCTTCCGCAGTAATCGTCTTAAGCTCATTTTTAGGAGTAATTACGGTAAGTTTGGCATCCTTTAAAGCATACTCACTATTTAATGCTTCTTCGGCATAACCAGCAATTACGGGTACTTGAGTTTGTTCTGTTTTATAAGCTAAAGGCGCTACATAGGGCTCATGAGCAAAGCCTGTGGTACATATAAATGCAAGAGGCACAATTAAAAATTTATTCATTCTTACAAAATCCTGTTGTACACAAAGTTAAAAAATTTCAGACAAAAGATACGCAGCTACAGTATACATAAATAAAAATCATTATTATTATCATTTAATGTTCAAACTTAAAATTCCCTAATCTTTTATTCAAAAAGAAAGAGGCCCAAAGACCTCTTTCATCTACCTTATTGCTCTTTTACTTTTTGAAATTCCTGATTAAAATCAATAAGCTTATAACTTTTTACTAAATCATCTGGTCCGTAAGATGTTTCTTTACCGTTAAAATATGCTTCTGTCGGCGTCCCAAATACTTCCCAAAGACCGATTGAAGCAACATCTGCTACACCATGACCAAAAGCTCTGCCAACTTTCACCCACTTTGAATAACCTTGCTGAAAAGTATAGATCTCAACCCGTGTTCCATCACGGTATTCTGAAAGTACAGGTGCTCCAAACTCGGCAATCACATAGTTACGAGAACTACCTGGATTTAGAACATTTACATTTTTTTTACTTGGTTGATTACCCGCCATAAATACTGAGCAACCAGACATAGATAACATAGCCATACCCATAAGGCAGGTAATAAATAATTTTTTCACGACTTAAAATCTCTATTTTTTGATATTTATACAACTTGTTGTAATGCTTAGAGTATTACGCGCCAATCATATATAATTTTCGAAAGTTTTTCGATGAATTATTCCATATAAAAATTTAAATTTACTTCATTTGAATATGTAATCCTTCTCTCAATATTTTAGTTTTTTATTATTCTCTACTCTTTTCCCTTATACTTCTCTTTTTGAGTCTCTTCTTAACCTATTATGGCGTCCCCGCAATCTCCTCTATCTACACATCAACACTATTCACTATTTTTAGCAATTTTCTCACTCGCTGTAGGTGGTTTTTGTATTGGAACCACCGAATTCGTCGCAATGGGACTGATTCAGGAAATTGCCAATAACTTAAAAATTACAGTACCCGAAGCTGGACACTTTATTAGTGCTTATGCATTAGGTGTGGTTATTGGTGCTCCCATTATTGCTATTCTTGGAGCTAAAGTTCCTAGAAAAACTTTATTGCTCGGCTTAATGCTTTTTTATGGCATTGCCAACGCTTGTACTGCTTTAGCCCATACCCCCGAAGCTGTTTTAGTTTCACGTTTTATTGCAGGTTTACCGCACGGAGCATATTTTGGTGTCGGAGCATTAGTGGCAGCTGAACTAGCTGGTCCTTCACGAAGAGCATCTGCTGTTGCCCAAATGATGATGGGTCTTACAGTCGCAACTGTGATTGGTGTACCTTTGGCAACTTGGTTAGGTCAAAATTTTGGTTGGAGAGCAGGCTTTGAATTTTCAGCGACTATCGCTTTCTTCACCTTAATTGCTGTTGGCTTCTTTGTACCCAATATTCCAGTCCAAGCAAAAGCAAGCATAAAAACAGAATTAACTGGCCTTAAAAATATCAACATGTGGTTAACACTAGCGGTAGGTGCAATCGGTTTTGGAGGCATGTTTTCTGTTTACAGCTATGTCTCACCTATTTTGACTGAATATACGCAAGTGAATATCCAAATCGTCCCTATCGCTTTGGCTATTTGGGGTATTGGTATGGTTATTGGTGGCTTAGCCGCAGGATGGCTTGCAGATAAAAATCTGAATAAAACGATTGTAGGCGTACTCATTAGCTCAGCTATCGCTTTTGTGGTGGCTAGTTTCTTAATGAGTAATATTTATACTGCTATAGCATCTTTATTCTTAATTGGTCTTACCGTAATGGGATTAGGTGGAGCATTACAGACTCGTCTAATGGATGTCGCTGGCGATGCTCAAACATTAGCAGCATCACTCAACCACTCTGCCTTTAATATGGCCAATGCATTAGGTGCATTTCTAGGTGGATGGGTACTCAGTCACCAAATGGGTTGGATCGCGCCAATCTGGGTCGGTTTTGTCTTAAGCCTCGGTGGCCTTATCATTTTACTTATTGCCTTTGCAGTAGAAAAAACAAGTAAGAAAATTTAATCAAAGAAGAAGCTAACTAATTTTTCTAATCAGTTAGCTTACCGCCACAGTGAGGACAATAACATTTTGTCTCTCTAACCGACTCTTCTTCCTCTAATACTTTTTCACGCATAATTTGAATAATCAGGTTATGCGCTTGTTCTTTTGGCAATCCCACTTTTTGACGGATTCGTTCTATTTCAGCTTCGTCATGTAAAATATCAATCCCTCGTACTTGAAGTAACTCACGAAATTCTTGCTCTAGTCTTTGATTCCTTTGATTGAGCTCATTTGCCAGCCCAGATGCTAAAATACCAGCTGGTAACGCTGCAATACCAACACCTAAAATGGTAATGAGTGCACCTAATAACTTTCCTAAACTGGTCACTGGGGTGACATCGCCATAACCTACTGTGGTTAAAGTAACAACGGCCCACCACATAGATTTAGGTATTGAACTAAAAGCTTCTGGCTGAGCTTTATTTTCAACCACATAAATGCCAGAAGCAGTCATAATAATCATAATAATTAAAATAAAGATAACTGCCTGAAAAGAGCCCTTCTCACGCTTAATCACACATAACAATATCTGTAGTGAGATAAAATACCGCGTCAATTTTAATAAACGAAGTAAACGTAATATTCTGAGCATACGAAGATCGATTCGTACGAAGAAATTAAGATAAGCAGGTAAGATTGCCATCAAATCAATAATTGCTTCCCCACTTTTCATCCAGTTCAAACGGATTTTCCATGCAGATTGTGTCATATCTCGATCTGCAACACTCCATAGTCTTAATAGATATTCAATACTAAAAATTGCAATTGAAATAACTTCAAAATAGTCGAACCAAACATGATAGCTTGTGTACAAATCATTTACTGTTTCTAATAAAACGGCAGCGACGTTGCCAACAATTAAAACAACTAAAAAATAATTAATACATCTACTTACCGTAGTTTCATAGTCATGATTATGAAGATTATTATAGAAAAACTTACGCAATCCCATCCAAGCTGAATTTTGCATCTTGATCTGACCACTTGATATTAAAGATATAGTAAGCTCTCGCCCTCTATTCACCAATATAGTCTTTAATAAATTTTCCTTCACTCACTTGAGCATTTAAAATTTTCTACTTTTTTCTCAGGTCAAGTCATCGCTACACATCGGAATTCATTTTCTTCCCACCACTGCACATCATAGATGCCTGGGTGTGATTTCAAAATAAGATTAATATAGTTTTGCAGCAACATAATGTGATGAGTAATATCAAGCTTTCTAAATAAAAACTTTCTTAAAATAGGTGTATTTGGAGAAATAAAAATTTCGAATCCATTGCTATATTCTTCATAGACACTGATTCCAAGATACATGGTTATTTCGGGCAAAGGAATTTCAATTTGCCATCCCCAGTTTTCACTATATAGCTCTATATTTAAATGATATCTATTTTTCAAAATACTAAAAATATATTGTGCAATATCTTCAGTTTTTTGAACTAAAACACCTCCTTCATTAGAGTATATTTTTTGACCATATCGTTGATAATCATCAAATTTAAATTCAACAATTGTCTTTAGCATTCTTAAATTCCCTATATAAAATACCCATATTTTTTTTAATTATTTTTAAGTTCGTTTAATTATTTTAAAACAAAAAACTAGTTAATTTCTAGTACTATATTTAATTTTATATATATCAAATTAAAAAATGTCATATTTAGTATTTTTTAAATATAAACACAAACTAATTCACACTTTTAATAAAAACAATAATTCATAAAGTCTATTTTTACCCAAAATTATATATAAGTTATTTTATTAAATAATTTTTTCACTCTTTATATCTTAATCTAGATATATAAATTATTTTTTGATCTTTAATATTTTCTAAAAAATAGTATTATAATATATTAATTTAATTAGCTATCTTTATAGCTTTTTCTAAAACCAACAATACTAGGTACTATTTATTAGGCTGATATCCATATAGAGAATTTATAATTTTGGAATCAATTTCAGAGCCAAAATTTCAGAAAAACTTAATAATACCAAATAAACCAAAGAAATTCTTAACACAAAAATTTCATCCCTTTTATTAAGATGAAAATTAGTACTTTCCACTCGTTATTTTTAAGTTTTTTGAATTTTTGTATCATTTAATCGATAATAGAACTTTAATACTTATTTCTTTAGCGATTTACTCACAAAGAACTTTAATTTTTAATCATATGAAAACAAGGGGAAATTACATGGGATTTAAAGCCCTCCCTACACTTATTTCTTTATTTATTACATTGTTAATCTGGTTTGTGATTCCTGTACCCACTGATGTTGATCCTGATGCATGGCATTTATTAGCGATGTTTGTAGGTGTGATTGCCGCAATCATCGGTAAAGCTATGCCAATTGGTGCAATTGCGATTCTTGCTATCACCTTAGTCGCTGTGACAGGTGTTACCAATGACAGCCCAAGTGGAGCCATTCAAGATGCCCTTAGTAGCTTTGCAAATCCCCTAATCTGGTTGATTGGTATTTCCATCATGATCTCTAAAGGTTTGCAAAAAACTGGATTGGGTGCACGGTTAGGCTATTTATTTATCGCAGTTTGGGGCAAAAAAACCATTGGTATTGGCTATAGCATGGTGCTTTCCGAACTCATTCTCGCCCCTGTAACACCCAGCAATACGGCACGTGGTGGTGGAATTATTCACCCGATTGTACTGGCAATTTCTACTAGTTATGATTCCGATCCTGCTAAAGGCACTGAAGGTCGAATGGGAAAATACTTATCATTAGTTAACTACCAAGCCAACCCGATTACCTCTGCAATGTTCATTACAGCAACTGCTCCTAACCCATTAGTAGTTGATTTAGTGGCAAAGGCTACCAATAGTGAAATTTCTTTAAGTTGGAGCACTTGGGCACTGGCGATGTTATTGCCTGGTTTGATTGCTTTAATCATTATGCCTTTGATTATGTATTTGATGTATCCACCCGAAGTCAAAGAAACGCCTAACGCAGCTCAGTTTGCTAAAACTAAATTAAAAGAAATGGGTCCAGTCAGTAAAAATGAAATCATTATGCTTGGTGTATTCGGTATTTTATTGATGCTATGGGCGGGTATTCCTGCCATGATTTTTGGCTCTGCTTGGGCTGTTGACCCAACGACGACTGCTTTTATTGGTTTAGGATTATTGCTACTTACAGGTGTTTTAACTTGGGATGATATTCTGACGCAAAAGAATGCATGGGATACTATTACTTGGTTCGCAGCATTAGTCATGATGGCGACTTATTTAAATAAATTGGGTTTAATCACGTGGTTCTCGGTTGTTTTAGAAACTAGTATTGGTCATTTAGGTCTAAGCTGGATGCCTGCTTGTTTATTGTTAATGCTTGCGTATCTGTATGCACATTATATGTTTGCTAGCACCACGGCACATATTACTGCAATGTTTGCAGCCTTCTATACTGCTGGACTTGCACTCGGTGCACCGCCAATGTTGTTTGCCTTAATGATGGCAGCGGCTTCAAGTATTATGATGACATTAACCCATTATGCGACTGGCACTTCCCCTGTAGTGTTCGGTTCGGGTTACACCACTCTGGGTGAATGGTGGAAAGCTGGTTTTGTCATGAGTGTTGTTAATATCATTATTTTTGTAGTAATTGGCGGACTTTGGTGGAAAGTGTTGGGTTATTGGTGATTTTATAAATATGGAGGAACATTCTTATACTAATAGGAATGTTTCTCTAAATTTAAATGCGAATGTATAAATAATATTACCATCAGTATAAATATCTCTTAATCTTAAAAATCTTTTGCCTAATTTTAATTTAAATAAGAATTCTCTCTATCAATCAAGGCATTCCACTCTTCATGACTATAAAGTTTAAGATTGGTCAATTGGGTACCTACTAGTAAAAAGTGATCATTCCATGTCAATACTTCTCTACTGTCCTCTAACGTTCTGTTTGAAAAAATGGGAAATAAAATCTCGTTAAAATGCATTATTCCAATTTCAAGTAAATGCTTCACCTCTTTAGGATTCTCAGGAATTGAATAAAAGACAGGTATATTTTTGATTAATTTAGAGGCGATTTCGCGCGGTTCAGAATATAAATCATCTAAATACCATTTTTCATCATCACATCTCCATAAATATGCATCAAAACTATTTTGCTTAATTAATAAGGTTTCAGTAATGGCATTCGGGTCTTGATACCAAACAATAAACTCTAGAGCCTTTGTTGGAATTATTGAAAACGTCGGTAATTTTAGATAAGGATAATCTTTTAATATTATGGAAAATAATTGCTGAATTGAGCTTTCCAACTCTTCAATTTTTTGTTTTTTATTCAAAATATTTTCTAATTCAAAAATATTTTTTTCAATATTTAAAATGCTTTTCATTATAAAAAATAAGGGCTGATTACTCAGCCCTTATTTTATCTTTTTGCTCAAGCAAAGCATAGCTTTGCTCTTGCGCTAGGGAAAAGCCTATCAGCTTTTCTTAATCATATCTCATTAAGTCAATTGAGCAGCTTGGATTTTCTTAGTATCAACTTGATCAGCTTCTTTAGTATATTCGCTCATCTTGTCGAAGTTTAAGTATTTGTAGATGTCAGCAGAAGCGCTGTCGATTTGCGATGCGTACTGTTGATATTCTTCTGGGCTTGGTAATTTACCAAGAACCGCAGCTACAGATGCAAGCTCAGCAGAAGCTAAGTAAACGTTTGCACCTTGACCTAAACGGTTCGGGAAGTTACGAGTAGAAGTCGATACACATGTTGTGTTCGGTGCTACACGTGCTTGGTTACCCATACAAAGTGAACAACCTGGCATCTCTGTACGCGCACCAGCACGGCCATAGATGTTGTATAAGCCTTCTTCCATTAATTGGTGCTCGTCCATACGTGTTGGTGGAGCCAACCATAAACGAGTAGACAGTGAGCCACTAGGTACTTTGTCAAGTAACTGACCCGCTGCACGGAAGTGACCAATGTTAGTCATACAAGAACCGATGAATACTTCATCAATCTTGTCGCCTTGAACGTCAGAAAGAAGTTTAGCGTCATCTGGATCGTTCGGGCAGCAAAGAATTGGTTCTTTGATGTCAGCAAGATCGATTTCGTAAACTTTTAAGTATTCAGCATCAGCATCAGCTTTCAACAAGCTTGGGTTATCTAACCACTTCTGCATGTTTTCAGCACGGCGCGCCATTGTACGAGCATCGCCATAACCTTCTGCGATCATCCACTTCAACATGGTGATGTTAGAACGTAAGTATTCAGCAACTTTCTCTTCAGAAAGTGTGATTGAACAGCCAGCAGCAGAACGTTCAGCAGATGCATCAGAAAGTTCGAATGCTTGCTCAACAGTCAAGTCATTTTCCATTTCTGATAAATCGATCTCAAGGATACGACCAGAGAAGATGTTTTTCTTACCTTTCTTCTCTACAGTTAAGTCACCCGCTTGAATCGCGTAGTAAGGAATTGCATGTACAAGGTCACGTAAAGTGATACCAGGTTGCATTTTACCTTTGAACTTAACAAGTACAGACTCTGGCATATCAAGTGGCATAACACCAGTTGCAGCTGCGAACGCAACAAGACCAGAACCCGCAGGAAATGAAATACCAATTGGGAAACGAGTATGTGAGTCACCACCAGTACCAACTGTATCTGGAAGTAACATACGGTTTAACCAAGAGTGGATAATACCGTCACCTGGGCGTAAAGATACACCACCACGGTTCATGATGAAGTCAGGTAATGTATGGTGAGTTGTTACGTCAACTGGTTTTGGATAAGCAGCAGTGTGACAGAAAGACTGCATTACCAAGTCAGCAGAGAAGCCCAAGCAAGCTAAGTCTTTTAACTCGTCACGAGTCATTGGACCAGTTGTATCTTGAGAACCAACTGTAGTCATCTTAGGTTCACAGTAAGTACCCGGACGGATACCTTGACCTTCAGCTAAACCACATGCACGGCCAACCATCTTCTGAGCTTGCGTGAAGCCTTTACCAGTGTCAGCAGGTTGTACAGGTGTGCGGAACAATGTAGAAGGTGCAAGACCTAATTCTTCACGTGCTTTAGTTGTTAAACCACGACCAATGATCAAGTTAATACGACCACCAGCACGTACTTCATCTAAAAGTACTGGAGTTTTAAGTTCTGCTTCTGAAATTTGTACGCCATCTTTAAAAGCAGTAACTTTTGCAGCAGCGTGGTCAATTTTCAATACAACTTCGTCGCCCATGTTCATGTTAGCAACGTCGATTTCTACAGGTAATGCACCTGCATCTTCCATTGTATTAAAGAAAATTGGAGCGATTTTAGAACCTAAGCACACACCACCATCTTTTTTGTTTGGAATGTGTGGAAGTTCGTCACCGAAGAACCAAAGTACAGAGTTAGTTGCAGATTTACGTGAAGAACCTGTACCAACAACGTCACCAACATAAGCAACTTGGTTGCCTTTCGCGATGAGTTCTTTAATTTGGTTTAATGGACCAACTTCACCTGGTTTTTCAGGATTGATACCATCACGCTCGTTTTTCAACATTGCATTTGCGTGTAATGGGATATCTGGACGGCTCCAAGCATCTTGTGCTGGAGACAAGTCATCAGTATTTGTCTCACCAGTTACTTTGAACACAGTGATTTTAATTTCTTCTGGAACGTCAGGACGGCTTGTGAACCATTCTGCGTCTGCCCAAGATTGTAAAACAGCTTTAGCATTGGCATTACCCGCTTTTGCTTTATCTGCTACGTCATGGAATGCATCAAATACAAGAAGTGTTTTCTTCAACGCTTCAGCAGCTAGGCTTGCAAGTTCAGCATTGTCAAGAAGCTCAACAAGTGGTGCTACGTTATAACCACCAAGCATCGTGCCAAGTAAGTAAACAGCACGTTCTTTAGAAACTAGTGATGAAGTTGCTTCGCCTTTTGCAATTGCTGCCAAGAACGCTGCCTTTACGTAAGCTGCTTGGTCAACACCTGCAGGAACACGGTTTTCAAGCAAATCAACCAAGAACGCTTCTTCGCCTGCTGGTGGATTTTTTAATAGTTCAACAAGCTGAGCTGTTTGAGCATCATCAAGTGGCTTCGGTGGGACTCCGAGTGCGGCACGTTCTTCAACGTGTTGGCGGTAAGCTTCTAGCACGGTGTTCATTCCTCTTTTTTTGAAAAATTACTTGCAAATTCCAGCTTTCTTAAAAAGCTTCACAAGTAATATGGACTACAAAAGTTTACTAGAGTTCAAGGTAAAAGTTAATGAAAACGGGGTGTTTCTCCGTGATGCCCATTATTTTGTATCTAAATACCCATGTATAAATAATAAGCATATTAGCCAAATCTGGGCTATTTTTAAGCAAAAACACCTTACATGAGAGGAAATTCAATAACCTTACACATTTAGAACGATTTATATTTTGGCATTTTGTCATGAGGTGTTGCCAAACACTCATCCATCGCTTGCTTTCTAACTTTTTCTTGGAGTGCTTGAGAATCTTTAGTCAGTTCTTCTTTTGGAATTGCATAAACTTTTTCAATAACATTAAGAATAAATTTTTTCGTAATGTCATCTTCAATCTTATTTGCATGCTCAACTGCTTGAGTTTTTTCAATTGCTTGCTGACGATCAAAAACAATACTTCTCGCTGCATTTCCTACGCTAGTACAAAAGCCATGCCACTGCTCTTCGGGGGTTAAAGGCTTCTTTTCTGAACAACCAACAAACAACAAGCTCACTGCAATCAATAAAATCTTTTTCATCATTTCACTACACTAATTATTGCTGTTGATATCATACGGAAAATCATCATTTTTGCAAAAATTGCCATAAAAAAACCGAGATAAAAACCTCGGTCTTTTTATACAAGCATTAGAAATGCCAGTTTCATGAGTCTGGTTAATTAAAAAATTTGATATCAGTCGGTGTTGATATTTTTGCTGCATCACCAGCGGGTTTTAATGTGCCTTTGTTGGCATCAAAACGGAACAAGCTAATGTTATTAGTAAAAACATTGGTTACATAAAGATATTTACCAGACGCATCGAATGAGAAAGCCCGTGGTTCAACACCATTCGCTTTATAAACTGTTGGTTTACCTAGCAATCCATTTTGTTGAATTTTAAATACCAAAAGTTTGTTGTCTGCACCACGATTAGCAGCAATCACATATTTGCCATTTGGACTGAGGATAATTCCACTCGCACTCTTAAATTCAGGTGTTTTGTCCTCATGAATTAGTTTTAGCTCAGCTACTTTTTTCAAATGACCATCTTGTACGTTAAATGTCACAATTTCACTTCGCATTTCTGCGGTAATGTACGCATGTTTGCCATTTGGTGAAAAGACCATATGGCGCGGGCCAGAACCGTGCTTAAAAGTCACATCTCGGCTGCTGTCCGCTTCGAGTGGTTGAGGCTTATTCGAGTTATAACGAAAGGTATAGACTTTGTCATTTCCAAGGTCGCTCGCATATAAATACTTACCATCTGGGCTGAAAGTTGTCGAATGTGCATGACCACTCTCCTGACGGCCTTTGACATGACCAGAACCTTCCGCGAAAACAATATTTTGAACCATTTCACCCAAATGACCATTTGGCAAAATTGGCAAAACGGCCACACCACCACGTCCTTTATCGAATGCTGAATAGTTCGACACAAACAGGAATTTACCATCTAAACCGATTGATGCGTGTGTTGGATGTCCGCCATGGCTATTCACTGTGTTCAACACTTCTACCTTACCATTTTGAACTGATAATGCAGTCACCGCTCCTTCATTTTCTTCATTAGTGGTATAGGCAAAACGACCATCTTTCGATTTTACAACCCAAGAAGGACTTTTCATTTTCAACACCTTAACAGGAGTTAAAGTCCCATCGCTATTCACTTGAAGCTGGTACAGACCTTCACTGGCTTGTTTGGGTTTTTGCACAAGCGGTGCATCAGGGATAGATGTCCATGTTCCCACTAAAGCGATTTGTTGCTGTGCAGCATTTACAGTGGAGCACCATCCAAATGACAAAAGCGTCAACGACAATGTTGCTGTTAACTTGTGAATTAGCCCACGATATTTAATATTTGTATCGTTGTCCTTGCCATATTTTATTTCAACATAAGTATCTATTTTCACGTTTATTTCCTTGAAAAACTCACCTTATTTGCACTTATCAACAAGGTATTATCAATCTAATTTCATTTAATGTTTCTGAAAACTAATTTATAAAACAGCAATTTTCAAGTGAATTTTCTTTAATCAGAGGTCAGCTCAAGGTTTGCTTACTTTTAAGAGAATCGATGGTTTATATAGTAAATATTCAACTTTTTTAAATATTATGAAGGTGTTATTAAATTAAAAGCCCACTTGAAGTGAGCTTTTAATTCATACATTTAGAAGCGCCAATTGTAGAATAAATCGATCGCTCTTTCTAAAGATTGACTCGCTTCTAAATATAAACGGCGGTTCATTTGATAACGTAACGTAAGCTTGTTGACTGGAGTAAACACACCTACACCATAACGAATAAACAGATCAGGTGTAATATAGCCAGTTAAACTCACCTGAGTATCATCACCTGTACCTTGAGCATCTAAAGCTAATCCACTTAGACCGAAAGTACGTCCAATCTGGTTAGTTAAGGCACGTGTACCGCCCAAGCCCATACTGATACCCGCAGCAGCAATGGTGTTATTTACATCAGATTTAAACCCTTCCGCATTACTTAAACCACTTGAACCTTCATTAATACGTCCCGTAACGAGCGCATTTAATGCTTCTTGCTCAGATAGTCCTGCATCATTATAAACCTGAATGTTTGGCGATGTCGCAGTACCTGTAACACGTACCCCAACCATACTACCCTGAACATTTTTGTTTGCATCTATATCTAATGTTGGGTTTGCCAATGGACCATTAAAACGCGCAATCGCTCGATTCAAATCTAGACTTTGTCCATAAGCTTCAATTTTCACTTTTTGACTGACACCAATTGCCCCGTTAGCTCTCATTGCAGTCTCATAGCCACGTTGGCTTAAATTTAGGCGACCAACTAATGGAATATTACTGTTAAAGCCTTGGAATATCACTTGTTTTCCAATATTAACAGCAATATCAGCTCGAATATCCCAAGGTTTAGCAGCACGTAAAATTGCAAGCGGGTCTTGGCCTTGTCGAACTATGCGGACATCTGATGAGGTATTAATGACTGGAGCAGTTGTTTCTGGCATTGAAATTCGCGCACGAGGAATATCCACCGATCCTTTTAAGCTTAAACGCTTATCGAAAGGATACATATCAAGTGTAAGGTTTGGATTGGCAATTGCAGTAATTAGTGGCGCCTGACGTACAAGTAAATTATCACCTTTGAGGTTTAATTGAAGACGCGGTGCATCTTTCCATTCAAAACTGCCTTTTAAAAGCCCCACACCTTGACCACTGTTAAACGCGCCATCAATGGTTGCCATGTTCTGACGAATTGATGAGTAAACCTGAACATTAGTTAAATTAACTGGCAGCGAAATCATACTGATTGCACCATTTTTCAGACGCATTTCACCAGTAAACTGTGGCTGAGTTAATGTACCATTGACCTTACCTGCTAAAGCCAAGGTTCCACTTAGTGTGCGGACATCTTGAATAAATGGTTTCAAGACTTTTAATTGAACATCATTAAAAGCGACCTCACCATGCATTGGCATTGATGGCTGGAATGGATTGATAATAACATTCGCATATCCCGTACCAATATCAGGTGTTTTAACATCAACACGGAACAATAGACCTTCTGATACACTTTTTGCAATAACACTTAGCTCATCATAAGCCAGAGTAGTTGCAGGGTCTTGAGGATCTTCAGCAGCTAAACCAATTTCACCTTTACGTGTAATTAAACGTGCGTCAAGTTTTGGATTGCCTCCATTTACCCACGATGCCTTGGCATAACCATTTAATTGTCCAGTCATCGCTAAGCCCTCTGGCATAAATGCCGCGAAGTCACTTAAATCCATGTTTTGAGTTACAAATGAAATATTACCGCGGGCCTTACTTACTCGTACTGGCTGGTCAAAGCAGAGCTGGCTATTCGCACTTTGCCAGCAGTGTTGACCTACATATAGCTCAGACCTTGCAGAAGAATAAATCACTGGAGCATTTTGATTTTGTGCTAAACGAATGCGTTTTGAATCAAAACTTCCTTTCTGAATTTGACCTAACCAATCATTATTTTGGTTAAACCCGCCCGCCAACTGAACATAGAATTTGGAAATACTATTATTGCCGAGTACTTTCAATAGATGCGCTTTTCTTGTTCCAGTTAAATTCAATTCGGCAGACTGAATTTGTCTATTTCCACTCCGCAAATTATCTAATTTTGCGGTTAATTGAGTCGGTGTTGTTTCCGATGTTGGAAGCTCCCCTTGAATACTCAACCGCTTCACACTTACTAAAGTATTAAATGCAAAGTTATCTACCGCGATATTTGCTGTTGCTTTTAAACGTGGTTGTGATTGAACATTTAGGTCGCCATAAGCTCGACCACGCAACCCCGGATATAACTCGTAGAGTGCGGGGGCATTGAGCTTGATTTTTAGATTTTGTGCATTACCTGTCGCTTGTAGCTGATTCTGGCCGTACACTAAAAATAAATTATTGGCTTCAAACTGCTGAGGTAAAAAGCCCTTTTGATTAGAGTCCATCAATAAAGATAAATTACCCTTACCGCGAACAGGTTTATTATTTATAAAGCCTGCAAGATTCAATTGCTGAATATTAATTCGTTTCAAATGATCTGACCAAACCCCTTGGGTTTTCAGATTCCCTGAAAGTTCACCTTTAATACTTGAGACAAAATATTGTGGTTTAAAGCGTACCAATGAACTATTAATATCCCATGCAATGCGATCTTTTAAATTTACAGAACCTGTCGCATAGATTTTCCCAGCTACACCATCATGTTGTAACTGGTTAATTCGAATAAAATCTGGCGTACCTGCTATAGAAAACTTCAATAAACCATTTGCCTGTTTTAAGGCTTTTAAAGATCCATCATAATTAACTGCAAAACCTTTAAAGCCACCACCAGCTTTCACATCATGGAATAATAATGCTGCTGTACTTTTACCACCTAAAGTTACAGTCTCTTGACCTGCTTGAGCCAGTCGACCAGTTAAATCAATTTTCTCAAATTGAATGATTTGCTGGTTTGGTTTAGCAAAACCATTCGCTTTAATCGAACCATTTAAAAGATTAACTGGTGCTGCCGCATGAATACTTTGTGGGTTAAAATCTTTTGCATTTAACAATGCGTTCCAAACCAACTGACGTTTTTCGGTAGGAAGCAACACTTTAGCCTGACCAGTTAAACTACCTTTTTCAGCAGTAAAACTAAAATTGGGAATATTTAAAACATTATCTTTAACATCCAAATTGGCTAGATATTGCCCTGCTGGCAATAAAGTTTTTTCATGCTGATATACTTTTGTAGCCACTTTAATATCTTGCTGACCATCACGTAATGTTAAATCAACCTGACCACTGTCACTGCTTAACCATCCAATATAAGGCATTGCACGGTCTATTTTCGTCCAAGCTACATTCATGAGCATCGGTTGAGGCTTATTATTTTTTTCTGGCGCCTGATTAAACTTAAGTTTCCAAGACTCGTAACGATCAAAATCAACATTAGCAAATACTTCAGTACCTTTTTCCAAAGAGCCGGTTGAAGCAACAGCAGCATCTAAACTTGGTGGTAAAAAGTCTTGAACAACCTGAGGAATTGCTTTGTCTTTAGGATTAATATGGTCTAAACGGCCTTTGATATCCCAAATAACATGATCTTTCCAGCTCACCAAACCTTTAAGGTTAACAGCCCCTTTCATGACTTGGCCATTAAAATCGGTAATATTAAGTTGATGAACCAAGTCAGTATTCATTAAAGCGTTGTATTGACCTTCAGGTAAATTCTCACCCTTTAAATCTGTATCAACTGCTAAATTAAGTTGTTTAATATCGCCTTGAAACTTGATCACACCATTTTTTGCAAATAATTTTTGTTCAACTAATAAAGGTAAGTGATAATTTTTGAGTAATAACTGACCTTGCATTGGAACTTCATCACGAACAGGATGCAATACCACCCAACCTGTTAACAAATCGGGAGTTGTTGTTGCAACACCAGCTTTTAAAGTATCTAAACTTCCGCGAGCTACGACTTTAATATTTTGAATATTTAAACTTTTTAAAGATGGGATTCTTAAATCTGCTGTCGCATTTAATGGATATTTACCACTAAAATCCATTTTTCCTGTGGCATTGTGGACTGAAAGATAGCCCATATCCATACTAGATTTTTCAAATTCCAGTTTAGTCTCTGACCAAACTGCATCTTGCAAATGAACATCATGAAAACTTACATCTGAGGTCGCTAACTTAATCTCTAAATGATCAACATCGGCTTCATCAACACGTAGAACAAATGGCAACTTAATGGGCTTAAATTCAAATGCTTTACCAGAGGGCGGAGTTTTATTAATAATACGTAAGTTACGCACATCTGCATGGCTCAAATGCACTTCTTTTTCTAATAATAAAGAGCGCCATCCTAAGCCTACGTCAGCTCTATCTAATGAAACATCAACGTCCTTTAATTGCACCAAAACATTCTTAAGAATAATTCCGCGCAGTAAGTTCCCGCCTTCGTATTCATATTTAATTATTTTCTGAGCTTCTAAAACCCGATCTAATAAAAAACGACTTCCGCGATCTGTTGACATCATGATCACTAACGAAGACGCTAATAATAAAAATATGATCAATATCGTCAGCACGAAACTACGCAAAATGCGCCGCTTCTTAGGTGAACTAGGTGCCGAAGTTGGCTGCTGTTCTACATCCGCCATAAAATAAACCTAATAAAATTTTATTTTTAAAGTTGTGGGCCTATAAAGAAATGTAAACGAATCGGATGGTTTTCATCTGAAATACCCGAAGCGACATCTAAACGGATTGGCCCGATTGGAGACTTCCAGCGAATTCCAACCCCAACGCTATAAGCTGCTGGATTACTAAAGTCTTTATCATAGGCATTACCAAAGTCAGAGAAAATAGCGGCTCGCCAACCGTCCTTAAACTGATAGTTATATTCTAAAGAACCGACAGCCAAAGCTTGTCCCCCAATTTTATATCCATCTATTTCTGGGGAAAGACTCTTATAGTCAAACCCACGAATGGTTTGGTCACCACCCGTAAAGAATCTAAGATTGTACGGAACTTTGTCAAAGTCATCGGTAAAAATGTAGCTAAGGTCAGATCTTCCAACGAATTGATGATCATCATTTTCGCCAAGAGAATAAATAAATCTCCAACCCGCACTTGCTATTGCCATATTGGCATCGGATAGTAAACTCTCGCTACCTAATTCTACTTTATAGGTTTGTTTAAAAGCCTTAGTTGGATTCAAACGTGTATTACTAGAAGTTTTAGAAGTTTCATAACTAAATAATAATGCTTCTTGCTCTGATGCGGCAGTTTTAAAAGCATCTGGTAATTCAGAAATATCAACATTACCCTGTTGGGTTAAACGGTCTAAACGATAGCGGACCCCAAAAGTATGTTGCCAGTTCCCTAACGGACGTTTAATGATACGCTCTCCACCAACAACAGCGGATTCTGTAAGTAAACTTACATCTGGACCAATATCATCACGTGTTTCACGCTCATATCCGCCCACAATGTTAAAGTAATCATTTAACGGGTGTTTATAGGGAATACTATATCGGCCATCAATAGATTGACGAATTTGCGAAACTTCTAAGTTGGCATCAAATGAATGACCATATTTATTGACAATAGAACGGCGATACTGACTACGTAAACGTGCGCCTGTATCGGTGCCGTAACCAACACCCGTTTCTAAACTATTTAGCTTATCTGCATTTAAAGTCACAATGACTGGAATTCTTTTAGTTTCACGTGCTTGTGCTTGCAAGCGGTCCTGTTCAGTTTCTTGTTCATCCTGCTGAACTGACGCACTTTGCAACATAGCAGTTTGAGGTTCTGCCTCTTTGGCCTTTTGTGTTCCTGCAAACTGTTTTTCATCGACTACGTTTTGTGTAACTTCTTTATTAGATGTCGCTAATTGACGTGCTTTAGCCAGTTGTCGTTGTTCAGGTGAAAGTAAATTAGACTCATCAACATCAATGTTTTGCTCATCCACTAAAGCCTGCAAATCTGGCGGTAACTCAAGTTGTTTTTCAATTGGATCAGGTTTGATACTATCAACCAAAGTGTAATTAAAATAACGAGAGTTTGTTAGGTTGTTTGCTAACACATTTACTCGCCAAAATGCATAGTCATCACCATCTTTCCAAGGCGCCATACTTTCTAAAATATTCAAATTTAATGGCAAAGGTTTCGATGGATCACTCATCCGAAACTCAACCTTATCTAATTTGTAACGCTCACCTGTTTCATAGCGTAAGTTAATATCAGCCTTATTTTCTGGCTGACTCACTTTCACATCATGCAAACGCCAGTAAGCATCAAAATAACCATTATTAGATGCGGCATCAACAATACGACTTTTAGTGGTTTCATATAAACCATGGTTAAAAATGTCACCAACATCCTGATCAGGAACTAAACGAATAACCTGAAACTGTGGTTGCTTTTCACCCGCACCAGTAAATTCAATATTTTGCTCATTAATTCGTACTGGTTCATTTGGCGTCACATTTACACGAACCCGACTCGAACTTAATTTTTCAAAGCGGAACTCAGCATTATAATAACCAACTGCTTGTGCGGCCTGATTACTTAACGTTCTGAGTTGAGGTAAAGCTGCATTGAAATCTTCAAATGACTCTTGAGTAAATGTCGATAGCTTACCTTTAATGTTTTTAGCCAGCACATCTGAAGCACCACTTACTTCTGCACTAATACGCGGTACTTGTTCCATTGGAATTGCACGTGGCGGACGCACTTTATTTAAAATACGCTTAAAGAAACCCGCGTGTTCAGGTGGTTCATCGGTCTCTGGCGTTAACTCTGGTAAGGTTTTTCCTGTTTCATTGGCTTCGACTACAATCTTGCTATCAGATTGAATCTCTTGCATAAGCTGGTCAATATTTACAGGTGCTTGTTTAATTTCTTGTATTTCAGACTGCGTTGCATCACTTACCGTTACTTCAGGTAGCTTCTGAGTGCCATTTTGAAAACTCTGCGCTTCATTTTTAGCTTCTTCCGCTACCCTATAAATTTCATTTGCCATGTTTTGGTCAACAGGCATATCTGGTAAATCTTCGAGATTATCCAGTGTAATTGGCTTAAATTCGTCAATTTGATTTGGAAATTGTTCTTGTTGTTGCAATATAGCCAAGCTATCTTGTTGTTGCTGAGCTTGAGTCACAAGTGTAGCAATATCTGTAATTGGCGCAGTATTTTGCTGATCCACCGAAGCTAATTGTTCTGCTGAAGTATCAGACACAGTTGGGCTTGCAGTTGACGAACTAGCTGCAACAGAAGTTTGAGCAAAACTTGGCGTTACACAAACACTTAACAACAAGCTGCTACAAATAAGTTTAGGAATCCCCTGCATTTTTAAAATTAAATGCATAGAATGAGCGAGAGTTGACTGTTTAAACTTAATTTTAGAAGGCATAGAAAACTCTAGACTTATTTTTTAATAAAACGCACCAAGGTGAGTGTAAAACTCACTCAAAACCATTGATTTTTCATTTAATCAAGCGTTAAAAATATCATACATGGTTTTCTCTGCAAATTAACAATCGGTCACATTTTTTTATAAAACACAATGAAGTTTGCACATGATGAAACAAGATGAGCACCTGATGACATCACGTCGGTTCGTACCGATGTTTTTTACCCAGTTTTTTGGCGCATTAAATGATAACGTTTTTAAGCAAGCTTTATTATTAGTGATTACCTATGGTTTGATTCAGCAACAATCTGCCCCAGTAAGTACCCTTAATAATTTAGCAGCTCTCTTGTTTATTTTGCCCTATTTCTTTTTTTCGGCCACTGCTGGACAAATTGCAGATAAATATGAGCGTTCTCAACTCGTCCGTGGCATAAAAATTTTAGAAATTATTATTATGCTCATTGGTTCTGCTGGTTTTTTATTGGGGCACTTATGGTTGCTTCTTCTTGCTTTATTCTTAATGGGTACACATTCAACATTCTTTGGCCCTATCAAGTACGCAATTTTGCCTGAAATTTTAAAACCGCACGAGTTAATGTCCGGTAATGCTCTGTTTCAATCGGGCACTTCAATGGCAATTTTATTTGGGATGATTTTAGGTGGTGCTGTAATTGCATCATCACATGGGAACTTATTGTGGATTAGTCTTACTGTTGTAATTATTGCTTGTATTGGCTATTTATGTAGTCGCTTCATCTTGCCACAGAAAGTTGCTGCTCCCGATTTAAAGATTGATTGGAATTTTCTTCGCACGAGTTTTCAAACGATTAAATATGCTAAAAGCTTACCTTTAGTGTTCACCATTTTGTTAGGTAACTCATGGTATTGGTTTTATGGCGCTACTTATTTAACGCAAATTCCGCAGCTCACTCAACAAAATCTGCATGCATCAGAAAATGTGGTCAGCCTTTTACTTACTTTCTTTTCAGTCGGTATTGGGGTCGGGTCTCTGCTTTGCCGTAAAATTGGTGGCTCAGAAATTAATATTAAAATGGTACCAATTGGTGCGATTGGCCTTACCGTTTTTGCGCTTTACCTTGCTGCCAGTTTAGCTTTTGTACCCGAAAGAACTGGGGCATTACTTACATTAAAAGATATTTTCACTCAAGGCTGGGTTTACTATCATGTAATGTTAGCAGTGACTTTACTGGGGATTAGCGGCGGTTTTTATATTGTTCCGCTTTATGCCATGATGCAGGCTTATTCTCCGCGCTCACATCGTGCCCGTGTTGTTGCGGCTAATAACATTTTAAATGCCGTTTTTATGGTTTCTTCTGCAATTTTTTCAATTTTAATCTTAAGTGTTTTAAAAATTGATATTAAAATACTTTTTATTATTACAGCTGTACTTAGTGCAATCTTTAGTATTTGGCTTCTAGCACGACTAAAACCAATGCTTGCCACAGCACATCTTTCTTTGGAGGACTAATTTATGCGCCACTATACTGGAATTGATCAGCTCATTAACTCTTTTGATCAAGCATTACGTAGTCTTGTTCCGGGTGCAACAGCAGCACAGCGCCAAAATCCAGCTGAAACAGTTGAAGCAAAACTAGGGGTAGAAGATGCTCGCCATGTCGCAGGCTTAATGCGTGTTAACCATAGTGGTGAAGTCTGTGCACAAGCCCTTTATCATGGACAAGCATTAACTGCAAAATTACCCAATGTACGTAAAGAAATGCAACAAGCAGCAATTGAAGAACAAGATCATTTAGCTTGGTGTGAAGTTCGCTTAAAAGAGTTAAATAGTCATACCAGTTTATTAAACCCAATATGGTATGGGCTTTCATATGGCATGGGTGCTCTTGCGGGTATTGCAGGTGATAAATATAGTTTAGGTTTTGTGGCTGAAACGGAGCGTCAAGTCAGCCTTCATTTACAAGACCATTTAAAACAGCTACCAGCTCAAGATGATCGCTCTCGTAAAATTTTAGAGCAAATGAATGAAGATGAGTTACATCACCGTCATACTGCACTTGAAGCAGGTGGTGTTGAATTACCATATGCAGTAAAAATTACGATGACAGCCATTTCAAAGCTCATGACAAAAACCAGTTATTATCTTTAAAAAAAACAAAGGATTGATCTAATTCGGATCAATCCTTTTCAAATATTATTTTAAGCCATGATCATATTTAAAACGTTCGATATCGCGAATTGAGTTCCAATAATTTCGATTAATACGGTCACGATCAATTTGTAATTCTTTTAAAAGCTTACGATAACGTTCACGCTCTTCTGGCTTTAATTTTTCGTTGTAAGCATTATCAGAATATTGCTTAAACTTTTCGTCATAACGATCATATTCATTTTTTGCATTGTAGTAATCAGAAGCTGCCTGATAATAAGGTCTTAAACGATTACGCTGCTCAACTGGGCACACATTGATATTGCCACTACCTTCTAAAGCGTTATAAAAAATATTTGTTGGCTGGCAATAATACCCTAGACCTTCTTTATACCCACGTTCATATGACTTTTGATCTGGAACAATATTGGCTTTTCCACATGCTTTGTAATATTGATCTAAACGTGGCGACGAACCTTTTGAACCATCTTTCTCACCCACTAATGACCAATTCGCAGTCTTACATTCTTCTACGCTCATTGCAGCACAACCTGAAAGGCTGATGGCTAGAATGGCTAAACCGATATTTTTCATATTAAGAGAACTCAAAAAATAAATTTAAAAAACGCAAAAATAAAATTCCAGTAAATACCCTAAAAGGCCTTGCTCTATTCGAGACTTCAAAAATAAGTGACTCACTGGATAAGCCTTTAAGTTTAAATCAGTTTGACCATCTCACCAAATTGAAAGGTCATAATTACTAATATTGTTTAATTTAAAAATAAAATTCTAAGAAATTTGCTAACTCTTATACTGCCCATATACGCTAATTTTACTTAAATTTTTAATTATAAAAATTAGACTCAAGCAATTGATTATTCATACAAAAAATCCAAATATTCTAAAAATTATTCTTTAATCATTTTACTCTTTTTTTATGCTATTAACCTCACAGCTTGCGGTAGGATTTTAGCTAAATAACCACCAAGGTTTTTATAATGAGTACACATATTTATCCAAACTTAAACTTACAAGACCCTCACCTTAAGGCTTTTAAAATATCAGACGATATTACTCCACTGACACAAGCTTATACTTTCCAACCCGATTTATTTTTGAAAGAAGTCGATGCATATTTAAACTCATATCCTCATACTCAACATATTGATATTTGCCTCCATGATTTAAACGGGCATATTCGTGGTAAACGAATTGATGTTAAAAGTTTGAGAAATCTCTCCAACGGATGCTATTTTCCACTTTCTGTGTATGCAATGAGTCTTAATGGAAAAGTTATTGAAGAGACAGGCCTAGGAAAATATATTGGTGAACCAGACAGACTTTGCCTGCCCATTTTAGGCAGCTTGCAACCAAGTGCCTTATCCCCTGAATTGAATGCCCAGCTTTTCCTCACAATGCAAGAAGAAGGTGGCTCAGATTGTCGATATGAACCACGCAATATATTAAAAAAATTATTAAATCAGTTACATGCTAAGAATTATTTCCCTGTTATGGCTGCTGAACTGGAGTTTTATCTTTTCTCCCCAAATCATCACACTGAAACATGTATGGAAAACCAATGTTTTGACATAGATGCACCAAATAACTATCAACAAGTCTTAGAAGAAGTTGAAAAAGCCGCCCTACTACAATCTATTGAAATTACCGCTATTGTTGCAGAGTCATCACCTGGACAATACGAACTAAACCTTCAACACACTCATGATATTTTAAAGCTGTGCGATCAAATTAATGCTTTAAAAAGAATTGTAAAACAAGTCGCAAGAAAGCATGACTTAACTGCCTGTTTCATGGCGAAGCCCAACTTGGCAAAGGCTGGTAGTGGCATGCATTTTCATATGAGCTTGCTCAATCAGTACCATGAAAATGTATTTAGTTCAGAAGTAGAAAAAGATGAACCTTCGGCCAAATTACTCAGCGCGATTAGTGGCCTAATTGAATTAATGCCTACATCTATGGCTATTTTAGCGCCCAATATTAATTCTTATAGACGCTTTAAAATTGGGCACCATGTACCATTAGAAGCAAATTGGGGTACCAATAATCGTAATGTTGCAATTCGAATTCCATGCTCAGATTTAAAAAATCAACGCTTAGAATATCGGGTTGCTGGAGCCGACTGTAATCCTTATCTGGTTACAACTACGATTTTAGCGGGTGTATCTTATGGCTTATCTCATAAGTTACCGCTACCAAAACCTGCACATCTTTTAAAATTTCCTGATGAGCACATTCTATTAGCCAACAATCAGCCGGAAGCCTTAAAAATATTTAAAGGGAGTCTTATTTTAAAAGGATATTTAGGGGCAGACTTTGTAGAACATTGGTACACCGTTAAACAGGCTGAATATCAAAATATTTACAGTCAAATGACTGAAGCAGAACAACATTGGGATATATAAATAAGAAACACCGAAAGATATAAACTACTTTTCAAAACCTTAGGGAGAAATTCCCTAAGGTTTTTTTTATATATAATTAATGATTTTTCTGTTTAGCTAAAAAACGCAATCCAACACCTGGTTCAGTTGCAATATAGCGTGGCTGAATTGCATTATCTCTAAGTTTACCGCGCAACTTGCCCACTAAAATACGTAAATAGTGAGTATCTTCCTGATGGGTTGGCCCCCATAGTTCTTTTAACAGTTGTGGCTGTGTTAAAAGTTGTCCTTGATAGCGCATTAATAGCGTCAAAAGTTGAAACTCTTTTCGAGTTAAAGTAATTGGCTGTTGCTCGATCCACACTAAACGCTGCATGACATCAACTTTAAGGTAGCCATCGTCATAAACATGAGCTTCTTGTTGAATGGGTTGGTTTCTTAAAATGACTCGTATGCGCGCCAATAACTCTTGAACACTAAAAGGCTTGGTCATGTAGTCATTTGCACCAGCATCTAGTAATGCAACTTTTTCATATTCATCTGCGCGTACAGATAACACAATAACAGGAACATTCGACCAACTACGTAACTCTTGAAGCACTTCTTTACCGTCTAAATCTGGCAAACCCAAATCTAAAATAACTAAATCAGCACCTTGTGTGGCCAAAGCCTCCAAACCTTTGTAACCAGTCTCACAAAGTGTGGTTTTGTATTTTTGTGTTCTTAAGGCAATGTCTAAAAATTTACGAATTTGAGGCTCATCATCAATAATCACAATACGTGTTTCTACAGGCGATGTTTCTGAACTTATCATGACTTTACAACTTATTCTTTTACTGGATGAATGGGTAGTTTGATTTGAATTAAAGTACCTTTGTTTTGGCGACCTGAAAATGCTTCTATTGTACCCATATGAGCCCCAATAATCGCTTTCACAATTGTCAGTCCTAAACCTGTACCAAATTTTCCGCGGTCTCCACGTTCCATAGTATAAAACATATCGAAAATGCGGTTTCTTTCATCTTCAGGAATTCCCGCTCCTCTATCTTCAATTTCTATTTTCACTTCATCTTCAAACAAAAGAGAAGCCCGAATCATGACTGGTTCATCTGGAGGTGAAAAGTTTGCAGCATTTTCTAAAACATTAAAAATAGCTTGTTCTACCAGTGCTGGATGAACATACAAACTAATGGTTTGTTCAGGTAATTCGACCAGCACTTGAGTATCTGGTTTATAACGCTTTAAACGGCGGGTTGCCGAACCAATTAATTCATCTATACCAATCCAGTCTCTTTTTAGAGATAGACCTTCATGGCCCAAACGTGTCATATCAAGCAAATTTTGAATATAACGATCTAAGCGCTCACCCTCTAAATGAATGGTTTCGAGTAAATCTTGCTGATCTTGCTCTGACATATCTGCTTTAAAATGAGCAAGCGTATCAGCTGCTCCAATAATAGAAGCAAGTGGTGAGCGTAAATCATGCGATACCGAAGATAATAAAGCAGAACGCAACCGCTCTGTTTCACTGGTTACTTTTGCTTGTTCAAGCTCATTAACCAATTGGGTTCGAAGTACTGCCTGGGCAATATATTCAATTACGCTTTCCGTCAGTTTCTTTTGCTCAAAATTTAGAGAAACAACTTCATCCTTAAAGTTAATTCCCACAATACCTAGGCTATTTTTTTGTTCTAAAAGTGGTAAAAACCACCAGTTTGACTGACTAAGCGTATCGGTAAAACGCCCACATGGTTGTTGATGCTTCAAACACCAATCTGCTGCCACTTTTTCTTTGTCGTTTAGCTCTATGTCAGATGAAATCACTCTATCTTGAATAGAAATCCATACTTTAGTTTGAAGTTGTGTTTCTAAAGTCATACGTCCTGTTTGCATGACTTCTTCAAGGTTTACAGCACTAGAGAGCTTACGCGCCAAGTCTTGCATCACCGTAGTGTAAGCATTCGCAACTTTTAAAGACAAAATCTGCTGACGTAATTGAGAAGCCAAGCGCCCAGCGATTAAAGCTGCTGCAAAAAAAGCAACAACGGTAACTACACCTTGATGCGCTGAAATCTGAAAAGTAAAACGCGGTGCAATAAAGAAAAAGTTATAAGCCAAAAAACAAATGAGAGCGGCCACTACCGCAGCGAGCATTCTGGTTTTAGTGGCAACAATTAAAACTGAAATAATGAAAATGACAGAAAAGTCTTCAATACCTAATAAAACTTCGGCAAAGTGCGCTATAAAAATACTGGCACACGTAACAGCTAGAACAAAAATACTTTCTTTTAGTGATAAAAATGATGGCTTTTCAAGCTGAGTTGTCTTTTTGGTGCCCTGTTCTGGATGCAAAATGGTTAAAGCAATTGAGTTTTCTTGATTCAATAATTGTTGAGCTAAATTTTTCTTAGATAACTTTAACCACCATGGCGAAATACTTTTGCCAATGACCAGATTTGAGATTCCCCTATCCACAGCAGCATCCATTAAAACAGATGCAACCTGATGGCCATATATTACTTCTGTGCGACCACCGAGTTGCCGAGCCAGTTCAAATGCACGATCAATCTCAATATATTCTTTTTTATATGAATTTCCTGAACTCTGCCCAAAGTCCAAACTTTTAGCAACATTCACTACCGTCCACGCAGCCCCATAACGTTCTGCTAAACGGCAACCTGCCCGTACTAAATATTCAGAAGAACCTTGCCCATCTATCGCAATCATTAATTCATTTTGCAACGATATAGATTTCAAACCTTTAGAGGCATAACTCTCTTTTAAATCTGAATCAACATGTTCTGCAACGCATTGCATTGCTAGTTCACGTAGTGCAGTTAAATTTGAAATGCTAAAAAAGCCTTGTAATGCCAGATTTGCTTGATCGGGCACATAGACTTTTCCTTGATGGAGCCTTTCAATGAGTTCACTGACTGGCAAATCAATTAAACGAATGTCTCGAATACGATCAAACACTCTATCTGGTACAGTTTCACTTACCCTAATGCCCGTAATCTGGTACACCACATCATTTAGGCTTTCTAAATGCTGAATATTCATGGTGGTGAATACGTCAATACCTGCATCTAGTAATTCATTGACATCTTGCCAACGGCGTTCATGACGACTATTTGGTATGTTTCGATGAGCCAACTCATCAACTAAAACGATTTCGGGATGCCTAAGTAAAATAGCATCCAAGTCCATTTCTTCTAAACTATGCCCCTGATACTGCATTTCCTTTCTAGCAATCTGAGGCAACCCTTCCAAAATTTTTAGAGTTTCTGTTCTCCCATGGGTTTCAACAATACCCACCACAACGTCTGTACCTTGTTGAAACAACTCTTTGGCACGAGCAAGCATGGCATAGGTTTTTCCAACACCAGGCGCTGCACCGAGAAAGACTGTTAGTCGACCGGCTTGATATCTGTTGACATGATTTAATAAGGCCTCAGCCTGATTTTCGCGATTGCTTTGCACTTGATATCATCCGGTAAACTAACAACTTTATTTTTAAGTTAATGTGTAGATTGTAATTGATCTAAAGCAATATTGAGCTCTAATACATTAACACGAGCTTGTCCTAATACACCAAACTGCATCGGTTCAATATGCTTTTGCAATAGCCCTTCCACAACTTTAAGATCTAAATGGCGCGCTTGAGCCACTCGAGCCACCTGTAACTGAGCGGCGTCGGGACTAATATGTGGATCGATACCGCTGCCAGATCTAGTCACCAAATCACTCGGAATAGGCGTATTGCCTGTCTGATCTTGCTTTTTCACTGCGAGTATCTGAGCGTCGATTTGCTTTTGTAACTCAGGATTAGTACGAGCTAAGTTTGTACCCGCCATTGCCATTGGGTCATAATTTGCTGCCGAAGGGCGTGGATGAAAATATTCGTTCCCGACAAATGGCTGAGCCACTAAAGTTGACCCAACAACTTTCTGATCTATTTCAATCAAACTACCATTCGCCTGATTGTTGAATAAAACCTGCCCGGCGCCAGTAGCGATAGCACTGTAAACAGCACCGCACCCCACTAGAGTAAAAATTAATAATCCTAAAGATGCTCTTAAGGTCTGACCCAAATTTACTTCTGAATTTTGTACATAAGTTTTCATTTCAAACTCCAGATTACAAACCAAATAATTGAACAATCACCACATCGATCGCTTTAATGGCAATAAATGGTAGAACCACACCACCCACACCATAAATCAACATATTTCGACGTAATAATTGAGTTGCAGTTGAAGGTTTAAATTTCACGCCTCGGAGAGCAATTGGAATTAATAACGGGATAATAATCGCGTTAAAGATTAATGCCGATAAAATTGCACTGCTTGGACTCGCTAGATGCATCACATTTAAAACCTGCATTTGTGGAATCGCTGCAGCGAATAATGCAGGCAAAATTGCAAAGTATTTCGACACATCATTTGCTAAAGAAAACGTTGTTAAAGCACCACGAGTAATCAACTGCTGTTTACCAATTTCAACCACAGCCAGTAGTTTGGTTGGGTCTGAGTCTAAATCGACCATATTGCCGGCTTCTTTCGCAGCTTGTGTACCAGAATTCATGGCTAAGCCAATATCTGCCTGAGCTAATGCAGGTGCATCGTTGGTTCCATCACCAACCATCGCAACTAAACGACCTTGTTGTTGTTCGTTACGAATACAAGCCAATTTGTCCTCTGGTTTTGCTTCGGCAATATAGTCATCTACGCCTGCTTCAGCAGCAATCGCAGCAGCAGTTAACGGGTTATCACCCGTCACCATTACGGTTTTGATACCCATTTCTCTTAAACGAGCAAAACGTTCTTTAATGCCGTGTTTAATCACATCTGAGAGTTCAATCACGCCCAATACATGATGTTGATTTGCCACAACCAATGGGGTTGCACCTTTTTTGGCAACTTGTTCAACACGCGCTTTTAACTCTAAATCTTGAGAATAATCTTCATCGACAAATTTCAAAATGGCATCTAACGCACCTTTACGAATTTGATCACCATTAGAGAAATTCACACCAGAAATTCGGGTTGATGCACTAAAAGAGATAAATTCAGCCTGCTCAGGTTCTTGCTGTTTTAGCCCTTGCTCTTTTGCTAATTTAACAATCGATTTTCCTTCTGGTGTTGGGTCTGCAAGCGAACTTACCCAAGCAGCAGCTCTCAACTCAGACTCGGTTATCGAAGTTAAAGGATAAAAAGAGGTCGCTTGACGGTCGCCATAGGTAATGGTTCCGGTTTTATCGAGTAAAAGCACATCGATATCACCAGCAACTTCTACGGCTTTACCCGATTTTGCCAAGACATTGGCTTTGAGTGCACGGTTCATCCCTGCAATCCCAATTGCAGGCAATAAGCCCCCAATAGTGGTTGGGATTAGGCAGACCAATAGCGCCACAAGCACCACCGGATCGAGTTCAACATGCAAATAATTGGCAATAAACGGCAAGCTAATCACGACAATTAAAAACGTGAGTGTCATCACCATTAACAAGAAGCCAAGTGCAATCTCATTCGGTGTTTTTTGACGATTTGAACCTTCAACCAAAGCAATCATACGGTCCAAGAAACTTTGGCCAGACTCAGCAGTAACCTGAACGATAATACGATCTGTAAGTACTTTGGTCCCGCCAATAACACCAGAACGGTCAGTTCCAGCTTCACGTAATACGGGTGCAGACTCACCTGTAACAGCCGACTCATTAATAGTGGCAAAACCTTCTACAATTTCACCATCGGCTGGAACAAGCTCACCTGCATGAACTTCAATAAAATCATTTAAATGAAGTTCAGTAGCTGCAACTTGAGTCGCTTGACGGTCGGTCAAAGAATTGAGTCTTCGAGCAGTTAAGTTTTCTCTTGCTGCACGTAATGAAGATGCCTGACCACGACCTCTAGCCTCTGCAACAGCTTCAGCATAATTAGCAAATAAAATGGTAATGAACAGGATAGCTGTTACTGCCAAACCAAATAGCAGTGTGGTGTAACCCAAAATGGTACTAATTGCAGTAACCACTGTACCAAGCCATACAATTGCCATCACAGGATTTTTAATTGCATGTTGTGGTAGCAATTTCACGAATGCATTTTTCCAAACTTCAAAATTTGGTACTGCCATGGTTTTTTTATGACTATTTACATGAGTTTGTGTATTCATTTTCACTCGCCTCCTTAGCCTTTAACCAACAAAAGTTGATCGGCAATTGGCCCAAGGACAAGAACTGGCATAAATTGTAATAAGGTAAGCAACACCACAATCGTGATCAGCGTTAAGGCAAAAGTTGGAGTTTCAACTTGGAGGCTTCCTACTGTTTCAGGCGCTTTCCTTTTCGCAGCTAATCGCGTAGCAATCATTAATGGTAAAATTAATGTCGGGAACCGTCCTAAAAGAAGAGCGATACTACAAGTGACGTTCCACCATACGGTGTTATCTCCAAGGCCTTCAAAACCTGAACCGTTGTTGGCAAAGGCAGAAACATATTCATAGAACACTTGGCTAATACCATGCGGTTCTGGATTGCTGATGCCTGATAGACTCGGAATGCTGAGGGTTAATGCAGTAAAGGCAAGAATAACCAGCGGTTGAATCAAGATAATAATCGCGAGTAACTTAATTTCTGCGGCTTCAATCTTGCGCCCAAACAACTCAGGGGTACGACCTGTCATTAAACCGGCAATAAATACTGCGAGTAACAGATAAATCATGAACTGCTGCAGACCACAGCCTACGCCGCCCCAAATGGCATTAATCAGCATATTAATGAGTTCAACCAGACCGGTAAGTGGCGCAGAAGAATCATGCATCATATTGACCGAACCATTATTTACTTGAGTTGTAACAGCTGCCCAAACCGCTGATGCTGCTGGCCCAAATCGTTGCTCTTTACCTTCCATTACGGCAAGTTGAGATGCTGTAGATGACATACTTTCAGACCAGACGGCTGCTGCACCTGAAATAATCGACATAAAAAGCATGCTACCAAACACAAAGTAAGCAAACTTTTTACGCTGAGTAAAATGCCCAACCATAAAAATTACTGTGATTGGAATGAGTAGAATCGCAATCATTTCTAGCAAATTAGAAAGTGGTGTTGGATTTTCTAAAGGCACAGAACTATTTGGACCGTACCATCCACCACCGTTACTACCCAATTGCTTAATAGCCACCATCGGTGCAACTGGTCCCAAAGGAATTTTTTGAGTTTCTACAGTGTTGGCTTTATCAATAAGCTGTACTTCCGGCCCACCTTGGAAAGTCGCTGGGACACCTTGGCTATTGAGCAATAATGACCAGACAAAACAGAGTGGAAGCAAAAAGCGTACTGTAGGGCGAATTACATCTGCCCAATAGTTACCAATTAAAATTTGATCTGGTTGCTCGGTAACATCGGCTGCAATATGGCTTGGACGCTGATAAAAGAACGCTCTTAAAGTCGCGACAACCAAAGCCAATCCCATCATTGGAGTAATGACTTGCAGGCCCACAATACCTGTCATTTGCGACAAATAAGATAACTGAGCTTGACCAGAATAATGCTGTTGGTTGGTGTTTGTTAAAAATGAAATAACAGTGTGTAGCGCTAAATCCCAATTCATATTTGGTACATGGTTAGGATTTAATGGTAGCCATGCTTGCGTCATAAAAATAGCAAGAATAGCCACTGCAAGAAAAATACAGCTAACAACAAATGCTAGAGAATATTGTTTCCAGTTCATTTGTTGTTGTGGAGATACACCTAACAAGCGATAAACAGGATTTTCAATCCAACGAAATAATCCATCACCAACCATCGGCTGATTTGCCATCACTTTGGATAAATATTTACTGAGACACCATGCTAGAAAAATAGCAATAAATAAAACAAGTATAAGTTCTAACATGGCTATTCTCCTCTAAGTCCCATGGCTTGACTTGCCAAACTGGAAATAAGGAGAAATAAAGAAATATCATTTTTTTTAAGTCCGCATAAGGCAATGCCAGACTGATGCAAGATGCGCATTTGAGAATTTATAAGCATCTTTATTGTCCTGAAATAACACTAATTTAGTGAATTTCAGTATCGGTAAAGTGCTCGTAAATTCTCTATTGAGGAACTCAAAGCCCGCGTAAAATTTGCGTAAAATATAGAGTAAAAGACGTTAAACTTTAAAATTGACTACCGGATAAAGTATAGCTTCAGACTTTAAGGTTTCACAATTCCATAATTCATATAAAGGAATTTTTACATCTAGTGCCAAGGGTAATTTTTTAGAATTAAATTGCATATGGTCTAGATCACTTCCCCATGCAATCAAATCTACATCTAAAGAAATATGATGTGATGGACGAATACGCCCTGTGTCTGATTCAAGTTTTTTTAAGAAAGCTTCGATTTCTGAAGGATTTAAAGAACTTTTTAATAGACATGCTGAATTCCAGTAATCATCTCCAATGCCATCTCGGCAAGGAATTTGATAAACCGATGAAAACTGCACTTTCCCCAATGTTGCCAATTGCGTATAAGCAAAAGTAAAGTGTTGTTCTGCGTCTAAATTACTCGCTAGAGCGAGCGCAAAAATTATTTCTGGTACGTTCAAGACGAATTCCTACAGCATTAGCTTCTGCAATGATGGCGGGCTTACGGATGGTAATGGTAATTTTTTCAATCGTTGGGAAAGTTTCGAACAAACATTCCAAAACGAGATGTGCTGCATGTTCGATTAATTCAGGCTTGGCTTGTTGAATAGTTTGAGCCGATAACTCACAAATCTGTGCATAATTGAGTGTATCTTCAAGTTTGTCAGACTGTGCAGCCCGGCTCAAATCATTATGGATGGTTAAATCCAACATTAAAGGTTGAATGATTTGTCTTTCCCAGTTGAAACAACCAATGACTGTTTCAACCTTTAACCCTTCAATAATAATGGCATCCATAAATTTAAACTGACCTTAGTGCTTTAACAACGAAGCAGGTTCCATATTTTGAACCATTTTCAAACGCTGGTCTGCATAAATATCGGTATATGGTGCGAGTACGCGCATAAAACGATCGAAATAAAGCATTTGCTTAAATAATAAAGCAAAATCTCGAGGGAATTTAATACCGTGGCGCTCACCAACCCCCACCATATCCATCATAATGTCGTTTAAATCGGCAGGATTGGTAGACAGAATTTGCTGTGGATCTGCCATTAATACACCATTAAATAAACGCTCCAAATCTTGTGCCAATACATCCACATCAACTTTGTTATGCGTCATGCCCATTTTCAGCATGTTTTCGGCCATCGCTTTATAATCAGTTTTTTGCAATGCATCCATAAAGGCCATACACGCTGTCCAGACTTCTGGCTTTAACTGCCCCACAATACCAAAATCAATAAAACCAATTCGGCCATCTTCGAGCAGCATTAGATTTCCAGCATGTAAGTCTGCATGGAAACTCTTACATAGCATGAGGCTACCGAACCATGTATTCATTGCAGTAATCAGCACTTGTGATGGATCTTTTGCGTATTGTTTCACCACACTAAAATCTGTCAAAGACACACCATATAGACGTTGCATAGTCAAAACACGGCGTGTTGAAAATTGGTGATAAACCTTAGGTGCAGTCACAGCATGGTTTTGAGAAATATTCAAATATTCAATAAAGTCATCTAGATTTTGTGCTTCTTCAATAAAATCAACTTCACGCACCATACGACTTTTGATTTCATCGACAATTTCAGAAAGTGCAGCAAATTTGATTTTAGGTACTGCACGCTCAAGCAATTTAGCAGCCCAATGCACGACACTTAAGTCAGTATATAAAATTGTTTCTACACCCGGCTTTTGTACTTTAATAACGACATCTTCGCCTGTAGTCAGTTTAGCTGCATGAACCTGAGCAATTGAAGCAGAAGCTAATGGTTTTTCATCAATATAGCTAAAAATCTGACTTAAATCGCGCCCTTCAAACTCAGAGTCAAGTACACCTTGAATATAACTAAATGGCAGTGTTGGTGTCTGGTCTAAACAACCTTGAAATTCTTCTACATATTCTCGCGGGAAAAGCGATGGGGTGCTCGCAATAAACTGACCAAGTTTGATGTAAGTCGAGCCAAGCGATTCAAAGGTTTCCCGCATGAGTTTGGCATTACTTGGTTTTTCAGTTGCGTATTTAATCCCAGCTTTGGCGGCAACCACTGCTGTTTCACCAATACGAGCGACAGAACGTAGCCCATCAAACAAAATATTTTTTTTCATATTTTTTCAAAACCAAATCATTCAGGTTGAGTGTAGCAAATTTTATTTCATTTACTGATTAACTTGCCTGACAAACTGGGCAATTTACATCTTTATCAAAATTAACAATGCGTTGTGTCATATTTAAGCCATCCCAAAGCAACAGTTTCTGTTTTAAAGGGGTACGATTAAGTCCTAAATAGAGCAAAGTGTGATGTGCTTGTAATGACGCTATCATTACAGGAGTAGTCGCAAGTACCCCAGATTCCGCACAACGTAGGCCTTCATTGCTATGCTGTTCTTTAGGAAATAAACATTCGTAACAAGCTGAATCACCTTCAACCATAAACATTTGTGCCTGAAAACCAATTGCAGAAGCACTAATTAATGCAACCTGATGCTTCTTACAAGCGGCATTTACCAAATAGCGTGTTGTAAAGTTATCACACCCATCCAATACCACATCTTGGTGTTCAACAAGTCTATCAATGTTATGTTCATCTAAACGTTCGTTGTAGTACTCAACGCAGATATAAGGGTTAATTTTCTGTAACCGCTTTGCAAGAACTTCAGCTTTATAACGGCCAATATCTTCATGACCAAATGCAATTTGACGTTGTAAATTACTTATCTCAATAGTATCGGCATCAATGAGTGTAATTTTCCCAACCCCTGCTCGCGCTAATAGTTCTGCACTACTACAACCTATTCCACCAGCACCGACAATAAGCACATTGGCAAGTTTGAGTTTTTCCTGAGCTTCTATATCCCATCCATCAAGTAAAATCTGACGGCTATAGAGATGCATTTCTTCATCACTTAACTCTACAAAATCGATATCTTGAAGCTCGGTCACGCTTTAATCCTTTCACTTAGAAGCCAAATGATTTTATGACTAAGTCAGGCATTAGGAAAGGTATAAAATAAAAACAGCATTTTATTCTTTAAACTTTTATCCACCGCATTACTTCTTTCAAGCTTTCTGCAACAATAGAAATATCTATTTTCTTTATTACTTAGGCTAAATATGTCCCAATCATATATTGCACCTGTAGAGTTAGAAAAAGCTTATCGTTTGTTAAATCATGGCCCAACTGTACTTGTATCTGCTCAGCATGGAGATGACCGAAATGTAATGGCAGCCGCTTGGGCATGTGCATTAGAACTCACTCCTGCCAAAGTAACTGTTGTTCTCGACAAAAGTACTAAAACTCGTCAGCTTGTTGAACAAAGTGGTTATTTCACCCTACAAGTTCCCTGCTATGCGCAGCTCGAGATGACCCATCAACTTGGTACAATTAGCAAATTAGACGACCCGCAAAAACTAGAACATTGTGGTGTTGAGCTCTTTTATCAAGAAGGTCTTACCAGCCCATTAGTATCTGGTTGCATCGCATGGCTCGTATGTAAACTTATTCCTGAACCTCACAATCAGTCAGCTCATGATTTATTTATTGGTTCTGTTGTCGGTGCTTGGGCAGATAGTCGTGTTTTCCGAGATGGGCATTGGTACTTTCAAGATGCGCCAAAAGAGCTTCGAAGCCTGCACTATATTGCTGGCGGAACATTTTATTTAATTGGTGAGCAAGTTAAAGCTGATCTTTAAACATAAAAATATAGTTTTTATCTTTTCGAAATGTATTGAATCGAATTAAAACCAGAAAATTACGATTGCAAAAAACTGCATAACAATTGCGGTTTTTTGCAATGAATTTCATTATTTAAAAATCTAATGCTTAAACTTGGGTGACTTCACGAGCAATCACTAAACGTTGAATATCCGAAGCGCCCTCATAAATCTGGCTCACCCGAACATCACGATAAATTCGCTCTACCGGAAAATCACTCACATAGCCATATCCACCATGAATCTGGATCGCATCAGAACAAACTCGCTCAGCCATGGTCGATGCAAACAGCTTTGCCATTGATGCTTCTTTTAAACAAGGTAATCCCTCATCTTTCAAAGTTGCAGCATGTAGAACTAACTGATGTGCCGCTTCAATCTGGGTTGCCATATCAGCTAAACGAAAACTTACCGCCTGATGCTGGACTAACTCTACGCCAAAGGCTTTCCGCTCATTTGCATATTGCACAGCAGCATCAAAAGCAGCTCGTGCCATACCAACAGATTGAGCAGCAATCCCAATACGACCAGCAGCTAAATTTGATAAAGCAATTTTATAACCTTCGCCTTCTTGACCTACCAAATTCTCTAAAGGAATACAGCAATTTTCGAGGGTAATGGTTGCTGTGTCTGAAGCATGTTGGCCCATTTTGTCTTCAATACGAGTTACCAAGTAACCTTGTGTATTGGTTGGTACAAGAAAACACGAGATCCCTTTTTTGCCCGCTTGTTTATCAGTTACTGCAAACACCAGAGCTACTTGAGCATTTTTACCGCTGGTAATAAATTGCTTTACGCCATTAAGTACCCACTGGTCCCCATCTCGCTCAGCTTTACATAAAATCGCACTGGCGTCAGAACCGACATGTGGCTCAGTTAAACAAAAGCATCCTAACCATTCACCCGATGCAAATTTTGGTAAATAGGTCTGTTTTTGCTGTTCTGAACCATATGACAATGTAATACCGCAAACCAATGAGTTTTGAACACTTACAATTGTCGAAATGGCACCATCACCTGCTGCAATTTCCTCAATTGCGAGCACTAAAGATACATAATCCATTCCTGCACCACCCCATTCATCTGGAACGGTCATACCCATTGCCCCCAAAGCACCTAAATCTTTTAATTCCTGAGCAGGAAACTCATGGGTTTTATCCCGATGAGCAGCTGTAGGTTTTAACTGATTTTGCGCATAATCACGCATCATCTCCTGAACCATACTTTGTTCAGCACTTAAAATCATTTCAACATCCTTATTTTTATTATTTTGCTGCCATACGAATTGCACCATCCAAACGGATGACTTCACCATTTAAATATGAATTTTCAGCAATATGCCCAACTAAACGAGCAAACTCTTCGGGTTTTCCTAAACGAGACGGATATGGCACCATTTGTCCCAAAGCATCCTGAACATTTTGTGGCATACCTTTAAGCATCGGAGTTTCCATAATTCCCGGTGCAATCGTCATAATTCGAATGCCATGTCGCGCAAGCTCACGAGCAATTGGCAATGTCATGGCAACAATAGCGCCTTTAGATGCTGAATAAGCTGCCTGACCAATTTGACCATCAAATGCTGCAACTGAGGCTGTGTTTACAATTACACCTCGGCCCTCGTCCCCTGCTTCAACTGTATTTTTACTCATCGCATCTGCTGCAAAGCGCAGCATGTTAAATGTACCTGTCACATTAATTTGCAGTGTTTTTGAAAATAACGCCAAATCATGTACACCTTCACGGCCCACAACTTTAGCCGAAGGTCCAATCCCCGCACAGTTAACCAAACCATGCAAACTGCCATGTTTGACCAAAACATCCTTAAAGAACTGTTCAGCAGCTTGCTCATCGGTTACATCCAGTTTTACAAAGTCAGCTTTTGATCCTAATTGTTTTGCTTGCTGTTCACCTGCTTCTACATTCATGTCTACCAATGTGACAGAGGCACCTTGCTTTACCAAATACTCAGCTGTAGCAGCACCCAAACCAGAGCCACCACCTGTAATCACGAAATGTTTCCCTTGAATTTTCATTATGTAACGTCCTATAGAAATGTTCTTTAAACTTAGTAGTGAGAGTAAAAGTTGTTGTTTTCCGATACAATTTCAAAAAGCCTCAAAATGTTTGCAGCTTTTGATCAATCCAAATTTTACATATGCAGTATTTCACTTGAAATATATGAAGAAAATATGAGTCTTTGACATGGTTGTCCAATCTTCTTTAAGTAAAGGAACTATTTCGATTGCACTGGTACATGAAGCACTAAGTGCAGCTTATGCCAAAGGGCTAAATACTCAAATAATTTTAAATAAGGCGGGAATTCCTGCCGAATTACTGATGTCTCCCAAGGCACGTGTGCCTGTTACAACCTATGCGCAACTATGGATAGAACTTGCCAATGCCATGAACGATGAATTTTTTGGTATGGATAGTCATCCCATGCGTCGAGGTAGCTATAAATTACTTACTAAACTTGTCAGTACGGCGGAAACTTTAGAAAAGGCGCTTTACGATATTTTGAAATTTTTTAACTTTATTTTAGATGATCTACAGGGTGAATTAATTCGGGACCAGCAAAAAGCCTATTTGGTCATTCGTGATCGTGAACAACCCAAACGTATGTTTACATATGCGACCTTTTTAATGTTGGTGCATGGACTCATGTGCTGGTTGGTAGATCAGCGAATTAGCTTAAATAATATATCGCTACGCTGCCCTAAACCCCAAGATATTCAGGACTATTTAGTACGTTTTGGTGAAGACATAAAATTTAATGCTGAGATAAATCAAGTTGAATTCGATGCTCACTATTTAGATATTAAAATTAAAAAAGATAAAAAAGCACTTCATGATTTCTTAGAGCAAACTCCGCAAAATCTTTTAGTCCGCTTTAAAAATGAAAATGCACTGAGCCTTCTTATTCGTCGTCACTTATTGAAACTTCACCCTGCACAATGGCCCGAACTTAAAGATGTTGCACAACAACTCAATATTTCTGAAGCTACAGTCCAACGCCGACTGAAACATGAAGGCGTCAGCTACCAGCAAATTAAGAATGAAATTCGCTGCGATATTGCTGTTGAACGTTTAAGTAAAACCAACGATTCAATTCAAGATATTAGTGAAGACTTAAGCTTCCAAGATCCAAGCGCGTTTCACCGTGCCTTTAAAAAATGGACTGGCGTCAGCCCAGGCGCTTATCGAAATAATTTAACTTCACACAAGCAATAATATAAATATCATAAGCTTAAAAAATAATACTTAAGCTTATGATATTTATATCTTTTAAATTCAATATTTCAGATAAGTACATTACTTCAAACTCAATTATCACTATAAAAACAGTGAGTTATGATTTTATCTAAACTTTTATCTTTCAATCTGATTTATAAATCAAAATAACTATGTTTGTAAGTCATCAAACCCATGGAAGGATGATCTATTATTTATTCTGGTTCTATTCTTATTATGTCTTTAAAACCAAAATTTTCTCTAACGAAGACTTTGTTGGCATCAACATTGGGGTTTGTATTTGCTTCATCTGCCTTTGCAGCAGTTCCGACCACACTTAAACTTGATTATGCCTACTATGCACCAACTAGCTTAGTCGTAAAAGATCAAAAACTTCTTGAGAAAGCACTACCAAATACTCAAATTAAATGGGTTTTTAGCCAAGGCAGTAACCGTTCGCTAGAATATCTCAACAGCAATAGCATCGATTTTGCGTCTACCGCTGGGTTAGCAGCTGTATTAAGTCGAGCGAATGGCAGCCCAATTAAAACTGTTTATGTACAAAGCCAGCCAGAGTGGACCGCTCTTGTGGTAGCAAAAGACTCACCAATCAAAAATCTAAAAGACTTAAAAGGTAAGAAAATTGCAGCAACCAAAGGCACAGATCCGTTCTTATTTACCTTACAGGCACTAGACACAGTAGGCCTAAGTAAACGCGATGTACAACTGGTTCATTTACAACACCCAGATGGAAAAACCGCATTAGAACGTGGTCAAGTAGATGCTTGGGCTGGGCTTGATCCGTTAATGGCTGCGGCTCAAATACAATCAGGTGCCAAATTACTTTATCGTAATGTTGGATTTAACAGCTATAGCGTACTGAGTGTTAAAGAAGATTTTGCAAAGCAAAGTCCTGAAGCGGTTGAAGCAGTGATTAAAGCCTATGAACAAGCTCGACAATGGGCAAAAGCTAATCCTGATAAAGTGGCAGCACTTTTAGCTCAAGAATCAAAACTTCCCCTACCTGTGGCTAAACTACAATTGAGCCGAACCAACTTTGATCAAAGCATTCCATCGGCAACTCAAGCACAAGCACTGAAACGTTCGGGGAAAATTTTGACAGAAGAAGACTTGGTTAGAAAAGGCACCAACGTCAATCAAGTGGTTGACCAGTTGTTAGACCCACGTTTTGCTCAAAAAGTCGTGAAATAATATATGAGTAATTCATTTAACAAAGCTGAGCTAAATCACTTCTTAGCTCAGCAAGCTTTAAAATCTCAGAAAAAGCATTTAAACAATAAATTTACACGTTGGTTTAAAGCACTGCTCATTCCCGTAATCTTTTTAGTGGGTTGTGAGTTTTTAGTCAGAAATGGCTACGTCGATGCTTATTTACTACCCGTGCCAAGTAGTTTGTGGCAATCTTTTTTGGATTTAGCTCACAGTGATCTTTTTGCCCATATTTATATTAGTACATGGCGTGTTTTAGTAGGTTTCATTGTAGGAAGTGGTTTAGGGTTAATTTTTGCAATTTGGGTTGGATTAAGTAAAGAGGCAGAAGCTTATTTGGAACCAACTTTTTCAGCAATTAAATCAATTCCAAGTCTTGCATGGATTCCTTTGTTATTACTTTGGTTGGGAATTGATGAAGGTTCTAAAATTACGCTGATTGCAATCGGCGCTTTTTTTCCAACCTATACCAATACAGTTGCAGCAATTCATAACGTAGATAGAAAGCTCATTGAAGTTGGGAAAGTTTATCGGCTTAATGCTTTTCAGCGTATTGTATCTATTATTTTGCCGGCAGCATCTCCGGGAATTTTAACCGGTTTACGCAACAGCTTAAGCTTATCGTGGATGTTTATGATTGCAGCTGAACTGATTGCAGCCACTCAAGGAATCGGTTATTTATTAAGTGATGGTCGAGAAACATCCCGCCCTGATATTGTCATTATTGCAATTATTTTATTGGCCCTATTGGGTAAATTAACCGATAGCTTAATGAAACTTATAGAAAACTGGTTATTACGTTGGCGAGATACGCTACAAAAATAACTTTAAATCCAGCATGCCAAAGTGACTCGATCATTTTGGCCGTAGTCTTGAATGGTTTTAATTTCACTAAAACCATGCTCAGCAAATATATTTCGAACAGCCTGTCCCTGATCATAACCATGTTCAAGTGCAATCCAGCCTTGTGGTTTTAACCAGTTTTTTCCTTGAGTAATAATAATTTCAATATCAGCTAGACCCTTATAGTCTGCTACCAATGCACGGCGTGGTTCTGTTGCAAGTGCCTGCATGTGTTCATCTTCAGGGTCAATATACGGCGGATTAGAAACAATTAAATCAAATTGCTGTTTGTCTAAAGCATCAAACCAAACACCACAAGCAAATTTCACTTGTTGTAATCCATGGGTTTGCGCATTTTCTTTTGCAACTTCTAAAGTAGGTGCATAAATATCAGTTGCCGTTACTTGCCAATCTGGACGCTCACTCGCTAAAGCGAGGGCAATTGCGCCTGTCCCCGTTCCCAAATCAACAATATTTGCATTCTTTGGCAAGTTTAGATTTAAAACAGTTTCAACCAAAACCTCAGTATCAGGTCGTGGCACTAAAGTATCGGAAGTCACTTTTAAGTCGAGTGTCCAAAATGGCTGTGAACCTGTTACATAAGCTAAAGGCTCACCCTTTTGAATACGCTCAAGCCCAGCCAAGTAGTCTTGCTCTTGCTGGACAGTTAACTCTTGCTCAAGTCTAAACTTTAATTCAAGCGAATTGATTTTTAGAAAATGCTCAAGTAACCAAGCATTTTCCTGTCGTTCATAACTGTCAGGCTCACCACGAATTACAAGCGCTTGAGCAATGTTCATTAGCCGCCATTTTCCTGTGCAAGCATTGCAAGCTGATCTGCCTGATATTCACGATGTAAGCTATCGAGCAATTCAGTTAAATCACCTTCCATAATGGCATCTAACTTATATAAAGTTAGGTTAATACGGTGATCAGTCATACGACCTTGTGGGTAGTTATAAGTACGAATACGTTCAGAACGGTCACCAGACCCTACTAAGTCACGACGCATTTCAGACGTCGCTGCATCCGCCGCCGCACGTTTCGCATTTTCTAAACGTGACACGAGCAATGCCATCGCTTTAGCTTTGTTTTTATGCTGTGAACGTTCTTCTTGGCATTCAACAACTGTACCTGTTGGAATGTGGGTAATACGTACCGCCGAATCCGTTTTGTTAATGTGCTGACCACCTGCACCAGATGCACGGTAAGTATCAATACGCAAATCTGCTGGGTTAATCTCAACGTTGGTATCAACATCAATCTCAGGCAAGATCGCAACTGTACAAGCCGATGTATGCACACGACCTTGTGACTCAGTTGCAGGTACACGTTGCACACGATGTGCACCACTTTCAAATTTTAGGCGACCATACACACCATCGCCATCTACACGGCAAATGACTTCCTTAAAGCCGCCATGCTCACCTTCATTTTCAGAAAGTACTTCTATACGCCAATTTTGTGTCTCGGCATATTTACTGTACATGCGGAATAAATCACCAGAGAAAATTGCAGCCTCATCACCACCCGTTCCGGCGCGAATTTCTAAATAAGCTGCATTAGAATCATTTGGATCTTTTGGAATCATCAAAATATTAAGCTGACTTTCTAACTCTCCAAGCAACGCTTTATTCGCTTGAATTTCTTCTTCTGCCATATCTTTAAAGTCAGGGTCAGACTTCATTAATTCAGCAGTTTCAATATCTTCTTCTGCTTGACGGTATTTGCCCCAAACTTCGGTAATTTCAGATAAATCACTATGTTCACGAGACAATTTACGGAAACGTTTGTTATCGGAGATGACTTCCACATCTGCAAGCAACGCGGTAAGTTCTTCATGTCGATCACAGAGTTGATCAAGTCGTAAACGGAGTGACGCTTTCATAAGAGGAAATATCTCAAAAGTCCAAAAAGCTTATCGAACGCTATGTAAATATAGAAGATAAGCAAAATCGTAAAAATAGCGCATAGTTTACAGATTATGCCGCTCAAATGACATATATAATCAGCCAATTCATCAACTTTCACAGTAAGTAGCAACTTATAAATATAATGATTTCAGATGAGATTTATTTACTCGCCTATAATTTAGCTTTTTTATAGAAAAGAATACGTCACCTTTTTACCCAATAAGGCAATAGAGGCTTTATTCATAAAACCTCTTTACCATGTCTATTTATTTTAATTTTTCTAATAATGTTTTACCCACCAGAACAGCCGAGGCCGGATTTTGTCCTGTAATAAGTTCACGATCCACCACTACATTTGGAGTCCAAGCATTCGTATTACTTTGATATTTACCACCAATTGACTGTAATGCCGTTTGTGGATAGAACTTCATTTCACCACCTTTTAACAGAGCCTTCGCTTGTTCTTCTTCTTGGTTACTAATCACAGTCATCCGATAGTTCTTATAAATCCACTCTCCAGTTTTTACGGCTTTGCCTTGCTCAAGTTGCTGAACGACTTCAAAAGCATTCGGTAACGTTGACATCAATGCAATAGGGCCATGGCAAACCAGAGCTGTAGGTTTTCTAGCTTTATGAAAAGCTGTCAGAACTTTCCCAAGCTGTTTATCTTTTAATAAATCTTGCATAGGTGCATGTCCACCTGGAATATAAATAGCATCAAACTGATCAATACCAATTTGCTCAATACGAGACAGGCTTAAAACTGGAGAATCTTGAGGTGATGTTAACTTAAGGTCATGCAATAAGCCTGCGTACTGCTTTAATGCTTTTTCGTCTTGATTAAAGTACATCGTACTATTTGATGACTCATCTAACGTCGGGGCTTTTCCTTTTGGTGTAGCGAAAGTTACTGTGTGCCCCGCATCTAAAAGCATTTTTGTAGGCTGCATTAACTCATTTAAATAAAAGCCTGTTTTAAAAATATGACCATTTTTCAGCTCTAACTGCCCTTCATCAGACAATACAACTAATACATGAGCAGCATTTGCACTTAATGCTGCTGAAGCGGTAACTACTGCAAGCATTATTTTATTTAGAGATTTCATCATTCAACCTTCATTCCAGCCTTGTGCTGGATTTATAACTAGGATGGATATATTCTATTTTTGCCAGCAAGGTAGAAAAACAACCACATTTACAAATCTTTTTTGCGTTTGAGGACAAAATGTCTCGTCAATTTGACCATCTAGCCGATGTTGAAGTGTTTTTAATTGTGGCTGAAAAGCTTTCTATTAGTGCAACTGCAATTCATTTGTCTACCACACCTTCAGTCATTAGTAGAACAATTACACGGCTAGAGAAAAAGTTGGGTATCCAGTTTTTTAGAAGGACCACTCGTCATTTAAGCTTGACTGAAGCAGGTCAACTTTATTATGAGAAAATGCAGCACGCCTTTCAGCTAATCGACCATGCAGAACGTGTGGTTCAAGGTGAACAACTGCAAATTTCTGGAAAAATCAAATTAAGCGTTCCTACAACTTATGGACACTATCGCTTACCACCGTTATTAGAAAAATTTCTTTTGCAATATCCAGACATTCAAATTGAGGTCAGCATCTCTAACCGAAATGTTGATTTAATTGCTGAGGGTTTTGATTTAGCCATTCGCCAAGGCCATCTTCCTAATAGCTCTCTTGTAGCCAGACCACTAGAACTTGCCCCTCTTCAACTGGTTGCTTCACCAACTTATTTAAAGCGCGTAGGTATTCCTCAAAGCTTGGAAGAATTAAATCATCACCAATGTATTGCCTTTGAATTACCTAGCAGTGGTAAGGTCACTCCATGGTTCTTTAAAGATGTAGATCAAGAAATTCAGTGGACACCAACAAATCGGATTCTAGTAAAAGAAGATATTTTAGGCGTCGTATCTCTTGCTGAAAGTGGATTAGGGATATGTCAGAGTTACAGCTTTATTGTTAATGAAAAAATTCGACAAGGAAAATTACAACCTTTACTCGAGACTTATGCAGGCCACACCCGTCCCTTCTCTTTACTGTACGCACAACATAAACATATGTCTTCTGCCACAAGAGCTTTGATCAACTTTCTCTGTTCAGATCGCCAGTAATACACTCATTAAAATTAAATGAGACTCATATTTATCTATATGAGTATTAAACATTCTATTTTAATAGAAAACATACAAACTAGACACTAAACTACAATAATGAATTGATGGTTCTCCATATTTTAAGAAACGTGTTTTGTTACATTTGCCGTAACAAAAGATATAGGGTCCTGCTGCTAAGGACACGGAGTAAAAAATGAAATTAAATGCTTGGTTATGTAGCGCTGTTTTAGCAACTTCTATGGTTACTGTAGCGCATGCTGATAACACAACACATGTAGCAGCTGCTTCCGCTTTAGGTAGTGTAGCTGGTACAGCAATTGGTAAAAGCATGGGTGGTACATCTGGCGCAACAATTGGTGCTGCTTTAGGTGGTGCTGGTGGTGCAGCAGTTGCAAGTGACCGTCGTCACCGTACAGAATCTGCAATTGGCGGTGGTTTAGGTGGTGGTGCTGGTTATACCGTTGGTAGAAGCATGGGCGGTACAAATGGTGGTTACGTTGGCGCTGCTTTAGGTGCTGCGGGTGGTTCTGCTCTAGGTAATAAGATTTCTAAAGACCGCGATGCTGACAGATCTTCTAAACATTGGAAGAAAAAACACCGTCGTCATCACTAATCAAATTTGATGAAACGTCACTAAGCACCTTCGGGTGCTTTTTTATTAGGACCAACAAATATTCATCTTTTCTCTTTTGCTCATGATTTATCCATAGATTAATACAAACAATACAAACAGACACAAAACTATCGTACCGCCTTTGGGGTTCTCCATAATTATCACGAAATTTTTGATTACATTTATCTCAAGATAAAAATACTGTCCTTCTCAGTAAAAAGGACATGGAGCTGCAAGATGAAAATGAATATTTGGTTAGCTAGTGCATTAATTGCAACATCGTCTATGGTGACGGTTGCACATGCAGATAATGGTACGCGTGTTGCTGCAACCTCTGCGTTAGGTAGTGTGGTTGGTACAGCAATTGGTAAAAGCATGGGTGGTACAACAGGCGCAACAATTGGTGCGGCTTTAGGTGGTGCTGGTGGTGCAGCCGCAGCGAGTGATCGTCGTAATCGTACAGAAGCTGCAATTGGCGGTGCTTTAGGTGGTGGTGCTGGTTATACAGTCGGTAAAAATATGGGTGGTACCAATGGTGGTTACATCGGTGCTGCGGTAGGTGCTGCGGGTGGTTCAGCGCTAGGTCGTAAAGTTTCTGAAGATCGTGACTACAATGATCGCTATGATCGTGGTAGTCGTTATGATCGAGATGATCGTAGATATGACGATGGCGACCGTCGTTACTATAAAGGTGGTCATCGCCGTCATGACAATGGTTTACATCGCGGCTGGTACAAAAACCGCTAATTCATATATGAATCAAAAGAGCACCTTCGGGTGCTTTTTTATTGAGAGATAAAACCAAATATCGAAAAAAAACGATATACATTAATCCCTATATATCGTAGTATTTCGATATACCCTTATTCGAGAATATCGCATGCGATCACTTCAAGATACCAAGTTTTCAATTTTGGAACTTGCTCCTATTCGTAATGATAAAACCATCGAATTTTCGTTACGTCACGCATTAGAGTTAGCACAACATGCAGAGAAACTAGGTTATGAACGTTTCTGGCTTGCAGAACATCACAACATGGATGGAATCGCGAGCTCTGCTACGGCTGTCTTACTCGGTTTTATTGCAGCACATACACAGCATATTCGTTTAGGTTCAGGCGGAATTATGCTTCCTAACCATGCTCCTTTAGTTGTCGCAGAACAATTTGGAACACTTGCTACTTTATATCCAAATCGTATTGAACTGGGTTTAGGCCGTGCTCCTGGTACAGATCAACTCACCATGCGAGCTTTACGTCGTGGGCATCAAGAAACAGAAGATCAATTTCCAAGAGATGTTGTCGAAATCCTAAAATATTTTGATGTACCGCAAGCAGGACAAAAAATTATTGCAACGCCAGGGCAAAATACACATGTGCCTGTTTGGTTACTTGGATCTAGCCTTTTTAGTGCGCAATTGGCTGCAAAACTTGGTCTACCCTACTCATTTGCGTCACATTTTGCACCACGTATGTTAGGTCAAGCGATTCAGCTCTACCGAGAGAACTTTGAGCCTTCTGCTTATTTAGATAAACCTTACATTTCTATGGGTGTACCTGTTGTTGTAGCAGAGACTGATGAAGAAGCACAGTTTTTAGCAACAAGTGCATACCAACGTGTATTAGGCTTAATTCGTGGCGAAAGCTTAAAGCTGAAACCACCAGTTGAATCAATGCAGGGACTATGGAATACAGCAGAAGAGCTTTCCGTTGAAAACTTCTATGCAATGGCACAGATTGGCTCTGTAGATACAGTTCACTCTGGTTTACAAAAGCTTTTAGCGACATACGATGTTGATGAGTTTATTTTTACATGTGATATATACGACACAGCGAAGCGTCTAGACAGTTTTACGCAACTCATGAATGTAAAAACAGAACATTAAAACTAGACTTGATTTTCCCATACTTGAATTGATTTCGAGTATGGGATGACCATCTATCTGAAAAGACTTTACCCCAACTTCCTGCTTGGTTATTTATATTAAAACGATAAAAACATCATGATTGAAAAACCAAAAGGACTTTTGGAAAATGAGTATTAATATTAAAAATAACGCTTCAAAATCAGTAATTTTTCAAAATACGGCTCAAGATTTTGAAGACTTTGCTGGTCAAGTTATTCCGTCAACCTCAATTAAAGAGTTTGATTTTTCACATTCATCTGTCGCGATTATTGGTACAAATCAAGATACTGTGACCCATCTTGAAAAAATCTGCCAACAAGCAAAATTTGTGACTGTATTTCAAATTACACCTCACTTTATTTTGCCCCATAGTCAAATGGGCACACACAAGTTAATTACGCATCCACTCATTATTAAAAACCGGAGATTATTTAACAATCGTGTAAAAAGTCTTTTGGCCTTACGTTTTCTTGAGACTCAAGTAAATGAAACATGGCTTAAGCGCCTTTTAACACCCAATACTGCAACGACTAAAAAAGTATTTTTTAAATCTGATAGTTATTATGCTGCACTCCAAAAATCTAACTGTAAATTACAAACTTGGCCTATTGTTAAAGTTACCAATACATCAATTCACAGCATGGATGGTATAGAACAACCCGTCGACATCATTATCAGAATAACTACATAAAAATAAAAAGCATGGCTTTAGGCCATGCTTTTTCTCATTTACTCATATTTTTGCAAATTACCATGATCATCGTAATGCAAAATAATGCGTTGTTTCTTTTGCAATTCACTCAAGATCTCGGGACTAACCGAAAATTGAGCTGCTAGTAATTCAACAGAACTATTCGGTGCTTTAGTCCGACGGTCTTCACCACTGAACCTAATCCAGTTATAACTCGCCCACAAAATTAAAATAAGCGCGCTAATTCCAATGAGTAATGCTAAATGAAGTAAGGTTTTAACTTCTGATAAATGATCGACCCAGACATAATCATAAATTAGATGCCCTTCAAAAACCCATAAAAACAGTGAAACCAATGGGAAAAGCAACCACATCAAACAAATCCACCCAATGGTTTGTAACGTATAGTTTGCTGTTTTATTTTTGACATATTCAGGTTGATCAATATATTCGGGGATATCTAAAGTCTCTATATCCTTGTTTTCCTCAGGTTTCATGGGTTATCTCCACGGAAGCCGCGGTCTGGGCTCACCCAACGGGCACGTTTTTTAGTGTTAAATAAAGTCTTTGGTACCGCCACAACACTAGTAAATAAAGTAAGCAGCCAGAAAAATAACGGGTACCAGATTACCCAGAAATAGTTTCTAAAGAAGCGGCCACGGTCATAGCGCTGATCAATCCACAAACTCACCAAAAACTGTATCAGACATGTTCCGCCTAATATTACACCGTACCACTGTGGCATAAGCGTTTTGATCTGCCATTGCAGAGGTAACTCAACAAACAGTCCAACAAAAAATAGAGTGAATATCATAATCATCACATAAGACCAGATAATACTGACTAGCGCCTCAATCATGACTGGCCACATACGACGTACGCGCAATTTGAACATTTGTGGAATATATTCTATAAGAACCTCTACTCCGCCTTGTGCCCAGCGAAGGCGCTGTTTCCATAAACCTTTAAATGTCTCGGGCATATAGATATAGCAAAGCGCTTGTGGAATATACTGAATATCCCAATGGTCCAGCTGTAGCTTCCATGAAATATCAATATCTTCAGTAATTTTATCGTCAGACCAAAACCCGACTCGAACGAGCGCTGTTTTACGAAATGCGGCAATCACACCAGATACTGTAAAAATACGACCATATGTACGCTGCGCACGTTTAATTAAACCAATAATCGAAGAAAATTCGCCAACCTGTAATTTTCCTAAAATACTTGATCGGTTTAAAATTCGTGGATTACCCGTTACAGCACCAATTCGCGGGAAGTTAATAAATGGTTGCATTAACCAAAGTACAGCATGCGGATGTAACAATGCATCCCCATCAATACAAACAAGATATTCGTATTTACTGACCAGTACTCCCGATCTTAAAGCTACAGCTTTACCCTGATTTTCAGCTAAGTGTACAACCCGAAGTCGCGAATCTTGCGCTGACAATTCATCAAGGATTTCAGCTGTTCTATCACTACTTCCATCATTGACTGCAATCACTTCAAAATTAGGATATTTAGTTTGCAGTGCATAACGAATGGTTTGTCGTACCTGAGCTTCTTCGTTAAAACACGGAATAATGATACTGCACCCTTCGCTGGTTGGTTCGGGAAGCATTTGTTCACGGTATTCCCTTTTAAAAAAGAACCAAAGTCCTCCTACCATCCATGTCCAAGCCATGAGTAAAGGATATAAAAAGGCAAAAGCAAATAGAATATCGAGTAATACTCTCATTACTTTTTCCCCTCTACTAATCCAGCAAAAGGCTGATACATGACAGGGCTAGCATTCAGACTGACCGGATTATATAAATACTGATGTACATCTTTTGATTTTTCAAAACTATAGCCATCAATCCCGAATTTCTGAATCCCTATACGCTGAATCGAAAAGAGCCCTTGCTGTACTTCTTCCCAATTGGTCTTTGAAGCATTTTCTGGCAACACTAAAGTCAGCATAATTCTTTGCTTATCTTTTTCATTAAGCGTATTTAAAAGTGCTAACACCTGATTAAATTGCTTTTTCTTGCCAATCATGTCGAACTTCAAATTGACCAAATCATGTTGCGATAAAAGTGTTTTTAACAGTGCTGGTAGATTTTCTACATGATCTAAATCAGGAGTAAGCAATAAAATAAACTGCCCTTGGTTACTCATATTTAAATAAGGCTTTACAGCTTTTTTGGCAAGTTGGCTGAGTTGAGCAAGATGTTTTGATTGTTCAATACAGCTATTCTCTTGAGCGGTTACTGCTTGTATTTCGCAATTTAAAGATGTGCCCGCATTAAGCTGAATACCACTTAAATTACTATTTAAACGTGCAATATCTTTTGCCAAATCTACTGCTAAAAATGGTTTATCTTTCTGAGGATAAGCAGGTAACTCTAATATTACTGCTTGGCCCGCACGAGTTTGAGCCTGCCATAAACTACGGTTTAAAATATCTTGTTGAACAGGCATTTTATCTGTAGGGAAATAAGCAACATCATATTGCCCATCTCCATCTTTATCTTCCAAAGGTTTTAAGATTAAGGCATTGTTTTTTAAGCTGTATAATTTTGATAACAACTGCCCTAATTTTTCATCTGTTTGGGTGTTTTGTGGCGCTGCTAACTGCTTTAAATCCATACTCACAAAGTGACGAGGCTGTTTAAATAAATCTGACTCTTCAAAATTTAAAATATTTAACATGCCTTCAGTGAGCTGTTCAGCTGTAGGGTTATTTATAACCAAGCTTCGTTTAAAAGTTGAATCACTCACCCGATTCATACCATCACGACCCAAACTGAAAGAAAACTCAAAACCTGCCTGCTGCGCCAGTTTTTCCAGTTGCTCATTCACGGCGCCATAAGGCCAGATAATTGCTTTAGGATTAACGCCGACTTCTTTTTTCAAAACTGCGTAGGATTTTTTCAAATCTTGCAAAATACGTTGTTGATATTCTGCATCCGTTTCATAACGTGCTTGCGATTTTAAATATGCATACGAAGTCGCAGCAGGTTGCTCATTGCCTTGAGGATTGGCCAATATGCCATGATGCAAATCGTCACTATGGCTTGCAAACTCAGCTAAACCTGATGCTTGCATTTCACGAACTTGAGCCCAGTTCACCAAGTTACCTTGACCATAGGCTTCATAACCTGCCTGCGTATTGCCATTTATCCAACTGGTCGGAAGAGCAAAAACTGCCGGAATCTGATATTGCTTAAGTAATGGAAATACTCGGCTATAACTACTCAAAGCCCCATCATCAAAAGTAAGTAGAATAGAATTATGAGGCAATTCTTTACCTTGCTTACGAGCTTCCTCAATGTCTTTTAAACGAATCGGCTTCCAGTCAGATTGACTCAGCCAATCTAAAAACTGTGCCAGATTTTTTGTCTGAATCGCATAAACATCTCTGTCACCTTCCTTTAACACATCATCTCGCACATCATGAAAAGTTAAAGAAACCGTATGATTTTTTGGTAGTTCAGTTTCAATGCGGGCATGAGAAAATTGTACGGGTAATAATGTTGAAGCAAACACACAGCTCAACATTTTTGACATCATATTATTCATTAAAAACGCCCTTCAAATCCGAAAATACCGTAGGTATGCTGTTCATCATGACCATCGTATGGGTGATACTGCCAACCAATTCCATAATTAAGTTGCCAAGTCCGTGAGAGCTGCCATTGATGCTGATATTGCAGAGAGTATGTTGGTCTAGCCGAGTAATCTGCTTGTTTATAGAGGCCCACTCCAGCTTCAAAATGCTGTTTAAATGAACGCTCATATTCTCGCCAAGTTACCCAGTCATGACTTAAATTTAACTCAGCGCTGTAATGGTTGCTGGGACTAAAATAAGCAGTCTGATCTTGGCTATTGCTGCCATAAAATCCACGAACGGTTCCGTAGGTAATATGGTGCGGCGTATCAAATAATCGTTCGCGCCAAAAAGTCGAAAATTCTTGTTGTTTATTACCATCACTAATATCAGTTAGGCCATAACTCGCCCCAATCTGACGTGACTCATCTTTTTGCCATGTCAAAGCAGCACGGTAAGCTTGTCCATCTTCACCAGCATCAATTGCTTGTAATGGAATATTAGCTTGGCTGTCATATTGCAATTGATACTGCCAATGGTCATTTAACCATTGCGACCAATCGAGACGAACACCTGCTTGTCCGCCATCTGTACTTTGCGACAAAATCGCTGACAATGCCTTACGATTTGCTTGCCACTCAGCCCCAACACCATAGCGTTGGTCATGCACATCGCCAAAACGGTATTCTCCGTAACGATCTTGATGCCAAGCAAATAAACGATAATTATCTTTGATCCATGGGCTATTAAGACGAGTTTCCATTTCGCGGTCTTTTAAACCATTCTGACCACTCACAGAATCGCTACTACTATCTGCCTTACTTTGTCCCCAAGTTGTTGAGTGAGAAATTGTCGGTCTATTGCGGTCATCTAACTCTTTTCGACTTTTAATTACTCCACCATCTTCAGGGTAATATTCCAAAAGACTTTCAGTATTTTTACGCCATTCTGGAATATCCCATAAAGCCTGAGCATTTTGCATCTGGTTAATTCGAGTATCTTTGGCAACAGGTGTTAAACCATTTAAACGAGAAATAGTTTGCTTGGACTGTAGAGGTTTATCTCTCCAACGCTCAACACGAGCCAGATTATTAATTAGACCTTCATTAGCAGGTGCAAGATCTACTTGTTTTTGAAAATGCTTTTCTGCTTGATCAAGATGATTTGCATAAGCTAAGTGCATACCCTGTAAAGTAATATAGTCATCACGGTCGGGATGACTTGTTTTGTCTACTCCTTTAGCTTGACTATATTTATACGTAGGAATCAATCGATCCACTTCATTCAAAAGTTGTTCAGCTTGTTTATATTTTTCTTGTTCAATATAAGAATAATAAAGCCCCGTATATACCGTCATATCTGGATAGTTTTTTTCAGTAAGCAAGGTTTTAAAGGCAAGTTCAGCTTGCTGTGGCTGTCTTTCAGCTAAATAACTATCAGCTATTGCATGACGAATATAGGCAGGTAGTTTTTCTAAAGGTACATTTAATTTAGTAAATTGATCCAGGACCGTACGAGCACGTCCACGGAAATCTAACGCATATATATAGTCATAATGGAATCTTAAATAATTAGGGTCTGACGGTTGAATCAAAGGCTGCATTTGCTCGCCTTGCTTCAACACAGCATCAAGTTCAGCAAAGCCTTCACTATCGGACATGCCTTCTCGATTTAAATATTTATAGCGAGCAATTGCGTTATTCACACGTTGAGAAAACTCACTGACTTGGAGCCAGTGTTGTAACGATTCTATTTCTGCATTTTTATCGCTGGCAAGCAATAACTGCTGTGCCTTGTTATAAGACCCCACAGCCGCTAAGTCATAACTATATTCTTGTAAAACTGCAAAAGACTTAGGCTGTTGCTTATATGCTTGTTCAATTGCAGATAAAGCATCTACAGGTAAATTGATAAGACGATAAGCATAAGCTATTTGCACAAGTTGATCAGTTTTCAAATTTTTACTATTAATTTGTGCTAACTGTGCTTTGGCTTTTACAACATCCTGAGCTTCAGCGTATAAAACTGCTAACAAAATCTGCCCATCAAGTGTTTTTTGAATATTAAATTTATTCGACCAATCAATCGCATTTTTAAAGTGTTTAAAATCACGAAAATTACGTATTAAAGGTAACTGTCCATATTGTGGAAAAGTAACCGAATTAATATTTGCTAAATGCTGAGAAAAAGTTATTAGATCTTTTTTTTCATTTGACATTACAACTAAATAATCAGCTAGCAATTTTTGATCATGCGGATAAGTTTTTAGCAATTGATCCAATTGAAATATTGCTTGGTGAGTTTGTCCAGTTTTATAAGTGTGAATAGCCTGCTCTCTCAATTCATCCACTTGAGCAGCATATAAATTAAGAGGCAAGATGTATACCAATGAAAAAACACATTTTTTTAGCATTTTGATAATCGGATAGTCCCATATCGAGGTGGGAAAGTATAATTAAAAATAAATAAATAATCACACAACATCAAAATAGTGTGACCTAGTTAACATTTTTAAATTATGGATTTTTTTTGATTGTTTTTTTAAAATATTTAGTAAAATTAAATAATTAGAATTTTTAAATCTGTTCAAACATATACATTTCTTTTCAATATTCTTATTTTATTTCACAATTAGATTATAAAACTCCACAGGTCGACAACCAATAAAAACGTTTTAATAACTTTTTGTTTTATATTTAAAACTTTTATTTTTCTCGTGTTTTATATGTAAAACCATTCAATTTAATCATAAATAAATAATATAAATTGAATGGTTAAAATAAGCAGTTGATTAAATTAACCAATACGACGTTTTAATCCTGTCATCTGCAAAACACGCGTTGAAATTTCTTCAATCGACATTTCAGTCACGTTCAAATATTTAATGCCTTCTGAAATATAGATTCCTTCAATTGCTCTAAGTTCCATTTGGCATTGACTAAAACTTGCATACCGACTATTAGCTTTACGCTCACTACGAATCGCAACTAATCGCTCAGCATCAATCATTAAACCAAACAATTTACTACGATGTGGTCTTAGTACTGCAGGTAAACGGTTATCATCCAAATCTTCTTCTGTTAATGGATAGTTTGCAACACGGATACCGAATTGAAGCGATAAGTAAATAGAGGTCGGCGTTTTCCCCGAACGAGAAACTCCAATTAAGATTAAATCGGCTTTATCATAATGGCGAGTACGCGCTCCATCATCATTATCAAGCGCAAAATGAACAGCATCAATACGGGCCTTATAAGACTCAGAATCAGTCACGGCATGTGTCTGTCCAACTAATGTGGTGGGTGGCGTACCTAGTTCTTGTTCTAATTTACTGATTAAACCTTCAAATACATCAAGATTAACTGCTTTAGCAGTATTAATGATTTCTCGCACATGCGGATCAACTAAAGTATCAAATACTAAAGGCAGACAACCATCTTTGGTTTGACATCGATTAATCTCGACTACAATCTCCATTGCAGCCTCTTCGGTTGCAATATACGGCATGATATGAATATCAAAATCTACATTGGGAAATTGTGCTAATAACGAATGTCCAAGAGTCTCTGCAGTAATTGCAGTTCCATCAGAAATAAAAAAAACGCTTCGCTTAAATTGTTTACTTTCTGACATTAAAATTCTCCTTAAACATTTGTCTTAGTACTATATAATCTTTATAGTAAACTGATCTTACATGACTGTCGCTTAGTATAATTCTCAACTAAGCACTTTATTTTTATAATTTCATGCCAAGATAGACATTAATACTGCAAAAGTGGAGTGAAAACTTTGGAAGCGCGCGTAATCGGTCTAGAAAAATTAGGGAAACACGATGTCGAACTCGTAGGTGGGAAAAACTCATCTTTGGGTGAAATGATCAGTCATTTATCAAATGCTGGTGTATCGGTACCAGGCGGTTTTGCAACTACTGCTGATGCCTATCGTGAGTTCTTAGATCAAAGCGGTCTTAACGCTCGAATTCAAGCAGAACTTGCTCAACTCAATGTTGATGATGTAAATGCTCTTGCAGAAACAGGTGCTAAAATTCGTCAATGGATTGTAGAGACTCCACTCACTGCAAGCCTAGAACAAGAAATTCGCGCCGCTTTTACAACACTTTCTAACGGCAATCCAGAAATCGCGGTTGCCGTTCGTTCATCTGCAACTGCTGAAGATTTACCAGATGCTTCATTCGCAGGTCAGCAAGAAACTTTCTTGAATATTCGCGGTATTGATAACGTTCTTATTGCGATTAAAGAAGTATTTGCTTCTTTATATAATGACCGTGCAATTTCTTACCGTGTACATCAAGGTTTTGACCATGACGTCGTTGCACTTTCTGCAGGCGTTCAGCGTATGGTTCGTTCTGAAACTGGCGCTGCGGGTGTAATGTTTACACTTGATACCGAGTCTGGTTTCCGTGAAGTTGTATTTATTACCGCATCTTATGGTTTAGGTGAAATGGTTGTACAGGGTGCAGTTAACCCAGATGAATTTTACTTATCTAAACCACTATTAAATGCTGGTAGACATTCAGTTTTACGCCGCAACCTTGGTTCAAAACACCAGAAAATGATTTATGGTGAAGAAGGTTCTGCTGGTAAATCTGTTGTCGTTGTTGATGTTGAGAAACAAGAGCGCCAACAATTTGCTTTAAATGATCATGAGTTACAAGAACTAGCTAAACAAGCGCTTATTATTGAGCAGCACTACGGTGCGCCAATGGATATCGAATGGGCGAAAGATGGCGATGATGGTCAAATTTATATTGTTCAAGCTCGTCCTGAAACGGTAAAAAGTCGTCAAAATGTAGGCACAATGGAGCGCTATCTTCTTAAACAAAGAGGTACTGTTCTTTGTGAAGGTCGTTCAATTGGTCAACGTATTGGTTCTGGTAAAGTCCGCATCATTAGCTCAATTAAAGAAATGGACAAAGTTCAAGAAGGCGATGTTCTTGTATCAGATATGACCGACCCTGATTGGGAACCGGTAATGAAACGTGCCGCGGCAATTATTACTAACCGTGGTGGTCGTACATGTCACGCAGCAATTATTGCACGTGAACTTGGTGTACCCGCTATTGTAGGCTGTGGTAACGCAACTGAAGTATTGACTGATGGTCAAGAAGTAACTGTTTCTTGTGCTGAAGGTGATACTGGCTTCATCTACGAAGGCGCTTTAGATTTCGAAGTTCAACGTAATTCAATTGAATCTATGCCTAAGCTTTCGTTCAAAATTATGATGAACGTAGGTAACCCTGACCGCGCGTTTGACTTTGCTCAAATTCCAAATGAAGGTATTGGTCTTGCTCGTCTTGAGTTCATTATTAACCGTATGATCGGCGTACACCCTAAAGCCCTGCTCAACATTGATAGCCTACCTCGTGAAACTCGTGCTGCAGTTCTGACTCGTACTGCTGGTTATGCTTCACCTGTAGATTTCTATGTTGAAAAATTGGTTGAAGGTATTGCGACTCTTGCTGCTGCATTCGGTGACAAGCCAGTTATTGTTCGTATGTCTGACTTCAAATCAAATGAATATGCAAACTTGATCGGCGGTAAGTTATACGAGCCTGAAGAAGAAAATCCAATGCTCGGCTTCCGCGGTGCAAGCCGTTATGTATCTGATAACTTCCGTGACTGTTTTGAATTAGAATGCCGTGCACTTAAGAAAGCTCGTGATGAAATGGGTCTAACCAATATTCAAATCATGATTCCTTTTGTACGTACTGTATCTGAAGCAAAACGCGTTATTGAGTTACTAGCACAAAATGGTTTGAGACGTGGTGAGAACGGCTTAAAAGTAATCATGATGTGTGAATTACCAACTAACGCCCTATTAGCTGAACAATTCCTAGAGCATTTCGATGGTTTCTCTATTGGTTCGAATGATTTAACTCAGTTAACACTAGGTCTTGACCGTGACTCAGGTATTGTTTCACACCTATTCGATGAACGTGATGCAGCAGTTAAAGCACTTCTTTCAATGGCAATCCATGCCTGCCGTAAAGCGGGTAAATATGTAGGTATCTGTGGTCAAGGTCCTTCAGATCATCCTGATCTTGCAAAGTGGTTAATGGAACAAGGTATTGAGTCTGTTTCTCTTAACCCAGACTCAGTTTTAGATACATGGTTCTTCCTTGCTGAAGAAAAAATCAAACAAATCTAATATGTTATAAAAAAAGGCCCATCCGTGGGTCTTTTTTCATCTTTAGAACAGAGAATTTTTATTTATGCAAATTTACTTGGCACGTAATAATCAACAAGCTGGGCCTTACACCTTAGAGCAAGTAAATCAAATGTTGGCTAGCCAACAAATTTTGTTAACTGATTTAGCTTGGCATGAAGGCATGACAGAATGGAAAGCTTTAGGAGAATTAACCCAAGGTAAACTTGTATATCAACCTATCGGTTATTCTGCACCTGTCATAAACACCAACAGCTCACCTAATGAAACGATTCGTCAAATTCGTGTAGAGCCTAAAATTCACGAACTTGCCTCTATTCAATCTCGAGCTTTGGCAAAAATTATTGATTTATTACTTTGGTTACCAATAGCTGCGATTCCTTCTTTTTTCTTTAATGAATCTCAGTATAAGCAATTATTTGAGTTGCAAAAACAAATGCAATCAACTGAAGTTGCTTCAACTAAAGCAGCAGAGCTACAACATCAACTTTTTACTTTAATTCCTATTGAAGCTTGGCATTCTATGCTTGTTTACGTCGTAATCATGCTTGCAATTCAAGCCTTTCTTTTAACAAAATATGGGCAAAGTATAGGTAAGAAAATTGTTGGAATTAAAATCGTAGATGCCGAGAGCAATGGTAAAGTTAATTTAACTCGCATCTTCTTATTAAGAAGCATTGTTTTCATCATACTCAACTTGCTGTTTATGCCTATTAGTACAATTATTGACTATGCTTTTGCATTAGGGCAAAAGCGACAAGCGCTACATGACAAAATTGCAAGAACAAAAGTGATCAAATGATAGCGAATGACTCATTCATTTAAGGTCTAAAAAAAAAGGAGGCACCCCGCCTCCTTTTTTCTATAGAGAGTTGATATTTAAATAAAAGCTCTATAGAGATTAGATACCCTACAAAAAAAATCGGGTTTTAAAACAATTATTTCAGGCTACTTTATGTATAGCTTAGTTTGTCGATATGAGGCATAATGCCCTACAACGTAGCGGTGTCATATAATTGAGAAGTCTAAATTTAAGGATTAGCGTTCTCAATCATGCGACACTTTAATCGCTATCCCATATTTAATTAGGGAATGGGACTCTTCACCGAGGTTGTAAAATGAGACAAACGATTTTAGCTGTATTGTCTTTATCAACGCTTGCCGCACTTTTGACTGGGTGTGGTGGTGATATGGTACTTCTAAACTCTAAAGGTCCAGTTGGTCAAGGTCAAAGTGACCTTATGATGACTGCGATCTATTTAATGTTACTTGTGGTGATTCCTTCAATCATCATGGCATTATGGTTTGGTTGGAAATATCGCGCGTCAAATAAAGATGCAGACTATAAACCTACATGGGCACACTCAACTACAATTGAAGTTGTAGTATGGGGTATCCCTGTCATTATTATTGGTATTTTAGCTTGGTTAACTTGGTGGGGTTCCCACAAGTATGACCCATACCGTCCTTTAGAATCAGATAAAGCTCCTTTAACTATTCAAGTTGTTGCTGAACAGTTTAAGTGGATCTTCATTTATCCTGAACAAAACATTGCAACAGTTAACGAAGTACGTTTCCCTGAAAAAACTCCGTTAAGCTTTAAAATCACCTCTAACTTTACAATGAACTCATTCTTCATTCCACAGTTAGGCGGCCAGATTTATGCAATGGCAGGTATGCAAACTCACCTTCATTTGTTAGCAAATGAAACTGGCGTATATCGTGGTTTCTCTTCTAACTACTCAGGTTATGGTTTCTCTCAAATGCGTTTCAAGGCGCATAGTGTTACAGAGCAACAATTCAACGAATGGGTAGCAGCTGTAAAAGCGGGTAATGGTTCTACTATTAATCCAGAAGCAGTTCAAAAAACTACGCTTGACCAAGCTGAATTAGCAACCTTACGTGATGGCGATCGTTCTAAGCACCAAATCGAGCATTTAGTAAATCGTGCTAAAGCTGCTGGTGACGAAGAAGCGCTTGCTAAAGCTGAAGCTATGAAACCGTTCCCGACTAAGCCACACCCTGTGACTTATTACTCTTCAGTTGAACCAAAATTGTTTGAAACAATTATCAACCATTATATGAGTAACTATCATGGTGTTGACCACTCTGCTGCGCATGCAACAGCTGAACACGCTGCTCAAGGGGAATAAGACATGGATATGATTTTTGGTAAACTGGGTTGGGACTCTATCCCGACAGAGCCAATCGTGCTTGTCACCATGGTCCTTATGGCACTTGGTGCAATTGTTGTGCTTGGCGGTATCACCTATTTCAAAAAATGGGGATATTTGTGGAATGAGTGGTTTATTACGGTAGACCATAAAAAAATTGGTATCATGTACATTCTTGTATCTGTGGTCATGCTTTTGCGTGGTTTCGCCGATGCAATTATGATGCGTCTACAACTTTTCCTCGCTAAAGGCGGCGGCGAAGGTTATCTACATCCAGACCATTACGACCAGATCTTCACCGCACACGGTGTAATCATGATCTTCTTCGTAGCAATGGGTCTCGTTGTTGGTATGATGAACATCTCGGTACCTTTACAGATTGGTGCTCGTGACGTTGCATTCCCATTATTGAACTCGTTAAGCTTCTGGTTATTCGCTGGTGCTGCTGGTTTGATGATGCTTTCACTTGTATTAGGTGAATTTGCTGCGACTGGTTGGATGGCTTACCCTCCTCTGTCTGGCATTCAATATTCTCCTGGTGTAGGTGTTGACTACTATATCTGGGCACTTCAGGTTTCTGGTCTAGGTACGCTTTTATCTGGTGTTAACTTCTTCGTTACCATCATCAAAATGCGTGCACCTGGCATGAAATTGATGGATATGCCTATTTTTACGTGGACTTCACTTTGTACGGCTGTATTAATCATTGCATCGTTCCCTGTATTAACAGGTACACTTGCAATGTTAACTCTAGACCGTTACTTCGGCTTCCATTTCTTCACAAATGAGCTTGGCGGTAGCCCAATGCTTTATGTGAACTTGATCTGGACATGGGGTCACCCTGAAGTATATATCTTAGTATTACCAGCATTTGGTCTATACTCAGAAATCGTTGCAACCTTCTCTCGTAAAGCGTTGTTCGGTTACAAGTCTATGGTGTATGCAACTATCGCGATTACTGTTCTTGCGTTCGTTGTATGGCTTCACCACTTCTTTACCATGGGTGCTGGTGCGAACGTTAACGCGTTCTTCGGTATCATGACCATGGTTATTGCGATTCCTACTGGTGTGAAAATCTTCTCTTGGTTATTCACCATGTATAAAGGTCGCATCACCTTTACTACTCCAATGTTGTGGACGCTTGGCTTCCTTATAACATTTGGTATCGGTGGTTTAACTGGTGTACTTATGGCTGTTCCACCTGCGGACTTCCTTGTACACAACTCATTATTCTTGATCGCTCACTTCCATAACGTAATTATCGGTGGTGTGGTGTTTGGTATGTTTGCCGGCATCATTTACTACTGGCCAAAAATGTTTGGTTGGAAGCTCAATGAAGCATGGGGTAAAGCTGCGTTCTGGTTCTGGTTCTTCGGTTTCTATTTTGCATTCATGCCACTTTATATCCTTGGTTTCATGGGTATGACTCGTCGTTTGAATACATATGACAACCCAGAATGGGATCCTTACCTTGCAATTGCATTATTTGGTGCTGTTCTCGTTGCGATTGGTATTGCATGTTTCTTAATGCAAATCATTGTTGGTTTCTTACAACGCAAAGACAACATGGACCTTACAGGCGATCCATGGGATGCACGTACGCTTGAATGGGCGACTTCTTCCCCTGCTCCGTTCTATAACTTTGCGCATGAACCAGATGCAAGCGGTATTGACCGTTTCTGGACTGACAAAGAAAATGGTGTAGCATACGCACGTAATACTAAATATGAAGACATCCACATGCCGACTGATCGTGCTGCTGGTTTTGTCATTGCAATGTTCATTACGATCCTTGGCTTTGCACTCATCTGGCATATTTGGTGGCTTGTTGTTGTTTCATTCGTTTCAGCTGTTGTTAGCTTGATCGTAAGCTCATTCACTAAGAATGTTGATTACTATGTTCCGGCTGCTGAAGTTGAGCGTATTGAAAACGAACGCTATGCTTTACTTGAAAAACACTTGAAGAAGGACTAAGGAAATGGCTGAAGTACTTCATCACGACAACCACGGCCACGATGGTCATCATGAACATGATGATACCGACTTAACGGTCTTTGGTTTCTGGACATACTTGATGAGTGACTTGATTCTTTTCGGATCACTCTTCATTGCGTTCGCTGTATTAAGCAGTCATATTCCACCAGGAACTCCAAGTGCATATGACCTGTTCCATGACTCATTAGGTTACGTGTTAACTGAAACATTTGCCTTATTGATTTCATCGGTAACTTTCGGTTTTGCTGTACTTGCATCTTATAAAAAGAATGTAAATCAAGTAATCACTTGGTTATTTATTACATTCCTTTTTGGTGCAACGTTCATTGGAATGGAACTTTATGAGTTCCATCACCTTGTACATGAAGGTCATGGTCCAACTCACAGTGCATTCTTATCATCGTTCTTTACTTTGGTTGGTACACACGGTATCCACGTAACTTCTGGTTTAGTGTGGATGTTGGTCTTGATGTATCAAATCAAAACTAAAGGTTTGACATTACCGAATACACGTCGTCTAGCTTGCTTAAGCTTGTTCTGGCACTTCCTTGACATCGTTTGGATCTGTGTATTCAGCGTCGTTTACTTACTGGGAGTTCTCTAATGAGTAGTCATGACCATAATGCTGCAGGTGCGTCACACGGTAACTTTAAGCAATACACTGTTGGATTTATCCTTTCTGTTATCCTCACCATCATCCCGTTCGGGATGGTGATGGCTGGTGGTTTCAGTCGTGGCATCTTAGTTACAGTAATTGCAATCACTGCTGTTGCTCAGGTTCTTGTACAGCTTGTGTACTTCCTACACATGAATACATCATCTGAACAACGCTGGAATATGATTGCATTCATCTACACAATCTTATGTATCGCTGTACTTTTAATCGGTTCTGTGTGGATTATGAATTACCTTCACTACAATATGATGATCTAAACTGATTGTCATGTTGAAAAAATATCTATTCCTGACTAAACCAGGAATTCTCTTCGGTAATTTCATTACCACCTTGGGCGGCTTTTTCTTAGCCGCCCAAGGCTCTATAGACATCTTATTATTACTACTCACCTTACTTGGAACAACTTTAGTTGTAGCTTCTGGTTGTGTTGTAAATAATGTTATAGACCAAGATATCGATATCAAAATGCAGCGCACGCAAAACCGTGCATTGGTCAAAAAAACCATCTCTCCTACTGTTGCACTTATATATGCATTTGTTCTGGGATTTATCGGTTTTAGTATTTTGTGGTTCGGTGTAAATGCTTACGCTTTCTTGTTTGCAATAATTGGTTTTATTGTCTATGTCGGTTTTTATAGTTTGTGGACAAAACGCACCTCAATCCATCAAACCGTAATTGGTAGTATTTCCGGAGCGAGTCCTCCTGTTATTGGTTATACAGCAGTAACTCATCATTTTGATGTAGCCGCCTTACTTTTGTTTTTGGCTTATGCGCTATGGCAAATGCCACATTCATGGGCAATTGCTATTTATCGTTTTGACGATTACAAAAATGCGGGAATCCCCATTCTGCCAGTTGCACGTTCTATTTATCGCACGAAAGTAGAGTGTGTCATTTATATTCTGTTGTTTGCAGCCGTATTGAATGGTTTATATTGTTTTGGCTATACCAATATATTTTTCCTGGTAACCTTTAATGCATTAACAGCATATTGGTTATATTTATCAATTATTGGATTCAAAGCTGAAAATGACCAACTTTGGGCTAAACGTTTTTTCCTTTACTCGGTCATATTAATTACCTTGTTAAGTTTGAGCTTTAGCTTTACCTATCAATCCCCTGCTCCAAATCTTCCTCTCTTTTAAATAAGGGAGGATTTCCTCCTTATAGTAAAGAAATTTTACTTTTCTCATCAAAAAATTTGTTTTTAGTCGAATTTTTACCTATAATTCAGCCTTCGCAAATTTTGCGACATAACTTATTAAGTTATGACTCCTTGCTTCTAATTTTTTATTTATTAGGGGCTGTTCAAACCGTAAGGAGCTGACAATGCGTCATTACGAAATCGTACTTTTAGTACACCCAGATCAAAGCGATCAAGTTGTAGGTATGGTTGAACGCTATATCTCTCAGATCAAAGAAGCTGAAGGTCAAATTCACCGTTTAGAAGATTGGGGCCGTCGTCAATTGGCTTACCCAATTAACAAAATTCACAAAGCACACTACATTCTTATGAATGTTGAGTGTGGTCAAACTACACTTGATGAGTTAGAAGAATTATTCCGTTATAATGACGCGATCATTCGTAACCTTATCATCCGTCGTGAACACGCAATCACTGAAGAGTCATTGCTTGCTAAAAGTGCTGAAGAAAAGCGTGCGCGTAAAGCTCAACGCGAAGAAGCACAGCAAGTTACTCACGAAGCTGAATAAGGAGAACATCAATGGCACGTTTTTACCGTCGTCGCAAGTTCTGCCGCTTTACAGCTGAGAATGTTGTGTACATCGACTACAAAGATATCGACACTTTAAAACAGTACATCACTGAAAACGGCAAGATTGTTCCTAGCCGTATCACTGGTACTAAAGCTCGTTATCAACGTCAATTAGCACTTGCTATCAAACAAGCTCGCTATTTGTCTTTGATTCCGTACACTGACAACCATAAGTGAGGTGATCTGTGGACGTTATCTTATTACAACGCATTAAAAACCTTGGTAAATTAGGCGATAAAGTATCAGTTAAAGCTGGTTACGGCCGTAACTTCCTTATCCCTCAAGGTAAAGCAGTTGCAGCTACTGAAGCTAACACTGCTGCTTTCGAAGCTCGTCGCGCTGAACTTGAAAAGCAAGAAGCTGAAATTTTAGCTGCTGCTCAAGCACGTGCTGAACAATTGAATGAAGTTAACATCGTTATCACTGCTAAAGCTGGTGACGAAGGTAAACTCTTCGGTTCTATCGGTACTCGTGACATCGCTGACGCTTTAACGAATGCTGGTCTTACAGTTGACCGTGCAGAAGTTCGTTTACCGAATGGCGCGCTTCGTCACACTGGTGAATTCAACATCGCAATCCAATTGCATCATGATGTTGTTGCAGAAGTTCTCGTTACTATCGTATCTGAGTAATTTCTCATCAAAAAAAGAGCATGCTTTTGCATGCTCTTTTTTTATGTGCCCTATTTTTAAAATAAGATATATTAATTCCTGATCAGTTCTTTAGTTTAATTGGTTTTTTAATTAGGTAGTTTATTTAATTTTGTTTTAAGATAGTTCTCGGCCTCACAGGCTATTTGCGTACACCTTTCTTTATCATCAGGTCTAATTATGTCTCAGGCGAATGCCAGTTCTTTAACCCGTTCATCTCCAACAGAAAATAAGACGAGTGAATCAGGTCAACTTAAAGAGTTTCGCACTCCCCCACACAATTTAGCCATTGAGCAAGCTGTACTTGCTGCACTAATGACAGTTGCCGAATCTTTCGAGCAAGTTAGTGATATGTTAAAAGAAAATGATTTCTATGCGACTCGCCATAAATATATTTACCGTGCAATCGAAAAACTCGCACAAGAAAATTCACCTTATGATGCGGTCTTAGTTAGCGATTGGCTTTTAAAACAAAATTTACTTGATGCCATTGGCGGCGAAGAATATTTAATGCAGCTTATGGCTGATTCACCATCAAGTTTCTACAACTTGGAAACTTATGCCACCAAAATTAAAGAGTTCTCTACGCTTCGTAGTATGATTAAAGTCAGTACTGAAATTTTACAAAATGCTTATGACACAAAAGGTCGAGGTGTTAGTGAGATTCTAGATCTAGCAGAAACCAGTATTTTCTCTTTAGCAGAACAGCACAATAACAATAAAAAAGATGCAGGCCCCAAATCTATTAGTTCTGTTACCGCCGATGTAATTAGTAAACTTGATGAACTCTCAAAACTAGATGGCAATATTACTGGTTTAACCACTGGCTTCTTAGAACTTGATAATAAAACATCGGGTATGCAAGCTGGTGACTTAATTATTGTTGCTGCACGTCCATCTATGGGTAAAACCACTTTCGCCATGAATTTGGTTGAAAGCGTTCTACAATATAACAAGCTACCCGCTCTGGTATTCTCAATGGAGATGCCAGCAGACTCAATTGCGATGCGTCTTATTTCTGCAATGGGTAAAGTTCACCAAGGACATTTACGTTCGGGGAACTTAGATGCTGATGAATGGACCAAAGTTACTGGCACAATTTTGCAGCTTCAACAAATGCATTTGTATATTGATGACTCATCTGCCCTACCTCCAACGGAACTTCGTGCCCGTGCTCGACGCATTGCCAAAATGCATGATGGTAAAATCGGCTGTATCATGGTCGATTATTTACAGCTCATGAAAGTTCCTGGCATGGGTGATAACCGTGTGGGTGAGATTTCAGAAATTTCACGTAGCTTGAAAGCCTTAGCAAAAGAAATGCACTGCCCTGTTATCGCACTTTCCCAGCTTAACCGAAGTCTAGAAAACCGACCAAATAAACGTCCAGTAATGTCAGACTTACGTGAATCTGGAGCGATCGAGCAGGATGCCGACCTGATTATGTTTATTTACCGTGATGAGGTTTATAACAAAGAGTCGAAAGAAGCCGGTACCGCAGAGATTATTATTGGTAAACAGCGTAACGGCCCAATTGGTTCAGTTCGTCTTGCCTTTGAAGGTCAATATACCCGATTTAGTAATCTCTCTCCTGAGTATTACAGCCAATATGATGATGAAGAATAAACTCTATCTCTAGCCCAAAGGAGTAAATGAGGGTGCGCCAAGCAACAGTTTATATTGATCGCCATGCGCTTCAATATAATTTAAACCGTGTCAAACAACTCGTAGCAAATTCAAAAATTGTAAGTATGGTGAAAGCTAATGCTTACGGACATGGAATCAAAGACTGTTTAGCAGCCTTAAATGCCTCAGATGCCTTTGGTGTCGCCTGCCTACAAGAAGGTTTAGAAATTCGCGAACTTGGATTTCAACAACCTGTTACTTTAATTGAAGGGGCATTTTCTGAAGATGAAATGCCTATTGCAATTAAGCAAAAATTTGAATGTGTGATTCACCATCAACAGCAGTTTGAATGGTTAATTAAACATAAGCAAGAATACATCGCTCAAGGCTTAAAAGTCTGGATTAAGCTTAATAGCGGCATGAACCGTTTAGGATTTAAAGTTCCTGAAATTATTGAAGTCATTAAAACTTTAAAATCTGAAGGCTTTACCTGTGTACTAGCGATGCATTTCGCAAATGCAGATGTGGACCATCCACTCAACGAGCAACAAAAACAACAATTTTTACAGGTTAAGCAAGCTTGTGATCCTGTTTTAGCATCTTGCTGTAATTCTGCTGCTATTTATAAATGGCCAGAATTACATTTTGACTATGTTCGCCCAGGCATTATGCTTTACGGCGCTTCGCCCTTTGCAGATAAAACAGTACATGATCTTGACCTAAAACCAGTCATGTCCTTTACAGCAGAAGTGATTGCATTGAATCACATACAAGCTGGAGAACATGTAGGTTATGGTTCAACCTTCTGTGCGCAACAAAAAATGGATATTGCAATAGTTTCTATTGGCTATGGTGACGGATATCCGAGAGCTTATATTAAACAAAATTATGTAGCGATTAATGGGCAATTATGTCCTGTAGTCGGCAGAGTCAGCATGGATATGCTTGCAATTGACGTTACAGCTATTCAAGTTAAATTAGGTTCTCAAGTCGAACTTTGGGGAGCACACCGCCTGGTTGATGATGTCGCCGATGCAAACGGAACAATAGGATATGAATTACTCTGTCGCTTAAGTAATCGCCCTATTCGTAAAAGCAGTTAAATAGTAAAATATAAAAAAATCCAAGCATGCTTGGATTTTTTTATCAGCTTTTAAAAATTTTATCGCCAGTAATCATCAGTCGGTTTTGGCAATTCTTGCAAACCACGGCGTAAAGTATCAGACCATTGTTTACTAATTTGTGAAAAATACGGATCATCTTCGGTAATTCGCTTACCCACCGGAATAATGAAACTATCTTTATTGTAAACCAATGCATCAAGCGGCAAGCCAACAGAAACATTTGAGCGCAAGGTTGAATCAAAAGAAATCAGGCTACAACGTAATGCATCATCTAGCGGCATCGCATAATATAAAGCACGATCCAAAATAGGTTTTCCGTATTTGCTTTCTCCTATTTGAAAATAGGGTGTATCCGTAGTTGCACAAATAAAATTACCTTGCGGATAGACATTATAAAGCTGCATTTCACCGCCTTTAATTTGCCCACCTATTAAAATACTACACGCATAATTCATTTGTTCTTGAGTGTCTGAACTAATATCCTCTAAAACACTTTTTAAGGTTTTACCAATCAGTTCAGCCGCCTCAAACATCGTGTTGACACTATATAAGTTAGGTTCTTGCTGCAAAGTGAGAGCATTTTGCAAATGACCTATAACAGCTTGTGTCGTTGCTAAATTACCTGCTGTTTGTAAAGCCATGAAACGCTCTCCAGTAACGCCGAAAGTATGCAATTTTCGGAACACAGAAATATGATCAACTCCTGCATTAGTTCTCGTGTCACTAATAAACACTAAACCTTGTTCCAATCTAAGCGCACAACAATAGGTCATTTCATTCTCTTTACATTCAACATGCCAACACTTGAACCACAGACATCATGTTTTCCACTCCACCTTGCTCTCTTACACCACGAATAGGTGCAACATCGAGATAATCACGACCAACTGCAAGATAGATATGATGTTTGGGTGTAAACAACTGATTGCTTACATCAAAACAATACCACTGATTTTCTAAAAATACTTCCGCCCAAGCGTGACTGGCAAGGTGGGGATAATTTTGATTAAATAGATAACCAGAGACATAACGTGCTGGTAATTGTAGCGCACGACACATCGCAATTAAAACATGTGCATGATCCTGACATACACCTTGTCCAGCATGAAATGCTTCTGTCGCAGTCGTCTGAACCGATGTACTATCAGGTTGGTAGAGTATTTGTTGTAAAATGTGTTCACTTAATAATGCAATATGCTGTCGGTCTTTAACAGTTACAATTTTTTTGGCAAAGTCCAACATTTCTGGATCACATCGTGTAGCTCCTGTAATTTGCAAAAACAAATTTATCGGTGTAGATAAATCTACGCAACCAAGCTCCCTATTTTGAAGTTCAATGATACCTTGTGCCATAAATGTAAGATGCTGATATTCATAACGCTGACTGGCCGTCATCCATACATTATTAAATATATCCCTTTTTATCGTTTTTTCACCCGGTACACTAATCGCCCAATTCATAACATGTTGATGGGGTGATGTTTGAGGCATCATTTTAATATACTGTACGCTATTTCGAGCAGTTTCAGTATAGCTATAATGCGTTTGATGATTAACCATCAATTTCATAATCAGACCTCAAACATATATTCCAACTGCTGCGTAAAAGTATAATAAGCATCCCAAGTCGGTTGTTGCTTGAGAACTTGCCAATGCTGATCTACTTTTTTCCAATCTAAATTGCCAAGTCTTCGTACTAAAACATCAAGTTCAGAAATAAGAGACGTTAACTCCTGACCAAAACGCAGTTCTATATCAAATTGTTCTACTTTTTGACCAAGATGAAAAAACAAACAAACATCGTCATGCTCTGCCTCAATTATCTGAGTACATTGTCCAACAACCATTCTTACAGCGTCAGGTTGAGCTTGAATCATCTTGAGAGCATTGTTTAATTCTGCATAAGCATTTGATGACAATACGCCTCTTAACTCCTGAATATTATCTTTAGCAACAACGAACTGGTTCAGTAATGAAAATGTTTGCTTCTTGTCTAACATATAGTGATTTAGTAATTCAGCATTTTCTATATCCAGACCAAATGCTGCTGCAAATTGTGTAGCTTTCTCATCTTCTGTAAAAGGTAAATGATAGACCGCAAATTTAACTCGCATTAAATAACGGCCTAACCAATATATTTGATGCGCACTCGAATTGAGTAAAACCATAAAGTTCCTCTTTAACCCACAATTAGGAATGTAATGTTTCAACCACCCATGTATCTTTTATGCCACCGCCTTGTGAAGAATTTACGACTAAGGATCCGGCCTGCATAGCTACACGTGTTAAGCCCCCTGGCACTATCTCTGTCCGATAAGGTGAACTTAATACAAATGGACGTAAATCGATATGTCGTTCAGCCACTCCGCCAGTTGTTAGCGTAGGAGCAACGGATAAAGCCAATGTAGGCTGCGCAATATACATGTGGGGTGTAGCAATCAATTTTTTTCTAAAGTCATCAATCTCACAAGAGCTTGCCTTAGGACCAATTAACATGCCATAGCCCCCAGAACCCTGTGCTTCTTTAACTACCAATTGCTCAAGATTAGAAAGAACATAATCTAAATGTTCTTCTTTACGGCACTGGTAAGTAGGTACATTTTTTAGAACTGGCGTTTCACCCAAATAATATTGGATCATTTGATCAACATAAGGATAAATAGATTTATCATCAGCCACCCCTGTCCCAGGTGCATTCGCAATTACAACATTTTTTTGCAAATAGGCAGACATCAGACCTGCTACTCCAAGAGCACTATCTGGTCGAAATGCCAAAGGATCTAGAAAATCATCATCTAGACGGCGATAAATTACATCTACTTTTTGACGTCCACGAATGGTTTTAACAAAAACTTGGTCACTTTCTACAAATAAATCCCGATTTGTAACCAATGGCACATCCATTTCTCGGGCTAAAAAAGCATGCTCATAATAAGCACTGTTAAAGCGACCAGGTGTTAACACCACAATAAAAGGCCTGTCCGCAGGTGAATTTTCCTGCAATATTTCTTTTAAAAGTTTTGGATAATGCTCAATTCCCTGTAAATTATTGGTTGCACATAGCTCCGGCATCAATTGCTGACTAATATTTCTGCTTTCGATCATATAAGAGACACCAGAAGGTGTTCTTAAATTATCCTCAAGTACAAAAAATTCTCCCTCGCCATCACGGATAATATCAATTCCGCTAATTTGTGAATAAATTTTACCTTTCAGAGAATGTTTAAGCATATGTGGCTGAAAAGCATCATTCCCCATAATTTGTTCTTCGGGAATGAGCTGTTCTTTTAAAATATGTTGTCCGTGATAAATATCATCTAAAAAGTAATTTAATGCTTTAACACGCTGCGCACAGCCCGAAGCTATTTTCTCCCATTGTTTTTTTTCAATCACCCTTGGAATTAAATCAAAAGGAATTGTTCGCTCTGCACCTTCTTTATCACCATATACGTTAAAAGTAATGCCGTGATAAAGAAAATGTTGCTTCGCTTGAGCATTCAATTCTTTTAATTCATCTAGAGTACGGATACTCAACCATTGCTCAATTTTTTTAGAAGCCGCACCATTTGATGTTACATCATCAAGCATCTCATTAAAAAACTGTGATTTTAGCTGCTCAAATAGGTTGGTTTGTACGGAAATATGTTCTAAAAAAGAGGTTGGGTTAATGAGTGCCGTAGTTGTCTGCTCTTGTATAAAAAAATCATTATCTATATGTAATTCATGCTCTTGTTCTGACATAACCACCTCGTCTTATCATTTATCTATATTTCATTTTTAAATAAGCAATTTCAGTGCCATTTATATATCTTTAATATTTTTACGGTGCTTTGTTATAACTTTCTTCTTCTAAATCTTAACATTGATTGTAAAAGGACCTATAAACCTAATCTGACAAACTTGCTAAATGTGTAAAGATTTTTTATTGTGTTGACACCAAAGCAGTTGGATATAGATGTATTACGCTTATGTCTGTAATAGAAAAAGAAACTTCAAATAGTTTATATCGCCAATGGCAGATTTTATCTCGCCTCCCTACCGGTAAGTGGATCGGGACGCGGGAGTTACAAGAAATGCTTGAACGTGAAGGTATTGATATCAGTTTAAGGACAATTCAGCGTGATTTAAATCAAATTGCTCAGCGCTTTCCAATTGAAAGCAATAAAGCCGTACCTCAGGGCTGGCGATGGCAATCCGATGCGCCTATTCAGAGCTTACCGCACATGACTAGCTCTCAGGCAGTAACATTTATGATGGTTGAGGAGCATCTTAAACACTTACTTCCACCAAGTCTGCTTGATGAGATGGGGCCTTGGTTTGATTTGGCTAAACGCAGTCTCTCTACACAAAATAATGTTAGGCAGTGGATTAACCGAGTACGCATCGTACCAGCAAGCCAACCCCTTATTCCTCCTGTAGTGGACCGAAATGCCCAACAAGCAATTTATGAAGGTCTACTCCAAGACAAGCAAATAGAATGTATTTATCGGGCACGAGTTAATCAGGGCGAGGACAAAACCTATATTTTAAATCCTTTGGCTTTGGTACAAAAAGGTGCGGTAATTTATTTAATTTGCACGCGACATGACAAAACTGAAGTTCAAACATTTGCCTTGCACCGTTTTAAATCAGCAAAAGTCTTAGATAGTCGAGCACTGCATCCTGTCAATTTTGATATTGATCATTATATTGATTCAGGCGCTTTAGGCTTTAGAGTGGACTACAAGCAGCCAACTGAGTCAATTCAACTCACATTAACCATGACAGAGCAAACTGCTAGAACTTTCTATGAAAGTCAGTTAAGTAAAGACCAAACTATAATTCCACTTGAAGAAAATATCGTAGAAGTTACAGCAACCGTACCTTTTACATCTCAACTGGTGTGGTGGTTACGTAGTTTTGGTAAGAAGTTACTGCATATCGAGCCTATACAAGTACACAATGCTGTACGAGAAATTGAAACTGAGAATAAATAGATATAAAAAAGAGAACCATAAGGTTCTCTTTAGATTTTGAATTATAATTTTCTTAATTTTATATTGGCTCTTATATTTATATTTGTTTTCAGATCAATGTGTTCTCCCCCTACAAAACTGATCTGCTCTTTCTTTTGCGCTATTTTGAACATGAGCATTGGCATGCCATTTCATCTCTATTGTAGCGAATTGATTTCATTGTCATGGTTAAAGCCCTCTTGTTTGAACGTGAATTTAATATAACTGGCTGCTTGAAATATGTGAAATAAGAAAAAAAGGAAGCGAAATCTATTTTCTTCCTTAGGAAGTTTTCATATATTTTTGAACAGAAAATAAAAAAGCCCAGTCTTAACTGGGCTTTTTTGCATTTAAAAGATTAAGCTGTTTTCTTAATCATATTATTTTTACGAATTGTGATCATTACAAGCTGAACAGCTGCCGGTGTAACACCAGGAATACGACTTGCTTGAGCTAATGTTTCTGGAAGAACCGTTTTTAATTTCTGGGTAATTTCACGAGATAAACCAGACACTACATCATAATTAAAATCAGTAGGAATTTTAGTTTCTTCAAGACGCTTTAACTGTGCCACATCTTCATGCTGACGGTTAATATAACCTTCGTATTTCACAGCAATCTCGATTTGCTCACCAACTTGTTCAGAAACTTCAGAACCCGTAAGTTCGGCAATTTGACCAAAGTTAATATTAGGGCGTTTAAGCAAATCAATCGCACTACATTCTTTACTTAAGTCAGCACCTGTCATCTCAACGAATTTTTTACCCATAGGGTTATTTGGTGCCGCCCACAAATGTTGTAAACGAGAAGTTTCACGCTCAACCGCTTCCATTTTTTCACAATAAGCAGCCCAACGAACATCATCAACCAAACCTAGTTCACGACCAACAGTCGTTAAACGTTGATCTGCATTGTCTTCACGCAACATCAAACGATATTCGGCACGTGAGGTAAACATACGGTATGGTTCTTTAGTACCTAAAGTAATGAGGTCATCAACCAATACACCCATGTAAGCTTGATCACGCTTAGGTGTCCACTCTTCTTGTTCCCAAGCACGGCGCGCAGCGTTTAAGCCAGCAAGTAAACCTTGAGCACCTGCTTCTTCGTAACCTGTTGTACCGTTAATTTGGCCAGCAAAATACAACCCGTTAATAGCTTTAGTTTCGAGAGTGAATTTCAAAGCTTGCGGATTGAAATAATCGTATTCAATCGCATAGCCTGGACGCAAAATATGGGCATTTTCCATACCACGAATAGAACGAACCAGCTCGAACTGAACATCAAATGGAAGCGAAGTCGAAATACCATTTGGATAAAGTTCATGTGTATCTAAACCTTCTGGTTCCAAGAATACCTGATGAGAATCTTTATCTGCGAAACGGTGAATTTTATCTTCGATTGATGGGCAGTAACGTGGCCCTACACCTTCAATAACGCCGGTATACATTGGTGAACGATCTAAACCACCACGAATAATGTCATGGGTTTTTTCATTGGTATGCGTGATATAACAATTTACTTGTTCAGGGTGCATAGAAGCATCACCCATGAATGACATAACCGGAGATGGGAAATCACCCGGCTGTGGAATCATGACTGAAAAATCAACCGAACGTGCATCAATACGTGGTGGTGTACCCGTTTTTAAACGACCCACAGGTAATTTTAATTCACGTAGACGCTGAGCAAGTGCAATTGAAGGAGGATCACCTGCACGACCACCGCTTGATTTTTCTAAACCAACGTGGATTACACCACCCAAGAATGTACCCGTAGTCAACACAACAGTTTTAGCGTCAAAGCGAATACCCATTTGGGTAACAACACCTTTAACTGTATCACCTTCAACAATCAGGTCATCAGCCGCTTGCTGGAAAATATCAAGATTTGCTTGATTTTCCAAAGTATCGCGGATGGCAGCTTTATAGCGAACGCGGTCAGCTTGAGCACGTGTTGCACGTACTGCCGCACCTTTACGTGAATTTAAAATACGGAACTGAATACCACCTTTATCGGCAGCTAAAGCCATTGCTCCGCCAAGCGCATCAATTTCACGTACTAAATGTGACTTACCAATACCACCGATTGCTGGGTTACAACTCATTTGACCCAAAGTCTCAATGTTATGGGTCAAAAGCAAAGTCTGTCGTCCCATACGCGCAGCAGCAAGGGCCGCTTCCGTACCTGCGTGACCGCCACCGATAACGATAACATCATAAACTTTAGGGTAGTGCATGAGTACAAAACACCAGAAAAAAAAGACGGAACATTATAGCAAAATTATCTGCTTATTGATGTACATAATTACAAAATCATCTTCACATAATTTACGGTACGCCACATGATTTGACATTTTGTTTCATGAACTCAATACAAAGTGAATGTTATTAAAACAAATTCATCTTAGAATAAAAAATGTACAGCACTTCTATGACTTTAAAATTAACGCGACAAGAAGGAATACAAAATGAAAACGACTATGTTAAAAATCTTAACTGCATCTCTAATTTGTTTTTCAGGCGTAACTTTTACACATGCTGCTGATATGAGCAAAGCCGAAATGCAAAAACAAATTCGAGTCTGTGTAAAAAAACAGCAAGGTGAATGGGTAGCTTACAACCATAACGGCGTAATCTTTAATGGTACTTGCCAACCAAATGAAAATGGTAAGTTACAATTTAAGGCCCCTGCTCCTTAATCTGTTTCGACATGAGGTATAGAAGAAGCAATTTATTTGCCGCTAGCCTCCTCAGTATTTTTAAAGTCGGCCCATTAAAGATGGGCCGCTTTCTTTTTTAAAACTGTCTAGTCAGCTACAATACGCCTTTAAATAAAATTTTTAGGTCCTTTTCGTGAAGTGGTTACAAATACACATTACCGTTGATCAAGCACAAGTTGAGTTCACAGAAACACTTTTAATGTCTCTAGGTGCGGTAAGCGTAACTCTGGATGATGCTGAAGATCAGGCTTTACTTGAACCATTACCAGGTGAAACACCTTTATGGAATAAAGTGATTGTGACAGGCATTTATCAACAAGACGAACAAGACCCTATTGATGTCGACACTTTAGAAGCTTTCTTAAAAGCTCAACTTCCAGACGCTCCTATCCGTCATGAAGAACTTGAAGATCAAGTGTGGGAACGCGCTTGGATGGACTATTACGAGCCAATTCAAATTGGGGAAAAGTTCTGGATCGTACCTGAATGGCTAGAGCCACCAGAAGCTGATGCAACGAATATTAAGCTAGACCCAGGTCTTGCGTTTGGTACAGGTAACCACGCAAGTACTTTCTTATGCTTACAATGGCTAGGTAAAACTGACGTTAAAGATAAGATCGTCATTGATTATGGTTGTGGTTCAGGCATTTTAGGTGTAGCAGCTTTATTATTAGGCGCTAAAAAAGTATATGCCACTGATATTGACCCTCAGGCTGTTTTAGCAACAAAACAAAATGCTGAACTTAATGGCGTATTAGATCGACTATATGTAGGCCTTCCTGAAGAATTCGATCAAGAGTTTAAACCTCAACAGGCAGATGTTTTAGTTGCAAATATTTTAGCGGGTCCATTAATGGCACTTGCGCCTGAGTTTGCAAATTTACTTAAATCTGACGGTGAATTCGCACTTGCAGGTGTAATTGAAGAGCAAGTTGCTGATGTTTCAAGTGTTTATTCTGAATTTTTTGATATATTAGATGTCGAAAAACGCGAAGAAAATTGGTGTCGCATTTCAGGAAAACGTAAAACAATAAATTGAGATTTTTTAACTCATGAATGAAAAACAAACCCGCTGCCCTAAGTGCTTAACAGTCTATAAAGTATCCCTTACTCAATTGACTGTTGCTCAGGGTATGGTTTGTTGCCCTAAATGTGATTCGAGCTTTAATGCACTCACCCATCTGATTAATATTGAACAGCCTGTTACGATTAACTCATCTACATTAGTCAACGGCTCAATGCAAAATAGATATATGACACATTCTCACGTGTTAGATATCTTTGATCAAAAAGTTGAGAATTCGAATATTGATCTTTTAACCTATCTCAACAACTTAAATTATTTTCACAACGAACCTATTAACGCTCTACCAAATCTTAATTTAGCTGAACAAACATCTTCACAAGAACAAGACAATAATAAAAAGCATAGTTGGCTGTACTACACGCTCTGGAGCTCTGCCAACCTTATTTTAATTTTAGTCTTCACTTTTCAAATTCTTTGGTTTAATCCTAAGCTCATGCATGCAAGCCCAACCGTCAGCCATGCATTTAATTATGTATGTGAAATACTGCACTGCAATAAATCAGCTGAACAATATCAACTTATTTATATAGAAAAGTTAAAACTCCGCAAAGTTGACACAAGTCATACGCAATTTTCAGGCATATTGCTTAATCAGAATGATAAAAGCATTGAACTTCCTAACTTAAAGTTGAGTTTCGCAACAGAGTCAAACAAAACAGAAGAAATTATATTGACTCCTCAACAGTATCTTGTTGAAAACTTACGAGGTATTCAGCGCATTCCCTCGAATACCCCTTTCCGATTCCAATTTGAGCTAAACAGAAGCAAAAAAAGCCTACTAAATTATCGATTAGAAATTGTCCACCCCTAAAATGTAAAAAAAGTGAAAAAAAAAATAAAAAAAAATGCAGTTAATTTGCTCACTTTTTCCTAGACAATGGTATGATACGCGCCACGAAAGCTTTGACTCATATACTCCTCGCTCTCAATCCAAAAAAATACTGTTAAGCATGTGTGCTTTTCTACATTAAGCACATAGCCTAACTTTTTTTGTTTTTGAGGGAGCTGTAACAAATATTTAACTATTGTTACGCTTATTTTTTATTCAATACGAAGAAATATGGCAAGCTAATTGTTCTTATGTTTTAGAGTCACTGTTTTAGGATCTAAAACAGGACTCCGTATTTTTAGACCACATTTATATACTACTTTATCCAAGCTAGTATTTGATTTTCGGATTAACTCGCATGAATAGCAAATCTCCTATTTTTACTGCACAATCTGATGTTGCTCTTCGCATCCACGTGGATCGCGCAGTTCGTCATTATTTTGCACAATTGCAAGGTGAGCAGCCATCTCAGGTATATGACATGGTGCTAGCAGAAATGGAGAAACCTCTTTTATCTGTAGTTCTTGAATATACACGTGGTAATCAGACCCGTGCTGCAGAGATTCTTGGACTCAACCGTGGCACTTTACGCAAAAAGTTAAAAGCTCACGGTTTGATGAGTGAATAAATGATAAAATGCTCACGACGTCGTGGGCATTTTTTTATGCTTATTGGTTTTAATCCGTAGACTTGAAATTGTTGAATTAAACATCATGACTATTAAACGTGCTTTGATTTCTGTATCTGACAAGACAGGAATTGTCGAATTTGCTCAAAACCTTGCAGCTTTAGGGGTAGAACTATTATCTACAGGCGGCACATACAAGTTGCTTAAAGATAATAATATCGCTGTGGTTGAAGTATCTGAACATACTGGCTTCCCTGAAATGATGGATGGTCGTGTTAAGACATTACATCCAAAAATTCATGGCGGTATTCTCGCTCGCCGCGGTTTAGACGAAGCAGTAATGGAAGAACACAACATTGATCCGATTGATCTTGTTGTCGTGAACCTTTATCCATTCGCTGCAACAGTTGCAAAACCTAACTGTTCACTTGCTGATGCTATCGAAAATATCGACATCGGCGGTCCAACAATGGTTCGTGCTGCTGCTAAAAACCACGCTTCTGTCGGTATTGTTGTAAATGCTTCAGATTACGATACAGTTATTACTGAATTAAAAGCTACTGGTTCACTTTCTTATGAAACACGCTTCGATTTAGCTGTTAAAGCATTTGAACATACAGCTCAATATGACGGTATGATCGCTTCTTACCTAGGCGCTCGCGTTGGTAAGACCGAAGGTGAAGCTGATTTATTCCCTCGTACGTTCAATACTCAATTGAACAAAGCACAAGATTTACGTTACGGTGAAAACCCACATCAATCTGCTGCATTTTACGTTGAAGCAAATGCAAAAGAAGCGTCAGTTTCTACGGCAAAACAGTTACAAGGCAAAGAATTGTCTTATAACAACATTGCAGATACAGATGCTGCACTTGAATGTGTGAAATCATTTGCAAAACCTGCTTGTGTGATTGTAAAACACGCTAATCCTTGTGGTGTTGCTGTTTCTTTAGACGGCATTAAAGCTGCTTACGATTTAGCTTATGCGACTGACCCAGAATCTGCTTTCGGCGGTATTATTGCATTTAACCGTGAGTTAGATGTTGCAACTGCTCAAGCAATTGTAGAGCGTCAATTCGTTGAAGTAATCATTGCTCCAAGTATTGCTGATGGCGTGCTTGAAGTTACTGGCGCTAAGAAAAATGTACGTGTTTTAGTTTGTGGCGAATTACCTGCGATTGACGCACGTGCACCACAACTTGACTACAAACGCGTTAATGGCGGTTTATTAGTTCAAGATCAAGACTTAGGTATGATTACTAAAGATGATCTTAAAGTAGTAACCAAATGCGCACCAACTGAACAAGAAATTGATGACCTCATCTTTGCTTGGAAAGTTGCGAAATATGTAAAATCAAATGCAATTGTTTATGCGAAAAACCGCCAAACTATTGGTGTAGGTGCAGGTCAAATGAGCCGTGTTAACTCAGCTCGTATTGCTGCCATTAAAGCTGAACATGCTGGTTTGGTTGTTGAAGGCGCTGTAATGGCATCTGATGCATTCTTCCCGTTCCGTGACGGTATTGATAATGCGGCTAAAGCTGGCATTAAATGCATTATTCAACCAGGTGGCTCTATGCGTGATGAGGAAGTTATTGCGGCAGCTGATGAAGCTGGTATTGCAATGGTCTTCACTGGTATGCGCCACTTCCGCCACTAATTTAAATTTAGTCCTCCCTAACCCTCCTTTCATTCAGGAGGGTTTTCCACAATAATGGAGCTAACTCTCCACCTTGAGGGATAGAGGGGGATGAAAAAGGATTAAAGTTAAGGAACAAATTAAAAATGAATATTTTAGTTTTAGGTAGTGGTGGTCGTGAACATGCTTTAGCATGGAAAATTGCGCAAGATACCAATGTTACTCAAGTTTTTGTTGCACCAGGTAATGCTGGAACTGCAACAGAAGACAAATGTCTTAATGTTCAGCTTGATATTTTAGACAACCCAGCAATTATTGCTTTTGCTAAAGAAAATAATGTTGATCTTATTATTGTTGGTCCAGAAGCACCATTAGTTAATGGTGTGGTAGATGCTGCACGTGAAGCAGGTTTAAAAATTTGGGGACCTACTCAATATGCGGCACAGCTTGAAGGCTCAAAAGCATTTGCCAAACACTTTTTAAAGCGTCACAACATTCCGACTGCTTTCTATGACGTTTTCACTGAAGTAGATGCAGCTAAAGCTTATGTTGAAAAAAATGGTGCACCAATTGTAATTAAAGCTGATGGCCTTGCTGCTGGTAAAGGTGTAATCGTTGCAATGACCAACGAAGAAGCTTTTGCAGCAATTGATGACATGCTTGCAGGCAACAAATTTGGTGATGCTGGTTCACGTGTTGTGATTGAACAGTTCCTTGCAGGTGAAGAAGCTTCTTTCATTTGTATGATTGATGGTAAAAATATTTTACCAATGGCAACTTCACAAGATCACAAGCGTATTTTTGAAGGCGATCAAGGTCCTAACACTGGCGGTATGGGTGCATACTCTCCTGCTCCAGTTGTAACTTCTGACATTTTTGAACGCGTTATGTCTGAAATCATGCACCCAACCGTAGAAGGTATGGCTGCTGACGGACATGTTTACACTGGTTTCTTATATGCTGGCCTAATGATTGATGAGCAAGGTCAACCACGTGTGATCGAGTTTAACTGTCGTTTTGGTGACCCTGAAACTCAACCAATCATGATGCGTTTAAAATCATCTCTTGTTGAATTGGTAGAAGCCGGTATTGCTGGTAACTTACCAAAAGAAGCTGAATGGGATGAACGCAAGTCAATCGGTATTGTACTCGCAGCAGAAGGCTATCCTGATAGTGTACGCAATGGCGATGTAATTTCAGGTATCGGACAATCACCTGAAGATACTAAAATTTTCCATGCAGGCACTGCAACTCGTGAAGATGGTCACATCGTGACTTCTGGTGGTCGAGTTCTTTGTGTAACAGCATTAGGCGACAGCGTTTTGGAAGCACAAATTAACGCACTAGAAGTATGCGGACAAGTTAACTTTACGGGTATGCAATATCGTAGCGACATTGGCTACCGCGCAATTGCACGTGAAAAAGCTTAAAAATTCTACAAGTTTAAAACTCTAATGAAAAGCCTCTATATATAGAGGCTTTTCTATTATGTGCCACAATATAAGCAAATCGTATAAATCTTTATTATATTTCTAAAGATATCAACAAATAGAAAAGAGGCCCTCTATATCAAGCACACTTTTATTGATATGATTAGCATAACGTTGGAACTGTCAATAAACACTGCTGTTTTAATAATTTTCATAGCGACTTGCTCTACAGGTTATAACTGTAGAGAGTTTTTAATGTTCTAAATTTATGAACACTCGTTTGGTTACTGTTTGGGGATTAACTGTTTGGGGAAACAGTTAATCCCCAAACAGTAACCCTCTCTTACCGCCAAAATATGCAAGCAAATTATGAAACCCCACCAAAAGATACCAGAGTTTAAACCAGTTGTAATTCCAACTCCTCCCATTTCATATGGATATAGATCAATACTTATTTTTCTATATCTCCTCAATCAGGACTTTTTTAAATGAAAAAGCTGATCAGTCTTTTTTTAAGTATGTCAGTAGTACTATTGGCAGCATGTGGTAAACAAGAAAGTGCTCCACAAACAAACCAAAACAATGATAGCTCCCAATTACAAACGGTAGTAATTGCCTCTACAGGTTCAGATGCTGATATTTGGCGTTATATCGCAACTTTGCCAGAAACCCAAGCTGCTGGCTTAAAGTTAGAAGTGAAAAACTTCACAGACTATGTTTCTATGAATGCAGCCATTGCAAACAAAGAAGTAGATCTGAATGCTTTCCAATCTTATTCTTATCTTGTTGCATTTAATAAATCAAACCAAGATAAAATTGCACCGGTTTCTACCACATATCTTGAGCCAATGGGTATCTATTCAAGTAAACACAAAAAAATTGATGAGCTCGCAGAGGGTGCAATTATTGCAATCCCAAATGATGCTGCCAACGAAGCTCGTGCTTTACTTTTATTACAAACAGCTGGCTTAATCAAACTTAAAGCTGATTTTAACCCGGCTCAAGGCAGTCCAAACGATATCATCGAAAATAGTAAAAAGATCGATATCAAACCAATCCAAATGGCAACTGCATTACGTATTAAAGACGAAGTTGATGCCGTTGTATTAGGTAACACCTTAGCAATGGAAGGTGGCTTGAACGTACTCAAAGATTCTATTTTCTATGAGCCTGTTGATCAAAGCACACGACTTAATGTCAACGTTCTTGCAACTGCTGATTCACGTAAAAATGATGCTGTTTTGCAAAAAGTTGGACAGCTATATCACAGTGCAGCAGCTAAAAAGTATGTAACAGAGCGTTTTGGTGGAACAAAAGTTGACGTAGATCAACCAATCAGCTATCTCTCAGAAGCTAAATAGTAATATAATAGCGGAAACGTGAAACAGGCAAATTCTCTTTGCCTGTTTTTTCTTTCCAGCATAGCTTCTGACGATATGATTCAATTTAAAAACATTTCAAAGCACTATCAGCTCAAAAGTCAAACCATACGCGCACTCGACCAAATCAATTTAGAGATTCCAGAGGGCAGTATTTTTGGCATCATTGGCTATAGTGGTGCAGGTAAAAGTACCTTAATCCGCCTGATCAACCTACTTGAGCGACCAACAGAAGGTCAAATCATTATTAATCAGAAAGATTTCACCGCTTTGGATGCACGCTCATTACGTCAGGAACGTGCAAGTATTGGAATGATTTTTCAGCACTTCAATCTGCTACAAACCAAGACGGTTGCTGAAAATATCGAAATGCCAATGCGACTACTGAATTACAATAAAGTAGAACGTGAAAAGCGCTTAAATGAGTTGCTGGAGTTCATTGATCTTAAGCATAAAAAAGATGCTTATCCAGATGAACTTTCTGGCGGACAAAAGCAACGTGTCGGTATTGCCCGTGCTTTGGCAAATCATCCAAAGATTCTTTTATGTGATGAAGCAACCTCTGCCCTAGACCCGCAAACAACCAAGTCAGTTTTAGAGCTACTCAAGAAAATTAATCAAGAGCAAAAAATCACGATTGTTATGGTGACCCATGAAATGGATGTCATTGAAACTATTTGTGATCATGTGGCTGTGATGGAAGCAGGTAAAGTCATTGAACAAGGTTCAACGATTGATATCTTTAGTAAACCTCAACATCCAACCACTAAAAACTTCATTCAAACTGTTTTACATCAACAGTTGCCTGTGAATATTTTAAATCAGCTCGAAAACCAGCATCATCATAGTATTTACTGTTTACAGTTTTTAGGGCGTTCTGCTCAAGAGCCTGTAATTCAGTCACTGATTAAAAAATTCGATATTAGCTTAAATATTTTATTTGCCAACATGACTGAAATTAATGGCACAGTCATTGGTCAAATGTTTGTGCAGCTTTTAGGTGATCCTCAGCTCATTAAGCAGGCTATTGAGTTTTTGGAACAAAATGAAGTAGGTGTAGTTCAATCAGGAGATCAAGTATGAGAGATTTAATCGTACAGTGGTTAACTGAACTTACTCAACCTTTCTGGCACAGTTCCCTTTCTATTGATCAGTTCGTTACAGCTTTGCAAGAAACCTTTCATATGGTTTTCTTTGCACTTTTGTTTGGCGGCATTTGGGGATTTATTCAGGGAATTATTTTATTAGTTACCCGTCCAGAAGGCATTTTACCCAATAAAGTGATTTATCATTTACTTAATCCAATTGTAAATGCTTTACGCTCTCTTCCTTTTATTATTTTACTCATTGCAGTGATTCCTCTTACTAAGCTATTAGTAGGTACTTCAATTGGTACGTGGGCAGCTATTGTTCCATTGACTATTTATGTTGGCCCTTATATGGGACGTCTGATTGAAACTTCATTGCTTGAAGTAAATGAAGGAATTATTGAATCTGCTCAAGCGATGGGTGCTACACCTTGGCAAATTATCTACCGCTTTATTTTACCTGAAGCACGCAGTTCACTCATTTTAAACCTTACCACAGCGACAATCAGTCTTATTGGTGCAACCGCCATGGCTGGCGCAGTTGGCGCAGGTGGTATTGGTGATTTAGCGATTTCTTATGGTTATCAACGTTTTGATACTAGCGTTGTGATTTTAACAGTTATTATCCTATTGCTATTAGTACAGATTGTACAGACGCTAGGGAACTGGCTCGCCAAGCTCCGTTAAGTCATCCATACAAAAAAAGCTCTCTTCCTAGAGGGCTTTTTTGTTTTATATCACCCTGTTCTTAAAGACAGTTGAGAGCATGGCTCAATACCATTTTCTGGTATGATCAGAATTAGTCATTATTCATTTACTCTTTGGATTTAGTTTCAGGATAAAACAATGCGTTATAGAATTCATTTTATTGATGTGCAGAATGCCCTCCAAAACTATATCTGGATTTTAGAAGATACTGAAACCCAAGAAGCTGTTGCAGTCGACCCAACAGAAGCGGAACTGGTAACTCAATTTTGTCAGAACAATCAGTTAAATTTAAAACAAATCTGGCTTACTCATTGGCACAAAGACCATATAGGTGGTGTTGCGGATTTAACTGCTGCCCAAAATATTACTGTGTATGGCCCACGTGATGAACTCACAAAAATTCCGGGAATTACCCACCCCTTACAACATGACGATCATCTAAAATTTAATGATTTAAAAGTAGAGATTATTGCAACCCCAGGTCATACCTTAGGGCACATTGTATATTTTATTGAAGAATTAGAGGCTGTATTTTGCGGTGATACCTTATTTGCAATGGGATGTGGTCGATTATTTGAAGGCACAGCTGAACAAATGTATCACTCACTGAGCCGTCTAGCAGCATTACCGACCAACACAAAAGTTTATTGCACACATGAATACACGCTTTCAAATGCCGAATTTGCCTTAACGGTAGAACCGCATAACCATGCCTTATCTGAACGAGCTGAAGAAGTCCGTGAGCTACGTAAACAGAGATTAATCACCCTACCAAGCACGATTGAACTTGAATTAGCAACCAACCCCTTTCTTCGCGCAGAAAGTGTTGAAGACTTCGCCCACCTGCGTGCTCTTAAAGATAATTTCTAAAATTAAGCTTTCAAAGAAGATACAGTTTCATTTTTAAGAACTGTATCTTCTTGCTCATTACCTGCTGCCTGTAATTATTTTTTACATTTACTCTATTTTTTATTTGTTCATTATTTTAAAAATATCATTGAATTTATAATTTTTAAAAACCATTATACAAACAGCTCTTTAAATAAAAAGTTATTATTTTTTAGTCACATAATAGACTCATAATTTCATAAAAATGAAATTTTTTATTTCTTTATCTTACTTTTTTTACAAGTTGCAAAATAAAAAAAAGTTTTTCCCCTTTAAAAAATCTAATTAAAACCCTATTAATAAATAAGATGTAATGCCACGGATAGAAGGAGTTCTCACGTGAAAAAGGTTGTTAAAGCTAAAAATTTGATTGCGTTTCGTATTTGGTTAGAAAAGTTAGGGTATTCAGTTAAAAATCTCGCTGACGGGAAAGGTTTTACTTTTAGTTTTAAAAAAGAATATGGTCTGGTAACCTGTGAGTTAGCCGGCAATTCATTAGCGATGCAATTAGGTGAAGAGTTTGAGGATCACTTAAAAGCATAATTTTTCACGACTTGATTTAAATTGCTGTCTGGTCTTTATTGAAAGATAAGTAATGTTGCAGAACTTTAGAATGGCTTAATTAAAAATATATTTTTAGAGATTAAACAAAAAATCTGTAGCTGGGCTATTCTCCCAAATTGCCCTTAGCTACAGATTTTTTTGTAAGGTTAATCTGCTTTAGGGTTCTTTAATGCTTTATCAAGAAGATCTTTATCTAAAGCCTTATCCCAACGTGCCACAACAATTGTTGCACATGCATTACCCACTAGATTTGTTAAAGCACGGCACTCAGACATAAAGCGGTCAATACCAAGAATTAAAGCCATACCTGCGACAGGAACAGCTGGTACAACCGATAAAGTTGCAGCTAGAGTAATAAAACCTGCACCAGTCACCCCTGCTGCACCTTTAGAACTTACCATTGCGACTAAAAGCAATGCGATTTGCTCACTAATTGATAAATCTACATTACAAGCTTGCGCAATGAACAGAGCCGCCATAGTCATATAGATATTTGTACCATCAAGGTTAAATGAATAACCTGTTGGAATGACTAAACCTACAACTGATTTTTCACAACCTGCTTTTTGCATTTTGTCCATTAAAGATGGCAAAGCTGCTTCAGAAGAACTTGTTCCCAAAACCAACCAAAGTTCATCTTTGATATAACGAATTAAATGAATAATTGAAAAACCGTTATAACGAGCTACTGCACCCAAAATTACTAGAATAAATAACACAGCAGTAATGTAGAACGTCATGATTAACAGTAATAAATTACCAATTGATTCGATTCCATACGCACCGATCGTAAAAGCCATTGCACCAAAAGCACCGATTGGGGCAAGCTTCATTAACATACCAACTAAGTAGAAAACTGGAGCTGTTAAGTTATTTAAAAAATCGGTAATTGGACGTGCTCGGTCACCCAAAGCAGCCAAAGAAATACCAAATAGCACCGCTACAAATAACACCTGTAAAATCTCGCCACCAGCCAGAGGACTGACCAATGTTTGCGGGATAATATTCATGAAGAAGTCGGTAATATTTGTTGCATGCGCCTTTTCAACATAAGTATTTACTTTGTCGTTGACTAAGGTAGCTGGATCAATGTTAAGGCCTTTACCCGGTTGGATAATATTTGCCACAATCATACCAACCACAAGTGCCAAGCTTGAGAAGGTAAGGAAATAAAGCATAGCTTTACCAGTTACACGGCCGACTCGGCTCATGTTTGTCATACTGGCAATGCCTGTAACAACAGTTAAAAAGATGACGGGAGCGATAATCATTTTAACGATCTTGATGAATGCATCACCAAGTGGTTTTAAACTTTCGCCAAGTTCTGGGTAAAAATGACCAATTAAAATGCCCAAAATAATTGCAAAAATGACCTGTACATACAAAATTTGGTGAAATTTCTGTTTTTTCTGTACTGCTTCTTGGTCAAGGGTATTGAAATCCATTATCTAAATACCTTTTCGATGGGGATAAAAAAATAAAATATAAAGCAAGCACCACAAGCTGCTTTAACAAGGAAAAGCCATTGTAAAGAATAAAAAACACCCTGTGTCATAAATTTAAAAAATGTTAAATTCAAAAATCATGCGTTAAATTGTATAGAATACTTTTTATTTTTAAGCTTTAAATATCGTAAAAATAGTTAATTTTTTAAGTAAGTTATTATTTATATTAAAATTTTACACCATAAATAGTAATAAAACCCACCATGCATACTCTTTTATCCACCTCAAGCCAACCATTTATTAAATAAATGATTTTATATAAAACATATAAATTATGAATTATGAAAATTTATTTTAAAAATAATAAGAAAAACTGATATATAATTTCTTAATGAGAAAACGCGTCTATTTCTTGTTAAATATTTAAACTAATAGGCCGCTATAAATTAATTAAAATTGGAATGAGTCTTAAATAACCGCTCTAATAAAATATGGACATAGTCTAAGCATAAGGTGCGGTCAGTGAATAAGATTCTAAACAACATTGGAGCAATGACTGCTTCGATAATTTCTTGATTCGATATGGTTGGTTCATGACGTAGTCTTGCTCGAGCTTGAATAATATCGAGTTGCTGAATAATTAAGGTTTCGCATTGTCGGGCATTTGAAGATTCTGCTGCATATAACACATCACGTAGTAAGACCTGTCCCACTTCAGAAGAATACTCTTCAAAATACTGTTCGACCCATGCGGTAACATCAAGTTGAAATGAACCTAAATCTTTTGGCTCCATTTCGGGTTTGAGTTCATTTAGAGCAACATCTGAAAATAACTGATTAATGTCTCCCCAACGGCGATAAATTGTTGAAGGCGTTACTCCTGCCTCATGAGCGATCATAGGTATGGTGATTTGGCTTTGCTCCAATGTTTTTTGAAGCTCTTTGACTGCTTGATGTACCGCAGTTTGGATTCTTTCACTACGGCCGCCCGGTCGTAACCCAGTAACAACTTTTGCCATTAATCAGCTCTACTTCAATAAAAAACAATTAAAATATTATTTGTATATACAAAATACACTAAAGCTAAGGATTTGCTTTAGTGTAAAAATAATGTATAAAAGCTAAATATTCGCTTTTATGTTATTCATCTTATATGAACAATTCAAGTTCGAAACGGTCTAGATCTGTTTTTCAGTTAGATTCAAGAGTTGCGTTGACCTTAAACACGATCACGCTCATGACATTTATGGCCGCGTCCAGCTCACCGACTCCTCTATATCGCTTGTATCAGCAAGCATGGCAATTTTCGCCTGTTACATTAACCTTAATTTTTGCGACCTACGCGTTTACCTTACTTGCCTCTTTACTCATTATTGGCTCTTTATCTGATTATATTGGACGTCGACCTGTCATTCTTTCAGCGATTTTTCTGCAAATTGTTTCAATGAGCTTTTTCCTTTTTGCCTCAGATGTTTCTATGCTATTTATTGCTCGTGGGCTGCAAGGCATCGCGACTGGACTTGCTGTTTCTGCCATAGGAGCCGCAATTTTAGATTTCAGCAAACATCAGGGCTCCTTGATTAATAGTATTGCTCCAATGGTCGGTATGGCAGCTGGCATCTTTATTACATGTACTATTTTGCAATTTTCATCACAACCTTTGCAGCTCGTTTTTGAGCTTTTATGTGTTCTCTTTGCATTTCAACTCATTTTAAGTTTCTTTAATCCTGAAACTGCACAAAAAAGATCGGGTGCACTTGCTTCTTTAAAACCCAACATGGCTATTCCTCATCAAGCAAGAAGTGCTTTATTAAGCATTAGCCCTATTAACATTGCACTTTGGATGGTCAGTGGTTTTTTCTTATCACTTATGCCCTCTTTACTCGCAAAGATTTTTCAAACCTCTTCTGCATGGCTAAACGGGATTATGTTTATGGCGCTTGCACTTTCAGGTGCAGCCGGCATATTAACCCTAAGAAAATCTACAAATTTTCGTATTTTGCTCACGGGTACCTTATCCATCATTATTGGAGCAACCGTTTTATTTTTAGCGATTAATTTTACAAGCGCAGTGGTTTTATTTTTAGGCTCTATTATTACTGGAGTAGGTTTTGGTACCGCTTTTATGGGAGCAATTCGCACAGTCATGCCGCTTGCGTTACCAGAAGAACGTGCTGGTCTTATGGCTGCATTTTTTGTTGAAAGCTATTTGGCTTTTAGTATTCCGGCAATTCTTGCAGGTTATTTTGTGGGTAAAATTGGACTTATGAACAGTGCTAATATTTATATGAGTTTAATTATTGGCCTTGCTCTGATTGCCCTTGTAATGATTTTTAAAAATATTAAAAGCAAATAATGATTTGTTAAAAAGTCAGCCTCAAATGAAGCTGACTTAAACAATTAAAAACAAATAATACTTAAATAAATAATTTAGCTTCTGATTACTACATTTATATCTATTCAAATTCGTTAGACTATTTTTAATATCAAGATTCACTCGCAAGATGAATTTAGATGAAAAATAAGTAAAAGGCTCAAAAGTATGTTTGAGTTATCAATATAAAATATAAGGAAATTTACTATGAATAATTTCATTTTGACAACTTTTGATTGGGTGCCAGAATTACCACGAGGTTTTGTAAGAGATATAAGGATAAGATGGGCATTAGAAGAGGCAAAAATGCCCTATAAAATAAATAGCGTATCTTTTTATGAGAGAGGAGCTGATCATTTTGCTCACCAACCTTTTGGGCAAGTTCCTTGGTTAACAGATGGTGATATTTCAATTTTTGAAAGTGGCGCTATCCTATTTTATTTGGGTGAACGTAGTCGTGTACTTTTACCTACAGATCCGAAACAGCGTAATGAAGTTATAGAATGGTTATTTGCAGCACTTAATTCAGTAGAAATGGCGAGTCTTCCTTGGGCTTTATTAAGATTTTCTAATGCTCAGAGAGATACTCCCGCACACAAACAATTTGATGCCTTTCTTCAGTCTCGCCTTCAACATATGGAGTCATTTCTTGCAGAGCGCGAATGGCTGGCTCAGTCATTTTCTATTGCCGATATTGTTATGGCTGACGTATTACGTTTGGTGAATAAATTTGATGGGTTGACAGAATTTCCCCATTGTCTTGCATATGTTCAGAGAGCGACTATACGTCCTTCTTTTCAAAAAGCGTATGCTGACCAAATGGCTCATTTTGCAGCGGCAGATGCCAAGAAGAATGCTTAAACATGTCATTTAAGCATTCTAGATTTATTAAGCTAAAACTTAAGGTTTACTGATCACGCCAAGGTTTTAAAAACCGCTTTACATACTTTTTAAAAGGCCAAGTAAATTGTTTCACAAAACTATTTGGGATTTTATAGCCAACCGTTCCATATACACTGGCCAAATGTTTAGGCATATAGACCGTTTTAAAAATAACATCATAGAGTGGGATAAAAGCAGCATAATTTTTATCAATCGCTGGTTTTTCTGAAGAATGATGCCAATGGTGGAATTCTGGTGTTGCAATAATCCAGCGTAAATATGGAAAGCGAAAACGTACATTGGAATGAATAAAAATAGCGTGAAATGAAATAAAAACTAAATAAGCAAAAACAGCTGAAGTATGAAAACCCAACAGGAAAATCGGTAAAGTCGCAATAAAGCGAGTCATCAGTACTTCTATGACATGCAAACGAGAAGATGCTAACCAATCCATATATTCTGTCGAATGATGAATCGCATGAAAGCGCCATAAGAAATTAACCTCATGCATAGCACGGTGCAACCAATACACCGTAAAATCCACCACAATCAGTAGCTCAATAAATTGCAGCCAAATTGGTTGAGCTTGTACATAAGGCACAATTGGGTTATCAGGCAGGTGCGTAATCCAATATTGAATTGGCATAACCGTTAAAAAGCTGAATAGTTGAATCCCAACATGGCTGACCATGAAATATTTCATATCGGTCACCCAACCGACTCTTAATATTTTTTGTTCAGGATTTTTAGCAAAAAAACCTTCAAGCGGAATAAAAACAAACGCTAAAATGAATAGGGTTAGTACAAAATAATCGATACCTGCATAAAACGGTACACTTGGTAAAACGGGTGCTTCAATTACGCCGCAACCCAAAACTGCTGCCACAAGTGAAAAACATAGCCCGTAGAACCCATATCGGTTTTGACGAATAATTGCGCTAAATGCACCAAAACCAGCACTAATCACAATGCCAGTGATCAGGCCATAATAGAAAAGATTATAATGCTTTGCGTAAAGAGGACGAAGTTCTGGTGTCGTTAATACACTGGGAAATAAAAAACATAAAGCACCAAATAAACAAAGCAAGCTGAGTGACATTGAAATAAACGCACTGATTTTCCCTAAACCCGCATTAAGTTCTAAATTTTCAAATTTTGCTCTTAATTGATCGGTCATAATTCGTATCAACAGTTCTTATTGTGTATGTAGCGAATGCTATCAAAATTTAATAATAAATTGGAAAGAACTTTAACTTCTCAGATCAGATCCATTAACCTGAAAATTGAATTTTAAATATAATTTTCAACACAGATATTAATGGTTTTATAAAACTTCAAATATTTGACCGACAGATTGAATCAGCCATTTTCTGGCAATAATATCATCACTACGATTAAACCAGTTCAAGCTCACTTTAAAAGAATCCATAGCGAAAGGTAATTCAAACATTTGGACATTACCATGAGCGAAATAATGTCGAGCTGCTCGTGACGGTAATGTCACCAACATATCTGAACTCTGTAAAACGCCTTGCAAAACACTAAAATGCGGGACTTCTAAACGAATACGTCGCTTCAAATCCATTGTTTTTAAATATTGTTCAACTTGGATATGCCCTGTCGATGACTTAATGGCAACATGGTCTTCTTGCAAATATTGCTCTAAAGTCAGTTGCTGTTGTAGCCTCGGATGGTTAGCTCTGGCAATACATACATATCTTTCTTCAAATAAAGTACGTGTTTCTATTTTCGGCATTATTGTCTGCGTACTATTAAAGACAGCCAGATCTAAAAAACCATCAATGAGCCACTGTTCAACCTTAGCAGACTGAATCTCCTCAATTTCAATTTGAATATGTGGGGCTGCTTTTTGTAAAAAAGCCATAAGGCTAGGCAAAAGACAAATTTCCCCTGCGTCAGACAGTCCAATTCTGAACGTTTTATTCGAGTTTTCAGGATGAAATTCCTGTGCTTGAGCAATCGCCGATTCAATATTAAAAATCGCTTGATGGAAAATTGGATAAAGTTCATGTGCAACTTTTGTTGGCTCCACTCCTCCTCGACTTCTGGTAAATAACTCATCATTTAACTGACGGCGTAATCGGTTCAAATTATAAGTCACCGAAGGCTGGCTTAAATTTAATTTATCGGCAGCTTTACTAATATGACGAGACTCATAAATACAGACAAAAACTTTAATCAAACCTAAATCCATGGTTCTGATCCTTTAAATACTCTAAACAAAGACTTTAGCTTCTTTGTTTAGAGTTTAGTTTGTTTTATCGGGATAAAAAATGCTTAATTCTTATGGAGATATGCTTGAATTTAGCATTACACGCTTGGTTCGACTGCAAATACTTATGGCAATAACACTTAAGGTTGCCAGCACACAAGGAATGGCTAGAGCGATAAAATTATATTCAATTGGTAAATGCAAACTTAAAAGCCAGCCGCATAAAATCGGTCCCAGAATAGCGCCAATACGCCCCACACCTAAGGCCATACCAATGCCGGTACTTCGAATTGGGGAAGGATAAAACTGCGCCATATAAGCCAGTAATAAAATTTGCCCTCCAATAGAAGCTGCACCTGCAACAGCAATGCAGAGATATAAAATCACCATAGGTAACGCGTAGCTTAATAAGTAAAGTGAAATTGCACCCGCTAAGAATAGTGAACAAATGACCTTACCTAGATGAAAACGATCAGCAAAGAAACCGCCACCTATTGCACCTAGCATTCCCCCTAAATTTAATGCCAGTAAAAATACCAAACTGGTTGATAGATCGTAGCCTGCTTCTACCATTAACTTTGGTATCCAATTACCTAGGGCATACACCATAAGTAAAGCCATCAAGACACTGAGCCAAAAAAAGATGGTGACTAGGGCACGATTTTCAGTAAACAAGGCAACCAAAGGACGAGCAGCAACTTGTTGGTTTTCCTGATGTAAAACAATATTGGTCTGGACACTTATATTTTGTTCAGGAGCCAACTGTTGAAGTAAATGTCGTACCTCATCCCACTTCTTCTGACGAATTAGATAATCAATCGATTCGGGTAAATATTTCCAAATAATTGGTAATAGAACCAACGGAATACCTGCCAAAATAAACATAATTTGCCAACCAAAATTAGGCACCAACCACATGCCTAAAAGTGCCGAGCCCATACCCCCAATGGCGTAGCCACTAAACATCAGTGAAACTAAGGTAGATCTTAACTTTTTGGGGGCATATTCTGTCATTAGGGCAATGACGTTGGGCATTACACCGCCTAAACCTAAACCCGCAATGAAACGGTATATTGCAAACGCTTTTGGACTATCGGCAAGACCGCATAACACAGTAAAACCGCTGAAAATCATGATGCATAACATAATAAGGCGTTTACGGCTAAAGCCATAAGATTCTAATTTGTCCGCTAAACTTCCAAACAACATTGCACCAAACATCATGCCAAATAGTGCAACACTACCTAAAAGCCCAGCAGTCATACTATCTAACTGCCAGTGCTGCATGAGCTTAGGTAATGCAACACCGTAAATGACCAGATCATATCCATCAAAAATAATAATAAGTGCACTCAGCAAAATCACTCGCCAATGCAATGGCGTTAATTTTGCTTCATCAATCAATTGATTTGCATTTAGTTTTTCCATAATTGCTTTCCTTAGCAAATTGTTTATAAAGCATCACATGATTTAAATAGTCGCCATTCCTAGCTGTTTTAATTGTTGCTGTGCCTCTGCAACATCCTGCTCTAAATCGTGTTGCCACAACCAGTCAAAACGATGTTCAAGGTGCTCGCCAATTTTTGCAAACGTTGAGTACTGAGTTGAATAGCACTCATAAATTTCGCCAGACTCACGAGAGGTTTGTTGAACACGACAAGCGCGTTTTAAACGGAGCTTTTCATAAATCGAGGACACATCGGTGAGTTGATCCGACTGTAAGTTTTTCTCAGCCAGTAATGCAGCAAGGATTAAAGCATCTTCGAGACCTTGCCCTGCTCCAGCCCCTTGGTGAGGTAACATGGCATGTGCGGCATCACCCATAAGAATCACGTGACCCGAGGCACTTTGATAAGTCGATAGTTCTTCAATTTCATGTAAAGCCCAAATGGTGGGTTGCTCAATTAAACCCAGTAATGTTTGGCAACTTTCGCTCCAGTCTGAAAAATCAGAAAGCATTTGAGCTTTATCGACAGGTTTAGTCCATGGTGTATCGGCTGGTAGTACTGTATCTTCGCGGTTTGAGCAGAAAGCAACGATATTAATTTGCTCCCCCTTACGAATTGGGAACGTCAAGATATGTTTGTCTTTGCCCAATAACATTTGGGGAATATCTGCTAAATCTGTATCGCCATCTATTTGCTGCAGCGCTGCTTTAAATGAAGCATGTGAAATGATTCCACGATATGCCCAAGTTCCTGAAAAGCGTGGATGAACAGGTGGCAAAGCATGTGTAGCTAAAACATATTGGCGAGCAATAGAGCGAATACCATCAGCCCCAATCAAATAATCACATTCGTGCCTACTGCCATCATTGAAATGTAAAATGACTTGATCTGCTTGTTCTTCAATAGACTCAAGTCGTTTAGAAAAGTGGACATTTTGCGTAGGCATGTGAGGAATAATCGCATCTAGAAAGTCTGCACGATGAACAGAAGACTGCCCTACACCTGTCGCTACCGATGCAGATAAATATTCATCGGTATAACCATTACGCCATTGAAACCAAACATCTTGAAATGGTGCAGATACCTTATCTGCAATTGCGTGATATTCGTTGGCTAAACCTAATAATTCAATCGCTTTGACTGCATTTGCTCCAAAAGAAATCCCTGCCCCAATTTCAGAAAACTGAGGTGCAGATTCAAACATTTGGACATCTAAATGAGCATGTTTACTTAAATTACTTGCCAATGCCTGACCAGCAATACCGCCACCAACCACGGCAATTCGAATATGTGTATTCATGTGTTTTATCCTTAAACATCATTGTTGTTTTCACATATTCATTCTTGAGAAGTTAGCTTATAAAGTCCAATTAGTATTTTTTTCGTTCAATTATTTAAAAATTAAATAATAGCCAGTTGGACGAGCCTCTATAAAGCTTAAAGACCGCCCATACTAATAAATGATCGTTAATATACTTTATGGTGTGCCTGGCGGGGTTCCAATAGCACGTTTCATTGGAGCTTCATAAGTCGTCTCCGCAACTGGTGAAACGCGCCAAATCGTATTGCCTACGTCATCTGCAACTAACACAGCACCCGAGAAATCAATTGCCACACCTACAGGGCGCCCATAAGCTTTTCCTTTATCACTGAGGAATCCTGTCAATATATCTTGCGGTGGACCAGAGGGTTGACCACTTCTAAATGGTACAAAAATGACTTTATAACCACTATGAGGTTTACGGTTCCAAGAACCATGCTGACCGATCAATGCCCCTCCTCTAAATTGCGGCATGAGTTCAGCTGCATAGAATGCAAGACCTAAAGAGGCTGTGTGATTACCTAGTGCATAGTCAGGTTTAATTGCACGTGCGACCAGTTCAGGATTTTGTGGTTTTACTCGCACATCCACATGTTGACCATAGTAGCTATAAGGCCAGCCATAAAAAGCACCGTCTTGAACCGAAGTCATATAGTCAGGTACTAAATCACTGCCAATTTCATCGCGCTCATTAACAACCGTCCAAAGTTTTCCGCTTTGAGGTTGCCAAGCCATACCATTCGGATTACGTAGTCCCGTTGCAAATGGACGTGACTGACCACTTGCAATATCAAACTCCATAATTTGTGCGCGACCTTTTTCTTTATCCATACCATTTTCAGCAACATTACTGTTAGAACCAACAGTAATGTACAGCTTACTCCCTGCTGGGTTAGCGATCACATTTTTGGTCCAGTGGTGATTTAAAGGACCGCCCGGTAAGTCCAATACTTTGGTTCCACTTGCTGTAATTTGAGTTTCACTGTCTTGATAAGGAAAACGCACAAGTGCATCCGTATTGGCGATATATAAGTTATTACCTACTAATGCCATACCAAACGGTGAGTTCAAATCTTTGAGAAATACCGTTTTTTGATCAGCAATTCCGTCTCCATTAGTGTCTCGAAGCAAACTAATACGATTGGCACTCGGATGAGATGATCCTGCACGTCTCATCACGAAAGTCATAATTTTACCCTTAATCCCTTTGCCGTCTTCTGGTTTAGGGGGGGCATCTGTTTCAGCAACCAATACATCACCATTGGGTAATACATAAAGCCAACGTGGGTGTTCAAGCCCTTTTGCAAATGCTTTTACCTTCAAACCTTCTGCCGGTGTTGGCATAACACCACTCGGCCAGCCTTCTGCTGGTGCTATATTTACGGTTGGAAATAAACTTGATTTAGGCTCAGGCAATTTTGGTTCAGGCCCATAGCTCTCGGTAATAGGAGACTGAGAGGATGAAGCACATCCAGCTAATGTAATTAAAACCGTAGTGCCGAAAATTGGCAGTAAAAAACGTGTAAGCATGGTTTATCTCCATTTATTTTTTGTCGTCATGGAAATAGCGTAATTTATGTTTGCAATTAAACAAGCAACTTTAATGGAGTCTTTTGTTTATGGCTTGAAAAAAACGTTCTTTATCTTTTGGTGAAATCATCACTGAAGTAATTTCTCCATTCTTCATATAATAAATTTTGAGTCGATCTAATGAGAGCGCTGGAGATGAAAGTGGATTATGAGTAGGTTCTATTTGAGTAATATCATTAATATTAATTTTCCATCGGAATACCAAGCTCTTAATAATTAATGTGTCGTTTTCTACTACGTAATAAGTGTTAAAAATTGGAAGCCAAATGACAAAAATAATTAAACTATAAATAATGAGATGCGGAAAATTTGAAGCTAAAGAATAATGATGATTTGCTTCATAAATTTTCATAACAATGATGGCAGTGATAACAATAAATATTAATAAAAGCCACCAATCAATTTTTGATCTAAATTTCAAAAGTTATCCTCCATTCTAAAATTTCATTTATAACGGGTCTTTGTATAATTTTTTTAAGAAAATAATTGAACTAAAAATTAGCTTTAAATGTTAAAGATATAAAATCTCGATCATCTATAGTACTAAACTCATTAGAACCAAAAAAGTTATTATAGGCAATCTCAGTTGTATATTTTTGCTGATAAGTCATAGATAACGCTGCACTTACACTCATTTGCCCTTCTTGAAAGTTTTGACTAAAACCATAAACATCATGTCTAAAACTAAGACTTGGAGTAATCACTGTAGAGGGTAAAATATCTTGATAGCTTAATGCGCCACGTAATCGGTAACCAAATGACCATTCATTAAAAAATCCATTTTTATTACAAAAGCGTTCATTCAAGTTATCAATTTCTGCATTTGTAAGATGAGCTGTACCATACGGCGTACATTTAAATGTTCCTGTTTCAGGATTATAAGCCCCTGTTGAAAGTTCACTACGGCCAAATGCTCCTGTCCGGCCAATCCGATGATTACCAATATCTGCAATATGGTTTAAGGCAAACTCTGTAGACCATGTCATCGAATTTGCGCCCAAAATATTAAATATACTGTTAGTTGCTCCGACCGAAAATTGTGTTACAGGTAAGCGTACATAACCTTGAATATATTGACCTAAGTCAGCAGTTTCCCCCGGCGGTGCAAATGGTGTGCCTTCCGATAACACTTGAGCATAGACAATATCCGTACCGTTTAATTGCAAAGGTTGATTAGGTTTGTGGGTTAATTCACTAAAAACGGTTGTTGTGCCAACTTTCCCAGTCAGACTTAATCCAAACATTTTGATATTTTCAGGATAAATAGAAAAATAACTTGCAGTATTAAAATGCTCGGGGCCCGATGCTGTTACAGCCGTTCCATCAAAGTTTGCATTGCGATTATGGTAGTTCGCATAGTAAATACCTAACTCAGCATTATTTAAACTTGGTAATGTCTGTTTTAAAGCAATACCATATTGGCCATTGTCCTTTGCTTTTCTGCTTTCTGCACGTGGAATATAACTACCTAAACGCACTGCAGTATCAGATAACTTATCTCCACCTCCAGCAATCAAAACTGGTCCCGCGTTTTCGGGAACAAAGTCTGAAATCTCAAAGAAAGTCCCGCTGCCATCAACAACTGAAGGCCTAAATTTAAATTGATAGAAACCTTCTATTTTCAAATTTTTATTAATGCTTGTATCAAATGAAAACATTTCGGTTGGAATGATTCTTTCTTTTGCATCACCAGCTGGTCGGTTGATTGCAGCAAAATCAAATGCACTCACCGAGTTTAAACCGTTTTGGAAAAACTGAGATTTCCCCCAATTTAAAGTCTGTTTGCCTAATTTTAAATTTATGTTTTTTCCATCGTTAAGTTCAAAATCTTTCCATATATAGGCATTCCATAAATCGATGCCTTTGAACTTTGCGAGCCTTGGCCACGCTGAATCATTAAAGGGTTTAAAGTCTCCTTTTCCTGTCTCATAGGCATGGTCATACCAGTATTTAGTACTAATGACTGCACCTTGTTGTTTTCCATTTAGCTTAACTTCTGTTATGCCTCTAATGATCTGTGAAATGGCATCATATTTACTAAAATTCATGCGCCCATCATCACCATTCACATCAATGCTTGAGCCTTGTTTACCTATTTTGTTTGCGTCAGGCCGATAAAGTAATGAAACGGATGGATCTTGTGTACTCCAACTGGCACCTAAACTTAATGTCGTTTTTGTATCGAACTTCCAGTCTTTATCAACATCAAAACTAGCTGCATTCGCTTTAGACATAAATAAAATCAGACTTAATGAAACACCTATTTTTTGAATATATAAAATATGTTGGTTTGTTTGATTTAAATATACGTAATGCCTCATCATATTATCTCCCTATAAATATGATTTTTCTTATTTATTGCTTATTACTCAAAGCCATCCATTGGCTTTTAAATGGTTTATATAAGCAGATGTTTTTTCGTACTACGCAGGTTGTTCCACCTGATCTAACTGTTGAATGAATTGCTCAGCTAGAGGCCAATAACCAAAGCCTGATGCAGGGTTTAAATGTCCCACTTCACCTAAATTTACGAGTTGGCTACTCCACTTTTTTGCCATTTCACTTACAGCTTCATAGCGAGCTAAATGGTCATTGGTACTTGCAACCAAAATGCTGGGGAAAGGTAGTGTTTGATCTGGTAAAGGACTCCATCCTTCTTGATGAAGTACAGTTGGACTAGGATAATTTTCAGGCCAACTTTTGTTTAAATCAGGAGGAGCAACAAGTAGAGCACCTTGAATTGGTCTTTGATGTTTGGCAGCCCAGTGTATAGTCATCAGAACACCCGCGCTGTGTGCAACCAAAATGACAGGCCCGTTTATTTTTTCGAGTTGTGCTTGTATCGCAGCAACTCTATTTTCACAATTGAGTTTATTGGTTTGTACAGGTGGTACAGAGCGAACCTTCGCTAGCCTTGTCTCTAAAATCGTTTGCCAATGCTCGGGAACGTGGTCGCGTAACCCCGGAATAATTAAGATTGTTGCTCTGGTTTGTATTTTTTCCATTTTGACGCCTGTGAACTTTGCCATCTAGGATGCACAAGAATTTTTATAAAACTCCATTCACAATAAAGGCTCATTTCAGTTAATGGTGTACATAAGGCGTCACGGACTTTTCATTTGACGACACATCTTTTTAAAATTTAGTAAATTAATTAAAATATTTTTTGTAATTACAAGTGAATTAAAAGAACAGGTTTAAATTGAATCGACATCACGATTAGGCGTTTAAATAAAAGCTTTTGTAATGTGAATATTTTAGTTATAACTAGATATAGGCTGTAAGGGATATGGCTGATTAATAACAAGGAGATAATAAAATGGTACCTCTTGCGCATACCGCCTCTTTAAAAAATTATTTGGCAGTTGCTCAACAATTAGATCTAAACCCCTACCATTTATTATCACGTGTTGGGCTTAGTCAAGCTCAATTAAATGATCTTAAACAACGCATTCCTGTAGATAAGGCAATTACCTTGCTTGAAGACTCAGCCCAAATGAGTAGTTGCGATGTTTTCGGTTTACATATGGCAGAACAACGCGAAATTGCAGATTTTGGTGAAATTAGCCTTTTGTTAAATTATCAGCACACTTTACGAGATGCCTTACAAACGATTGTTCGTTATAGAAACTTACTCAATAACTCACTTGAGATTTATATTGAGGAGGTTGATGATACTGTGGTTATTCGAGAAGAAGTTGTGACCACAACTTGCGGATATAGTCGCCAAGCCACTGAACTTGCTTTAGGAATTACCCATCGTTTTTGTGCAGCGTTACTGATGCAAAAATGGCGACCATTAAGTGTTCACTTTACGCATAATCCACCAAGCGATTTAACCCTGCATCGACGGATTTTTGGCTGTGCCTTAGAGTTTGGAAGTGACTTTAATGGCATTGTTTGTACCGCGGCCGAACTTGATACAACAAATCCTCAAGCAAATCTGGCTATGGCCAACCATGCGCAGCGTTATTTAGATATTTTACAGAATAGTAATGAATCGACCATGATTTTTGATATCCGTAAAAGTATTTATCTTCTTTTACCAATGGGCCGCGCTACGATTGATCAAGTGGCTCAAACACATGGTATTCATGTACGGACCTTACAGCGTCGATTAGAAGAAGCGCAGACGAGTTTTAGTAATTTAATCAATGAAGTACGTAAAGATCTCGTATTTCGCTATTTAAAAAATCTAAATTATTCACTTGCTCAAGTGTCTGATATTTTAGGTTACTCGATGCCGAGCTCTTTTACTCGTTGGTTCATTAGTCAATTTGGAATGTCACCAAACATGTGGCGTAGCCATAACAAATCGCTACTGAATTAAGCACAGGTGTATTTAGAGTAAAGAAGATGAATTGATTCAAACACAGCTTTAAATAAAAGAAGAAGTTTTGTGAATAACCCAAAACCTCCTCTAAAGATTTAAAATTAAGTTAAAACCAAAAGTGCATTAATGCTAAGACTAATACCACTAAAAATATGCTTTCGCCGACCATGAGAAGAATCGGTTTAATTCCGACAGATGCCAATTCTTTTAATTGAGTTTTCATACCCAAAGCACTAATTGCGATGACTAAAAACCAGCGTGATAAATCGTTTATGCCATTTTGAACCATTACTGGCACCCATCCTGTACTGTTAATACAAGCGAGTATTAAAAAGCCAACTGCAAACCAAGGTAGTAATGGTGGACGCTCCCCCATTGTATCTGCACCTTGCATGCGGGTAATCATTGCCGCACAAACAATCACTGGAAGCAGCATTGCTACACGCATAAGCTTAACTACAGTCGCAGTATCACCTGTTTCGGTAGACATGCTATAACCCGCTCCCACCACTTGCGCTACATCATGAATGGTAGCTCCGAGAAAGACACCAGCAGCTTGTGGCGATAGTTCTAACCACTTCGCAATCATTGGATAGACAATCATTGCTAGTGTTGAAAGTGCAGAGACCCCAATGACTGTAAACAAGGTCGCTTTTTCTTTTTGGGGATGATTCGGAAAGGCAGCTGACAATGCTAGCGCAGCTGAAGCACCACAAATTGCGGTTGATCCACCGGTCAACATACCAAATAGTCTTTGGAAACCTAAAATTTTAGCAGCGATCACTGAAACGGCGATTGTTACAATAACCAGAGTTATGACTAACGCAACAGGTTGCCAACCTAGTGCGGTAATTTGTCCTAAAGTTATACGCATGCCTAGTAAGGCAATACCCATCCGCAGTACACTACGTGCAGTAAATTCGATACCTACCTTACATTTACTTTCAGCTGCTAAAAAATTTAGACTCATACCTAGCAGTAAGGCAAATAACATGACTGGCGCGCCATAGTGCTCTGATAAAAAACAGGCAGCCGCAGCAACGACCGAACTGACCACAAAGCCTGGTGCTAATTCTCTTGTACGCTGGGAAAAATTTTTCAAAACTAAACTACTCATGATTTCCCCCACAACCGATCACAATAAATACCTTGTCCTCGATCACTTCTACGGGATAGGTTGCAACTTTGAGTTGAGCAGAATTAACTAAACAGCCATTTGTTAAATCAAAGCGTAGACCATGGGCACAACACTGAATCACTCGTCCTTCTAAACGTCCACTAAATAGCGATGCGCCCTGATGAGGACAGCTGTCATCGATTGCATAAAACTGAGCCGCAACGTTAAATAATGCGAGAGTTTTATCTCCAATTTTAAAAAAAGCCCGCTCACCTGAATTCGGTATTTTCTCAAAAGGCACTTCAAATCGGTTGGTCATATCAACTCTCCTTGCCCCAAAAGTGCTTCATGCATCGCTTGATAAAGAGCATCTGCTGATTGCGCGCCCACTAAGGCAGAAGCCCGATCAAAAATAAAATAAGGCACGCCATTACCTCCTGTACTTGCAGAGATAAAATCTTGATGATCTTGAATAAGCGCACTTTTTATAAGTTCAGATGAAAAACCACACTGTTTTGCTATTCTGGATAAAGTAATGGTGTTTCCAATATCTAACCCATCATAAAAATAGGCAGCAAAGAGTTGTTCTAACAATGTATTACACTGCTCAGGAGTACCTATCTTTAAAGCTTTATCAAATAAGCGATGAGCTTTAGCCGTGTTTGGCATGCGTTTAATTTGTTCAAAATCGATCTTGAGTCCAACTTTATTTGCGGCTTTATTGACTTGTTCCTGTCTCATGCGAACTGCTGTCAAGCTACCTAATCTTTTCAAATAAAACGTTTGAAAAGGTACACCCTCAACTGCCAAGTCCGGTATGAGCTGAACACCTCGCCAATGCACGACAACTTTGACGCTAGGGTGAAGCTGATAAAATCTATTTATAGCGATCAGTAACTGACGTTTTCCGATCAAACACCAAGGACAAATAAAGTCAAAAAATACATCAATGTGTAATTGCCGAATCATCATTTGTTATTCATCCCGCATTTTTGTATTTGGTTACTTGAGTGATTTTTAAACTCAGTCATTCCTTGCTGCTCAAAGCGTGCAATATCTTTGTGGTAATGGCGTTTGGCATAAAAAAATACGGCTGCGGCTGCAATACTGACCAATGGCATCAGTTGAAATGCGCTATGTAATCCAATCACATCAGATACTTTGCCGACCACTAAAGGACCAAGAGCTAAACCAAGAAAATTATTAGCCAAGGTGAGCGTTGCAAAAGCGGAACCATGAACTGAGTTATGTGTGAGATTGGCCACCATGGCACTGGATGGACCATTGGTTCCTAAGGTAATAAACATTCCAAGGCAAATTAGAAGTAATTGACTACGTCCCGTAGGCACAGCAAAAGCAATTAATAAAAGCACACAACTGACCAAGCAGTATGTAATAGCTAAACTAACTTTGCGATCAGGACAATTACGGCCCAAATAATCACATAACATGCCGCATAAAATTGTGCCCACCGCACTACACAGCACAATAACTGCAGCCATTACACCAGCCTTGTCGGTACTCATGCCGTAATAGCGATTGAGATAACTCGGCATCCAGACAATCACCGTTCCACCGACAAATAACTGCAAGCCACTACCAATGTAAGTAGCAATGACTGAACGACTTGAATATAAAGTTTTTAAAGGACTTTGAATGTGCCTAGTTTTGCTACGATTTTTATTTTGATGTGAAGAAGCTATTCTTTTTTCTTTGACCAAAACTGGATATAGAAAAGCTAAAATGAGGCCAAATAAAGCAATAGCACCAAAAGCCCAACGCCAGCCAAAGTGCTGTGCCAGAACACCACCTAGAGCCATACCCAAAAATGAACCGAATACACCGCCAGCCATAAAAGCACTAGCAAGTGTTGCACGCATTTCCCTTGGGAAAACAGCAACAACCACTGCGATACCAACACTGCCATAGGCCGCCTCACCCACACCAACCATAAAACGAGCAATAAACATTTGCTCATAGTTTTCAGCCAGTGCACATCCTAAAGTCGCCAAACTCCATAATGCCGCCATAATGGCTAAGCTTTTAACTCGTCCAAAACGGTCTGCTAATAAAGATAACGGCAGAGTCAATAAACCTACCATTAAGGCGACAATGCCACTGAGCAAACCTAGTTGACTATCACTGAGTAACCATTCAGTTTTGAGCAATGGAAAGACTGCATTTAATACTTGCCGTGACATGTAATCGGAAATGAGCAAGCCAAATGTCAAAGCAAAAACAAGCCATGCATAACGACGAGGTATACTGATTGACGTATCAACATCACTCATCTGATCTGAATACTGATGTGCATTCATACGACCTCCTTGTATTTTTTATAATTTCTACTTAGCTAGTGCAGCCTTGCGTCTTTAAAATCAAAGCAAATAAGCTGCACTACAATTGAGGTCTAAATTCCATTAGACCTTGTCACATTAGTTACGCTGAGGAACGCCTTTTTGCCCTGCTTTACGGTTGGGTGCCATACCATTTGCGATTAGGGTTTCTTCAATACTGTTGTATTGCACCCCAATACGATAAATTTCACGAGCTTCTTTTCCTGAGGCAATTTCACGACCTAATTCATGGGCAATCCGAACGGTTTGCTTAATTTGCTCTACAGAGGAAAAACGGCGTCCGTGATGATCAATAATCGTATCTTCGTTACCCACACGAGCATGTAACCCCATTGCCATCGACATGGTGTTAAAAGGCAATACATTTTTGAGCAGAGATTCGGATGTCAAAGTACATCCATCAGGTACGCGATGAATAAAATTAAAGAAATTAAATGGGTTTGGACCATCAAAACCACCGCCGATTCCAATCCAAGTTAAGTTTAACGGCCCCATGTACAATCCTTTACGCACCATACGTTCTAGCGTTTCAAGACCATGCATACCAGTTAACTGAAAGTGCGGTTGAATATTATTTTTACATAAGCGCTTAATATGTTCGGCCACCCATGCCGGACCAGCTGGCACGGTCATCTCTGCATATGCTGCCTGAGTCGCTGGATGTGCCAATGAAGTTCCTTCTAAATATTCAGGATAGAGCAATTCCATAATATTCATTTGTGTGGTGTTAATTGCCACCGTGACCTGATCGGGCTTTGGTGTGAGTTCAGCCAACATATGTCGGGTGTCATCACTTAGCCATAGTGCCGCCTCACCTTCACTCTCTGGTGCAAATGAAATCGAACCACCCACCTGAATAATCATGTCAGGTACAGCTTCACGTACACCTGCGATGAGCTCATTAAATTTTGATAGACGTTTAGAGCCTTTGCCATCAAGCTCACGCACATGTAAATGTAGCACCGTAGCACCCGCTTCATAGCACTCAACCGCTTTTTGTATTTGCTCATCCATGGTCACAGGAATATCTTCGGGAAAGTCTTCAGGCATCCATTCCGGTCCATACGGCGCAACGGTAATGACTACTTTTTCCATATTTTCTGGGTGCAAAGAATCGTCAAAGAATTGCATGTGCATCTCCTTATATATTTTGTGAATTTTCAATCAGATAGAATTTTTTAATCTGTAGATTTAATAGGTTGCGTCACCAATAATGCCGGCCCGCTCCATTTTTCGATGACACGGCGGATAGTCCATCACGGCATAGTGTTGTGTACTGCGGTTATCCCAGATTGCAATACTGTTAGGCTTCCAACGCCAGCGCACTTGAAACTCTGGAATATACGCTTGAGAAATTAAATAGCGTAATAGTTCCGCTGCACCCGGATTGGCATCTTGTCCGAATCTGACCCGCTCTTTGGTGTGATAGTTACTGAAGTGGGTTGTGAACGCGTTGACGTATAAAATTTTCTCGCCCGTTTCAGGATGAGTACGTACCACTGGGTGCTCAGCATCAGGAAACTTTGCTTTTAAGTCCAAGCGTTTTTCAAGTGGCATAGCCGCACCAAAACTCGCTTCTATGCTGTGGTAAGCGCGTAAGTCAGCAATCTTATCCTTAATATCTTCAGGTAAAGAATCATAGGCCATCACCATATTGGTCCACATGGTGTCACCACCCACAGGTGGGCATTCGACACAATGTAGTACACACCCCATTGGTGGAACCTTGCGCCAGCTTGCATCACTGTGCCAAGCATTTTCATAACGATCGATTGGACTTTCTGGATGTTTATAAATCTGTACTAAACCCGGATGGTCAGGGTGACTTCCGACCGCTGGATGATCTTCTAACTGTCCAAATTTTTCTGCAAATGCCACATGATCCTGACGGGTTAAATGCTGATCTCGCAAGAACAAAACACGATGTTTAAGTAGTTGGGTACGAATTTCAGCGAATAATCCATCATCATAAATAGCATCAGCAAGTTTTACCCCACTTAACTCTGCACCTATATTGCAAGTTAACTGTTCAATTTGCATAAGAAATCCCTTCAAATTACAAAAATTGATGAACCTATTGTTTTGCGTGCTTCTAAATCACGATGAGCTTGCACGGCATCCTTTAGCTCATAACGCTGATTAATTTCAATTTTGATTCGTCCGTGTCGAACATGATCAAATAATTCATTGGCCAGTTCTTTTTTCTCAGCAGGATCTGCAATGTAATCGGCTAAAGCTGGACGTGTCACAAACAATGAACCTTTGACTGCAAGTAATACCGGATCAAAAGCAGGGATTGGGCCCGAAGCCGTACCTACGCAGACCAACAAACCACGGCGTTTTAGGGAGTCTAATGAACTCATGAAAGTGGCTTGACCGACACTATCGAAAACGACGTTTACACCCACGCCGCCTGTTAACTCACGTACACGTTCGCCAACATTTTCATGGCTGTAGTTAATGACATGATCACAACCATGAGCTCGCGCTACGACAGCTTTTTCTTCTGAAGATGTGGTACCAATAACGATCAAGCCAAGTAATTTGGCCCACTGAGAAACAATCAGGCCAACACCACCTGCGGCTGCATGTAATAAAATTGAATCGCCAGCTTTAAAATCATAAATGCGGCGCATCAGATAAGCAGCGGTCAGCCCTCGCATAGTCATGGCTGCCGCTGTTTCACAAGAAATTTCTTCGGGTAATTTAATTAAAGCATTTGCTGGAATCAGACGGTGGATACTATATGCACCTAAGGTATTTAAAAAACCTGTATAAGTGACGCGATCACCTACTTTGAGCTGAGTCACTCCTTCGCCTAAAGCTTCGACGACACCTGAAGCTTCGACGCCCATGCCATTAGGCATTGGAATTTGATAGGTTCCATTACGAAAATATGTATCGGCATAATTTAGGCCGACTGCCACATGACGTAGGCGTACTTCTCCAGCTTTTGGATCTCCTACTTCTACATCTTCATAGCGCATTACTTCAGGTGTTCCTGTTCCATAGAAACGTATAGCTTTCGTCAACGTCATGTCCTATCCCATATTTTGGTTTTTTATTAAGTGCCTATAAAAGCAATAACTAAAACTACAATAAGAAGGATATGGGCCACTTTACATTTGACGACACAGGCTTAACGATTAATGACAAAGGATCTTCGAAATATTGCTAAAGAATATTCGCAGCAGTCATGCGTAGATTAGCGCTTTTAGAGTTTTTATTTTCATTTAAGCTAAAACTCACCGCCTCTTTTGCATGAATGGTAGTCGTATCAAATAAAGGAACCGAGAATTTAAGCTCACCAATCAACATACAAATTTCAGTACAACCCAAGATAATTCCTTCTGCACCTTCAGCTATGAGCGCCTCTACAATAGCCTCGTATTTTTGTCTTGAATCTGGGTTTATTACACCTAAACAAAGTTCTTCATAAATAATACGATGTACTATCTTTCTGTCGGCTTCATTTGGAATAATCACATCAATTCCATGCCCCTGTAATCGAGCTTTATAAAAATCTTGCTCCATTGTAAAAGCTGTCCCCAAGAGTGCGACTTTACCAATGTGTTGACTCACAATTTCTTTTGCTGTCGCATCGGCAATGTGTATAAAAGGAACCGTAATAGCATCCTCAATCTGCGGTGCAATTTTATGCATGGTGTTGGTACCCACTAAAATACACTCTGCCCCTGCTTTTTCTAAATTTTGTGCTTGCTCAGCTAAATATGCACCAGCTTCTTGCCAGAACCCTTTCGCTTGCAACGCTGCGATTTCTTCAAAATCAACACTATTAATAATTACTTTAGCAGAATGCAATTTTCCTAATTTACCGTGAACCATTTTATTAATTTGTTGATAATAAAGCGCTGTGGATTCCCAACTCATGCCGCCTAATAAACCAATTGTTTTCATTATTTAAACTTCCTATTTATTCAAATGTAATCTATATCTCTTATGAGTAAAGCGCAGCTAGAATAAAATTGCTTTCTTTTAATTTCTATCTTATAAACCACATAAAATATGTTCTTAAACTTTATAGTCGATTAAAAAATAACATGGATATTGATATATTTAATGATAATTACGAATACATGGGTGTTGTTAATAAAAAATTAGCGCATCAATTGGGACTATGGCATAGGGTTTTTACTTGCCTTGTATACAACCCATCAACTCAATATGCTTATTTTCAGCTAAAAAATTCTGATAACTATACTTTCGACAGAAAAAGTTTTCTTGATATCTCTGTAGGCGGCCACTATGAGGCAGGTGAAACCATTGAAGATGGCATAAGAGAATGCCAAGAAGAATTAGGAATTGATGTGAGATTTAATCAATTAATTTCTATTGGAATTCGACAAACGGCTTGCCATATAGCAGAAAATTACATTGCAAATGAATTTCAACATATCTTTTTATTGCCTTTAAATATTGATTTATCCGAGCTCAAGCCGAAAGATAATGAGATCGTAGGATTTGTAGAAGCTCCAATAAATGATTGTATTGATTTACTTCAACAAAAAATAAATTCTATTCAAATAAAAAAGAGTATGAGAGTTAAAGAAAACTTATGGGAAATAAGTACCGATGTTATTACGTTAGAGAGTTTTCCTCCAAATTATCTAGCTCTTGATAAGATAATTGAAAGATTGCTCATCGCAGCTATGAGACAGATTTCCGGTGAAAACATAAACTATATTTATTGGTGAAATAAGACTGAATTAATAAAGGAAGTTGCCTCTTGCTTATACATTTCATAGGTCCGGGTGGAGCTGGAAAAACAAGTCTTGCTAAACAATTTGCTATAGATTTCGGTGCTATTTATTATGATTTGGATGAGCACTTTATGCTTAAAATAGGAGATATTTCTCAATTTATAACTAAATATAGTTATAAAGAATATGCTATTAAAAACATTGAGTTATATAGAAATTTAACAACAATTCTAAACCCTGATCTTGTAAATATAATTGTATGTTCATCAGGATTTATGACTTACCCTAATGAACTTATGGATAATTATGAGGGGATAAAGACCCAGATTGAAGAAAGTTCTTTGACCTTTTTACTTTTACCTTCTTTCGAGCTTGAAATTTGCGTGAAGGAAATTGTAAGAAGACAACTACAAAGAGAGTATTTAAATTGCTCGTCAGGGAATGAAGAAAAGAAAATTAGAAACAGATTTCCTTTATATATAAACTTAAAATGCCAAAGGATTTTAACAAATCAAGAACCTTCAAAGATAGCATTTGAGCTATACAAAAAAATTTTTATAGATAAAAATACTTTTCAAACCATTTAATAAGAACACTATGTTAGAGACAGATCGCTTAATTTTAAAACCATTTCTCGATAAAGACTTACCCATCATGATCGAGATGTTTCAAAACAAAGATTTTATGGCCTTTTCGCCTTACAGTGCCTTGTCTACTGAAGCTGCAACTCGTCGATTTTTAGAAATTTTAGAACATTATAAAAATCATAATTTTGGCAAAATGGCTATCGTCTTAAGAGATACCCATAAAATTATTGGTTATTGTGGTTTTGAAACTTGTGAGGTGGATGGCAAGACAGAAACTGAGCTAGGTTTTAGACTTATTAAAAGTGAACGAAATAAAGGCTATATTGTTGAAGCTTCACTTAAGTTACTAGAAGACATGAAAAATCGAAACTTTAAGCATGTGATCGCTTTTTCAGAAAAAGATAATTTACCTGCCCACAACCTATTAAATAAACTTGGTTTTGAAAAAACAAATTCATCTAGTTACATGAATATGGATGTTATCTTTTTCAGGAAAGAACTGTAAATTTTTAAAGCATTATTTCAAAGATATTTTGAGAGAGATGGTATCTAACCCTTTCTAAAAAACAGCCTCTAAACGTCAATCTAAAAACATAAGAATTCACGCAAACTTCACGACCAGCTCTTTAATTTAATCTTATAAAGTTGGCTCGGATATAGACATGAAAATTATAACTACAGCCCTAGGGCTGATTACCTTGGTAGGTTTAACAGCGTGTAAAAGTGTGCCTAGCTATTCAGGTGACTATACTAAAGCTGAACAAAAAATTAATGGAATAACATTAAATGACGAGCAGGCGTTAGATATCGGCAATCGTTTTGTTGCTGCCTTTAATACGCTTGGTACCCCTTCCTTTATAAGCAATGCTGGCAATCTCTACGCTGATCAGCTTTATATCAACGATACACTCTCGCAGTTCTCTCAGAAAAAAGATCTCATTAAGCATTTTGAAGGCATGAATGCTCGAGTAAGTAATGTCACTGTAAAACTGATTAGTGCAACTCATCACGAAGATACAGCCTATATCCATTGGTACATGACCTATGACTTTAAAATGTTAGGTCGTTCAAAAACCATGGCTTCTTATGGAATGAGTCAAATTAAAGTTAATGAACAGCAACAAATTATTTTCCAGCAAGATTATTGGGATCCGGCGAATGGCCTTTACCGTTCTTTACCAATATTTGGAGGAGTATATAAATGGGTATTACCTTTCAAAAAAGTCGAATCTTGATATTTCTAGGAATCTTAATCGTATCTCAAGCGAACGCGGCTGAACTAAAAAAATGCAGTTCAGCACCTTTAATGGTCACGAGTAAAAAAGTAGGAAATGTCAGTTATTTTGCTGAAGATTGCCTAAAAAGTTGGCAGAGCCAAAGTATCAAAATGGACTTTAGCTATAACCGAGATATTCCCGAATGGGCATTTAAACGCGCAGCAGCCCACTTTTTGAAGAGGAATGTTAGCGGCTTTGATGCAAAATCTCCGCTTAATCATATTAATGAACTATATAGACCAATTAAGAGTGGAGATCTTTATAGTCTCTATTATCAACATGAAAATCAAAAACTAGAACTAAAATTAAACCAGAAGCTACTCGGTTCTTTAAACAATCCGAATGCAAATCAATATTTTAAAATCTGGTTTGGTAGCGAACCGTTTAATGCTAAATTAAAACAACAACTATTAAATTAATGGCTTAATAAAATCTCATGGGTAATCACTTTATCCTCATGGTTGAGGACCATTTTGAACTTGCAGCAACCGTCTGCGAATTTCTTGAAGTGCATGGTTATATCATCGATCATGCGCGTAATTTAGATGCTGCACGGACTTTTCTCAAATCGCAGCATTATCATCTTTTGCTGCTCGATATAAACTTACCCGACGGCTCAGGTTATGACCTATGTAACTGGCTACGCACCGAACAAGCCGTTGATATTCCAGTCCTTATGCTGACAGCAAGAGATACTTTAGATGACAAACTTAAAGGTTTTACCGCTGGAACAGATGATTATTTAGTAAAACCCTTTGATTTTAACGAACTAGTGATGCGGATTCGTGCATTAATTAAAAGAGCAGCTGGCGAAGTTACTCACCATAAAATTCAGATTCATGACTTAATTCTTGATAGCGCAACCCAAACAGTTATTCGTGCCGGAAATAATATCGAATTGCCGCCTATTCAATTTAAATTATTAAAAATTTTGATGCGTCAGTCGCCAAAAGTGGTGACCAAACAAGAACTGATGATGGAGTTATGGGGCGATGAAGAACCTGAAAGTGATGCATTACGCAGTCACATATATAACTTAAGAAAAATGGTTGATAAACCTTTTGACCCTAAGCTATTACATACAGTAGCAGGCGTCGGTTTAAAAATTGCTTTAGAAAGTTCTGCAAGTTAGCTCAAATAGACCACAACAATTAAACCTGTTGCCTGTTCTAAGTCCAACTCAGGATGAGTAGCTAAATAGTACTGCCGATCAAACAACTCCACTCTCCATCCTAGTTGTTTGCAAAGCTTTTGCACCAATTGCAAACCAATTCCGTGGCCTTTAACTTTTAAAGAAAGTTGGGAGTCACTGAGCTCTTGTACTTTCACATCATTAGGTAAAGAAATTCCAATTCCATTATCAGCAATAATTAGGCTGTTTTTTTGTTGAATAATGTCGATTTGTGAGCCTTGAGAATAGTTCAGCGCATTACGTAAAATATTGCTTAAAACCATTTTAGTCATAGAGGGATATAACCAGCGTGGCTGTTCAGAAAGGTCGGGTTGAATATGAATATGTATCCCCTTACTCTCACTCACTGCTTGTAAACTTTCGACTAGATCCTTCAAAATTCTAGATAAAAAATTCTTCTCAGACGGTAAGCTTTTTACTGTATTACGTGCAATCGCCAGTAAGGTATCAACTAATAACTGCATATCCTCAATCGTATTATGAAGACGAACCAAGGCTTTATCATCTCCATATCTCGCCTGACAAAGTTGCACATTACCTTTCAAAATGGTTAGCGGAGTACGCAACTCATGGCTCACATCTCCCGTAAATTCCCTTTCGCGTCGAATAAAATCACTTAAAACTTGATGATATTTTTCCAAGGCTTGCTTGAGATATTCTGCTTCCATGTTGCCATTGGTATTAATATCTTTAAAAGGAGATGCTTGGGTATCTTGATGTGCCCAATCGATATTTTCCAAAGCATTTGCCAAGCGTGTAATTGGGGAAAAATAGCGTCTGGCTTTTCGATTTGACCACCATAAAAAGCTATATAGCACAGACAAACTAAACATGAGCGGAGCCAGCCCAAATAGCCAGATCAGCTTATTGACATTGCTCTCGCCAAATACCAACAGAACATGTTGACCATTATGCTCACCATAAACTGTCATTCGCTCTTTACCATCAACGAATACTCGGTGCACCCCACTTTCTAAATGCATGCCCCGAAATGGTTGAGGTGCAATCTCTGTATTCCACCGATATCCATATAAATTTTTCGTATCCGGTAAATCTGCATTTGGGTCACGTTCTATGCGTAACCAGTAATGCTCCATTTCCTGCTCTAAAGCGGTTTTAAGTAAAGAGCCTTTAATGACCCATGCACTACAAGCCAACCCGACCACGATCGATAATGCAATCAGAGCAATCTGCAACCAATAATATCGATTGAACATTTTGGCTAATGGATGACTAGATTTGCCATCATGTCGAGTTCTTATCATATCTTTATCGCCGGGATAGGCTGTAGAAATTACAATGCTCTCTTTCTAAATAAAAAGTGACCAATGACCCATTCTTGTCCTTGCTCAAAACCAAACAGCTCAGCACAAGCCATGAAGAAAATACGCCAACGTTGCCACCAAATATTGGCATCTTTTCCATAGATTTTTTTAAACAGAGGCTTCAATTCAACTTCTTGATTATCCATATTATCAAGCCAAGCATTTGCGGTTCTCATATAGTGCTCACCCGACCACTGCCACTGTTGAGCCAACTCTAAATGCTCCTGAAAATGCAAAAAAGTTGACGTCGCAGGCATTAAACCGCCAGTAAAGAAATACTTGGACATCCAATCATAATCTGATTTTACTTCAAAAGGATAATGTAAAAAGCGATGGCAAAAAATATGACACCAAAGTAGCCCATCTGCCTTCAACCATCCCTGAATTTTCTCAAAAAGACGTTGATAGTTACGAACGTGTTCAAACATTTCAACCGATACAACCCGATCAAATTGATCTTGGTCTAATTCCAGCACATTCACATCACATGTGAGCACTTCAATATTGTTCAAACCCTTCAACTTTGCTTGCCCAAGAATATGCTTTTTCTGGGTTGCAGAGTTTGAAACAGCAGTAATCTGTGAGCGCGGATAGTTTTCTGCCATCCATAATGTTAGAGAACCCCATCCACAGCCTAGCTCTAGAATATGTTGGCCGTTTTTAAGTTGTGCTCTTTCACAGTAAAGCTGAAGTGCCAGCTCCTCTGCCTGATCTAAAGTTGTTGTTTTAGTAGGAAAATAGCAAGCACTGTATTTGAGTCTTTTTCCAAGCACTGCCTGAAAAAACTCAGTCGGCAATTCATAGTGCTGCTCATTTGCTTTGTCTGTTTCAACGGCGATTTCGCTCCGTTTCAGCATATTAAGCACATCCATATAGCGCTGTGCCCCTTGTTCAGGGTCATAACGGCCTTCTTGAATTAAACGCTTTTTGCTTAAAGCACGGATTGCTGCCCGAATTGCATGATCTGGAATCACACCACTTTCAACAATTTTTAAAGACTGATGAACAATAAAATCCATATGCGCACCTATTTTTTGGGTTTTCGCGGAATAAACATTGATGTTTTTTGTTGATAATCAAGATAATTTTGGCCGCGGCTTTTAATTGCTTGTTTTTCACTAAATGGAATACCCGTGACGTAGTATAAAAATAGCCACATCAGTAACGGATAAATCCACAATAAATATTGGCCCGCAGCTAAACCAATGATTGGATAGGCAAACCAGTGTAACCATTCAAAAAAATAATTTGGGTGACGTGAATAACGCCATAAACCCTGATCCATCGTTTTGCCATGGATGTTCCGGATTTAATTTAAATCGGTATAACTGCTGATCAGCGAGCTGCTCTCCAATAAAGGCAATCACCATGATGGCAGCAGCAATCACTAAAGCGATTTTATATCCACCACTCCATTCAATTGCTTCTACATTGAGTAGCGTCCACATCGGAAAAAAGAACAAAAGCACCAAAAGCGTTTGAAAAATAAAAAATAATAAAAAGCCAAAGTGCTGGAACTTACCCATCGACTTACGCATGTTCGCGTAACGACCATCTTCTTTGTGTTCAGATTGATAACGTCTTAACAGGTGCCAAAATAATCTTAAAAACCATAAGCCGCTAAAAATACCGACAAAAAGTCGCACTTCAACTGGAGCAACTGAAATGAGTAAAGAAGACACAATAATGTTTACTGCCAGACAGAAACTCCATGCGGCATCTACAATTCCAGCTCGACCATTTGCTGTGGCAAGTAGCCAGCTCAGCAACATGATCATTAAATCTAGAATCAGTAAATTCCAAAACATGAGCAGTCTCCTTGCTTGATGTGTTTGAGTTAGTAACTGGTACTTTCAAACAACAAGTGAACATTGCTTATCACGCCTTCTTTAAAACCACCCTCGCAATAACATAAATAGAAATCCCACATGCGAATGAAGTTTTCATCGAATCCCAGAGCCAATACTTCCTCTCGTGCGATTAAAAACCGTGCTCGCCAGTGATGAATTGTTTTTGCATAACTTAAACCGATGTCATTTAAATGCTTTAGCCTTAAACCACTTTCAGAGGCGGTTTGAGTCAATACACTCACGCTAGGAATAAAGCTACCAGGGAAAATATAACGCTTAATATAATCGACTGTATTTAATGCTTTTTTATAACGGAAATCTTCAATGGTGATGGCTTGAATAAATGCCAAACCTTTCGGTTTTAACAGCGCTTTGCACTGATCAAAATATGTTGATAAATATTGTGCACCTACGGCCTCAACCATTTCAATTGAAACCAACTTATCGAACTTTCCTTCGAGCAAGCGGTAGTCTTTTAATTGCACATCAATTCGATGTGCCAACCCAGCTTCACTTACACGAGTAACGGCTTCATCGTATTGAGCTTGTGAAATGGTAATGGTGGTCACTCTACAGCCGTAATGTTGGGCTGCATAAATTGCAAAACCACCCCACCCACTTCCAATTTCAACCAAATGATCCATTGGTTTTAAATCTAACTTTTTACAGATGAGCTCTTTTTTATAATCAGATGCGTCTTCGAGTGACATGTTTTCATTTTCAAAAACAGCACTCGAATACATTAAAGACGGGTCTAAAAATAATTTAAAAAAGTCATTACTTAAGTCATAGTGCTCAGCAATATTTTTACGGCTCCCGCTTATAGAATTTTTTCTATTTTTATACCAACCCTTCAGAAAAAACTGGCTCGCCTGTGCAATAACATTCTGGTTAAACTGATCTAATACATCTCGATTACGTGCCAAGATCTGAACCAACTCTACAAGTTGTTCGCTGCTCCAATCACCACGGATATAGCCTTCAGCTGCTCCTAAAACACCATTTTTTAAAATGAGATCCATCAGCAAAGGATTGCGAACTTCAATCACAGCATGTAAGTCTGAAACCTCGCCAACCGTACCACTCCACGCGCCCTGAAAAGTGATCTGTCCATGACGTAATTTGAGAAGACTCTTGAGCAGTAACGGTAGTGAGTCATCTTCACCATAAAGAAATGTTTTTATCATGTCTTATCTACCTTGATCTTTTTAGGATGACGATAAAATGGAACTTTTTTCGCCACAACTTAAATGCCTCTAAATATATTGAAAACAACATTTTAAAAGGGGCTAGGCTGTTCATAAGAGCATATCGATACTGCTGTGAAGGAAATGTGATGGGCACAAGTTCAAACCGCATAGTTGCATCAAACACTTGTTTTTGCTCTTCAAAGAGCTGCATGTGAATGACATTTTGCTGATCTGAAAAACTAAATCGCCAGCGGTAAGTCAACTGCATGGGCATAAACGGCGAGACGTGAAATGATTTTTCAAAGTTAAAATCAAAACTTTCATAACCGCCTACATGGGAGTGTTGATTCATACAGTCATGTATATACACTTTTCGTTCATTCCAAGGGGTATTGGTGATTTCACTAAGAATAAATAGCGGTTTTCCGGCTTTATTTAAAACAAAATAAAAGACGACCGAATTAAACCGAAAACCCAAACAACGAGGTAAAGCCAATACTCTGATTTGCCAGTCTGGCCTAATATGTAAGTTGTTATTTTGCAGTATCGCTTTTTCTACTTTTTCCTTTATAGACCCGTGATACATATTTAAAAAATCATTTTTGGATAGTTCTAAGACATTCCAATGATTGGTTGACCAAAGTGAGCAATCTTTTGCAATCTCACTTAATTGATCTGGATCGAACCACAAGTAATTTAAGGTCGATGTGAATTGATGCTGTTTGGGGCTATAGCGTCGGTGACGAATAAGTGTAGGAGCTATAGCAAGTTTATTTAATAACATTTGAAAAGCTCCTTACCTATTTTTATAAGTGTAAAATTTGCTCTACAACACGTGCTGCACTGCGGGCACCATCCTCATGGAAACCCCAGCCCCAATACGCTCCACAAAATGAAGTTCTGTTTTGTCCGTTAATTTCTTGCCAACGAGATTGAGTTTGAATCGCTTTTGTATCAAACACAGGATGACGATATTGGCGCTCAACCAAGATGTCTTCGGCTTTAATTTTCATATTCGGATTTAAAGTAGAAAAAACTTGAGTATTGCAGGGTAAATTCTGCAAATTATTCATCCAGTAGGTAAAACCATAATGTATGTCGGACTCATTGCTTTGAACTTGCGATGTTGGAGTTACATGTACATGCCAACTTGCCCACTGCAAACGGCTTTTAGGCATAATTGAAGTGTCACGGTGAACCACCATGTGATTATCTTGATAGCTAAATTGACTTAGTATTTCTCGTTCAAGCGATGAAGCATCTTTAATTAAACTTAGGCTATCGTCCGCATGGCTTGCGAAAATCACCCAGTCATATTCGGCTTGCCCTTCAGTCGTTTCGATAAACACGGCTTCTTGTGAACGGCTCACACCTTTTACTTCTGCAAATTTCCACTCAATGGATGGACAGTTTTGTTGAATAGCATGTATATAACTTGCTGAACCGTGTTTAACCGTTTGCCATTGTGGCCGCTCTTTTAGCTGTAGCATGCGGTGATGCTGAAAAAAGCTTACGACAAATCGATATGGAATCTGACCTACCTGCTCAACCGGAGCAGACCATAATGCCCCGCACATCGGATAAAGATGCTCATAACGGAACTCATGGCTATATTTGTGTAGGTCTAAATAGTCTTCAATAGATAAATTAGGGTCAAAATCTGCTACGTCAATATTTTTATTATCATCATAAAAACGCAGCAAATCTGAGAGCATTTGTAGAAATTTACGGTTTAGAAAGTTCTGCGGACGGGCAAAGAGCGACCTTTTTTTTGAGGGGTTATATTGAAGCCCACTGACCAGATTATTCACCGAAAAACTCATGTCGCTGCTTTGAGTTTCAACTCCCAAATTTTTAAGCATGTCGGTAAATAAGGGATAGTTGTAGTCATTAAACACAATAAAACCACTATCTACCGAAACTTTAGCGCCCTCTATATCTAGCTCATGAGTGTCAGTATGACCACCTAAATAGTTATTTTTTTCATATACGGTAACTTGATGTTGTTTTGACAATTTCCATGCAGCATAAAGTCCCGATATACCCGAACCCACAATGGCAATTTTCATAACACTTCCCCATTTTCAATTTTTTCTATCGGTAGATCTTTAATCTTTTTATATTGATAAACCTTCGCTGGTACTGGCTTTAATCCCCATACCAAACCAAATAAAGACATCAGTTTGAGTACATAAAAGGTGATATCAATCTGCCACCAATAAAAACCTTGACGCACACTACCCGCGTAAAAGTGATGGTTGTTGTGCCATCCCTCACCTAAGGTAATTAAAGAAAGTAAAAAGTTATTACGGCTGTCATCTGGGGTATTAAACTCTCGTGAACCATAACGATGCGCGAGTGAGTTAATACATAAGGTTGCATGCGTTAATAGAACGGTAGAAATCACAAATCCCCACACCAAAAGCTGTAAGCCATTAGTTCCCAACTCAGGGAAATGTTGCGCAAGCCACGAACCAAAACCATAAATTGCCAAAGCTGTAAAAATCACAATAGGCAAACTAAATCGGTCCAGCCAAATCAGCTCAGGATATTTCAACCAGTCTTTAATTACTTTTTTTCGAATAGCAAAATTCTGCTCATTCAAAAACCAGCCTACATGGGAATACCAAAAACCTGCTTTCGCTGAATGCGGGTCCTGATCGGTGTCGGTAAACTGATGGTGATAACGGTGATGCGCTGCCCACCATAACGGTCCACGCTGTGCACTCATGGTTCCGATCAGTATAAAAATGAACTGGACAATACGTGATGTTTGAAAAGTTTTATGTGAAAGATAGCGGTGAAAAAAAGCAGTAATTGCAAACATGCGAAGAACGTAAAAACCCAGCATGAAGACAACTGCAAACCAAGATACGCCCACCCAAAACACAGCTAAACAAGCGATATGCAATAAAATAAAAGGAATTATTCTTAACCATTGAATTTTCTTTTCAATGACATATTCGCCAGAAGTACCCACTTGCGCATTTTCTGAATCTGACCAGCTATCGATCCAGCGCAGAAAAAATTTAGACATTGATTCTTCCTGATCTAAAGCATTTCTTTTGGTTCTAATTTAGAAAATGCGCAATGAATTTTATGTGAAGTTCACACGATTACGAGATAAATATAAGAATCTACATAACCAGCAACGTCACTATTTAGGCTGTGTTGTCTTAACGAGTTTAGAAACATCGTAGCCATAGCTTTTTGCGGTTTGCAGATAAGACTGATATGTCGCTTCATCAATTTGAGGACTACGAGAAAGAATCCATAAATATTTCTGGCTTGGGCCACCCACTAAAGCGACCTGATAATCTTGGTCAACTCTTAAAACCCAATAATCGCCTTTTGTAAAAGGAATCCATCTTAGGCCTGAAGGCAAAAAGCTCACTTTTAATTTACTGTTGCCCTCATTTTGCGAATAGGCCACACCTTCAGATGAAATCATTTTGCCATCTTTGTTGGTACAACTATTTAAAACACCAACGGTTTTGTCCGCGTTAATGGAATAGTTAGCAGTTGTATTGGCTACACAATTACGCTGAAAAAACATAGGTAAATGCGCAATCTCATACCACTTACCTGCGTATTTATTAATATCAATAGATTCAACAGCGACAGGTTTAGTGGTCGTGTCTGCGTAAGTACTCAAAGGAAGCGTTAAGCTAACCGCTGCAAGACTGCTGCTGATGACAAGTGACTCAAATAATAATTTCATAACTACCCTCTTCTATTTATTTCATATGTTTAAACATACGCCAGAGGGCTGTGAACAAAGTGTGAATTTTAAAAATTAAAGAACATTAATAAGGATTTAATTGTATTTATTTGGGGCATCTGCAATTGGAAAATCAAGCTCAAAACATACGCCATCGAGCGTGTTATAAACCCGATATAGGCCATGATGTAGATCCATAATTGAAGCGACAATCGATAACCCTAATCCACCTGTCTGGTTCTCATCACTTCGACTTGAGTGGCATTGGTAAAATCTTTCAAAAAGATGCTCAAGTTGATGGTCAGCAATTGAAACACCTCCCGTTACCACAGTCAGGCTTACCCATTGCGTATGCTCAATCATCTTATGCTTAGTGGCAATATAAATAGATCGCTTGTCACCACCGTGTACCAGCGCATTTAAAATTAGATTGTAGACTGCTCTTTGAAATAGCTCTGGATCTGCAAATAAGGTTTGAGCTTCTAAGTTAAAACTAAAATGACACTCTTGTTCCTCGGCCTGATATTCAAAAATCTGGCATAGCCCATCTATAACATCTTGGACGTTTATTTCTTGTTTGTTTACAAGAACCATTTTCTGATCGGCTCTTGCTAAAAAAAGCATGCTATCAATCATACGTTTTAATCTGTGGTAATCATCCAAATGAGACACCAGCAAATCTTTATATTGCTCAACTGAGCGTTCGCCAGTTAAAGCAATCTCGGTTTGCCCAATCAGATTATTTAAAGGCGTACGGAACTCATGAGCAATATCCTCAGAAAAACGGTTGAGCTGCGTATAACCCTTTTCAATACGCTCAAGCATGTGATTTATATCTTTTGAAAGCAGCTCAACTTCTAAAGGTGACTTTGAGAGGTTTAATCGTTTCTGTAGCTGATTTACGTTAATAGAATGAGTTTGCTTGCGAAGTTGTTGTAGCGACCTTAAACCTAGGTGACACGCTAAAATGCAAAGCACAAAGATTGCAAACACGCCTCCTACCACATACATCAAGAGACTTTCTTGAAAAGGTAAAAGAATATTGATGCGTTCCGACCATTGTTTACCTGCAATGAGCAGATAAGGTTCGTTATTAATTTTTATGGTTTTCCATGCAATTCGTGTTGGATATGAGTTGTTGGCTAAATCTTGAAATTGAAGACTGTCGCGCTGTGCAAGCTCAGGTAACTGAATATGGAGCGGATTAATATTAATTAGAGTTTTGTCTTTATGCATGAGCAGAAACAAGTTGTCTTGGTTGCCGAGCATGTTTTGGTACAGCTTTGGCCGCGCAATGATTTGCTCTACATTTTCGCTATCTTGTAGCAAAATTTCCAAACGGTTAATTCTGTCTGCTAAAGCTTTATCTTGTTGCTTTAATAAAATTTGGTTAATACCTAAATAGGTCATAAAGCCGACGGAACATAAAATTAAGGCAGAACAGAGCGTGACCAGTAATGTAATACGGACTTCAAGAGAACGCAGAAATTTAAAGTTCATAAGCTAACCGAAATTTTATAGCCCAAGCCACGGATGGTATGAATGAGTTTTAATTCATATCCTTCATCAATTTTGCTTCGTAAACGGCGTACTGCCACATCAATAAAATTGGTATCGGTGTCAAAGTTAATATTCCACACTTCGGAACCAATTTGTCTGCGCGTCACGATTTGCTCTTTATTGATCAATAGATAGCGCAATAAATTAAATTCGGTTTTGCTCAGCTCAATTAAGTTGCCATTACGCCATACTTTATGTCCGACCAAATCCATTTTTAAATCACTGATAGACAGCTCATTTTCTTGCAGATATTGCTGTCTTCTTAACAGACTTTTAATACGTGCCAACAATTCAATATAAGAAAAAGGTTTAGCCAAGTAATCATCTGCACCTAACTCCAACCCTTTGACTCTATCCATCACCTGATCTTTTGCTGTTAAGAAAATAACCGGAATTTTGGAGAACTGGCGTAGTACTTGTAATACGCTCCAGCCATCTATGTCCGGCAACATGACATCAAGAATAAGCAAGTCATATTGATCTTTCTTTAGCATTTCCAAACCTTGAAGTCCTAAATGAACGCACTCTGCTTGATATCCGGACTCTTTTAATCCTTTGACCAAATAAGTAGCGATTTTGATCTCGTCTTCAATAATAAGGATACGCATTTTGTAGAGACTCATTTGAAAGATGACAACTTTGTAATGTGATTGTCATGCTTGGAATTATTCAATTTGTTTAAGATTTTCAAAGCGACATAGAGGCAATCATCATGAACAAATTGAAATGGCTGATGCTAACAGCCGTGCTATTGGGTAATAGTACTTTTGCACAGCCCCCTGCTTTGAATCAAGTCTATTCGTTAGATCTTAAAACTGCGCACCTATTAGCGGACAGTGCGAAAGAGGCATGCAAAAAATTAAATCAAAACATTGCAGTGGTTGTTGTTGACCGCGGTGGTAACCCTTTAACTGCCGAACGGCATGAGTTAGTCGGTCCGCATAATTTAATGGCTGCCGAGAAAAAAGCCTATACCGCGTTATCTACCAAAACATCGACCTTGGTTTTAAGCCAAAACAGTAATCAAAACCCCGATGCAAAAAATTTAACCACGGTAGCAAATTTACTTTTGTTAGGTGGCGGAGTACCTGTCCGTTTTGAGAACCAAGTGATCGGAGCGATTGGGGTTGCAGGTGCTGGCGGTGCACAAAATGACAATCAATGTGCAAGCAAAGCCATTGAAACCATTTTTCATTCATAAGGAACTTCATCATGACTAAATCATTTATTGCTTTATCTTCTTTATTTATAGCTTCAGCTACATTTGCACAAACTAATCCGCTAAGTGTGCATGTGTTAAATCTAGAAACGGGGTTGCCTTCTTCTCAAGTTGAAGTCGTTTTAGAAAAAAACACCAATAACCAGTGGGTTAAACTCAACCAGCAAGTGACCGATTCAAATGGTCGTATTACTGCGCTCTATCCAGAAAATAAAAAACTAGAGCAAGGTGTTTATAAAGTTACTTTTAAAACTGAAGACTGGTTCAAAAAGAATAAACAACAAACTTTTTTTGCCGAAGTACCCGTTATTTTTAAAGTGGATGGAAGCGTAAATCACTACCATATTCCTCTACTGCTTAGCCCTTATGGCTATTCAACCTATCGAGGTAATTAAAATAAAAACCTCTTTATCTGTTTTGCACAAATAAAGGGGTTAATTCAAAGCGATTTGGTTTACGAACAAACCCCATTGCTAATCACCGATTTTTTGTTTGAATCGAGCGCCACGATTGAAGAAGAAACCGTATTAATAATTTGAGTCATCGCCTCACTTGACGCACTCACAATTGCTTCCATTTTTTTAGCTTTTTGATCAATCGGCTGCTTAAAAGCAATTCGACAATTTAACTGAGATCCTCTATTAGTGATTACTTTTGCATTAGCTGACTCTAATTGAGTAGGCGGTATTTGACGCTTCACCACCCAAGACACAGCAATATTAATATTGCTGTGATCTACAATATCAAAATGAGAAAAGTCTGTAGAAACACGATATAAAGGCTGATTGTTCCCGGCAAGCCCACTGCTATAACTGTCAATTGCCCCTAACTTTTGTTGTAAACCCGCCGACAAGGTATCGCGTAATTGCGTACCCATGGTCGATGTCCAACGCTCATTGTTTAGCACCGTAGACTTACCACTACTGTCTTGGAGCACCAAAGGTGCACGGTCTAATCGGTCTGGAATCCCGACTGGCAACACCTCAATCACCTGCACAGTTGAGCTGGTGACCGGAGTGACTTTAGGTGTAAGCGTATAGTAGTTTGGCGTTGGCGAACTCGAACATGCTGTCATGGCAACTGCCGTTAAAAACAGGCCGCTCCCAAGCAGCCATTTGGCTGCGTTAGGATGTTGAAAAGATAGATGGTTTTTATTTTTCATCATCGGTCTCTGGTGTCTTACCACGAATAATTGATTCAGGGTGTTGTTCAATATAGTCTGACATTAACTGTAAAGAGGCAGCAGCTCGTGTCATTTGCTGTAATGCTTTACGTACGTCTTGTTGCAACGGCGCATCGCTCGACAAAATAGACTCAGATGATCTTACAGTTTTACGAACATCGTCTAAAGTTGCTTGTAAACCAGGTGCAACTTTGCCATCTAACTGCTTAACCAACTTGTCGGTAGACTCAATCGCTGTGTTCATATTGTTAAGCGTTTTACGCACATCTTGCCCAATTTCAACTAACGGGAATTTCGTTAATTTGTCTGCAATCTGAGAAACTTGTGCTTGTAAGCCACTCAATTCGGTTGGTGTAGTTGGAATCACCACACGGTTATCACCTAGAATCTGTAACGTAGCTGGTTTGGCTTTAGGGAACTTGTCTAGAGCAATATAGTTTTGTCCAGTAAGAAGGTTCCCTGTTCGCATTTGAGCACGCCATCCATGTTCAATAAAATCTTTAAAAATTTCACTGTTCGGGTTAAGTGCCTGACCATTTTCAACTCGTGAAGGATAGATGACTGCCTCAACACGCATACGAATCTGTTTATAGTGGTCATAAAACTCGGCATTTATTGATTTAACATTACCAATTTCAATACCCATGAAATCAATCGGAGCACCGACAGTAAGCCCGCGTAATGAATGATCAAAATACATAATCACACCACGAGGTTGCCCGTCAGGCTCTTTTAATGCATCACCTTTTGAATCCCAAAGATTAAAGCGACTCTGATTCGCCGCTGTAGTAGCACGAGAGCTTTCAGGAATTCCAAAAGCAATACCACCTGCGACAATACTTGCCAGCGATTGAGTATCTAAATTAAAGCCCGAAGCATTTAAGGTCACATCAATCCCACTCGCCTGCCAAAAACGTGCATCGGTGGTTACAAACTTGTCATACGGCGCGCGGATAAACGTTTGTAGTTCAACATTCTTACCATCATCGGACAATTTATAAGCTGTAATTTGCCCTACATTAATTCGACGATAATAAATTGGAGAACCTATATCTAACGAACCAAGATCATCTGCATTTAAGAAAAATACTTTTCCGGGAACATCTGAAGATATGACCGGTGGCACTTCTAATCCAGTAAATTCAAACTTATCCTCTTCTGATTTTCCGCCATCCACTTCAATATATGAACCTGACAATAAGGTGTCTATTCCAGAAACTCCACCCGTCCCAATACGTGGTCGCACGACCCAAAATCGTGAATCTTTTGCTGCAAAGTTACTCGCACCTTTACGCAAATCAATTCTGGCAATAATGTGTGAACGATCATCTGAAAGATCAATCTGCCGTACTACACCAATATCCACCTGTTTATAACGGACTGTTGTTTTACCAGCGACTAACCCTTCAGCCGTTCTAAAAGACACATCAATTGTAGGGCCATGAGACAATAGCGCTTTTACAGCTAATGACAGCGCGATTAAAAGCGCGATCAATGGAATAAGCCAAATTAATAAAGGCTTCCACCGACTCTTCTTTTCTTGGGGCTCTGGTAAATCATTCATGCTATCCAGTTCAACATCTGCATTGCGATGATCTGAGTTACCAGTGGTTATTTCATTTTCAGACATACTCATTGTTCTTTTATTGACTGGGATTAATAGAATCATTATTCAACGGCGGATGTTCTGCCTGAATAATCGTTGTTTTTTCAGAAGCAACAGAAGACGGTTTGTTTGTATTTTGAGATGTATAGAAGTTATCCCAAATAATACGTGGGTCAAAACTAAGTGATGCGAACATGGTTAACACCACAACTGCGCCAAAAGCAATCGAACCCGGTCCAGCTAAAATCGTAGCAAGCGATTGAATCTGAATGAGGGCTGTTAAAAGTGCCACCACAAAAACATCAATCATTGACCAGCGCCCAATAAACTCGACAATTCGATATAATTTAACGCATTGCTCCGGTAAAAATTTCCAACCTGCCGATTTCTGTAGATATACCGCAAATAATAAAAAATACAAAATCAGCAGCTTCAACATGGGAATAAAAATACTGGCCATGAAAATAACGACTGAAACCAGATAGTCTCCACTTTGCCAGAAGTAAATTACCCCACTCATGATCGTATCTTGCTGGCTACCTAAAAGTGAGTCAGTCACCGTCATTGGAAGTACATTGGCTGGAATATAGAGAATTGTTGCAGCAACTACCAAAGCAAAGGTTCGATTTAAACTCGCTGGTTTACGTGAATGCAGTACGCTATTACACCGAATACAACGTAAAACTTGGCTTTTATCTCGTCGTCTTTTTTCATTTTGAGCAGAATTTACGACCCCACAGCAATGACACACAATTAATGAGAGATCTTTGGCTCTTGGATATTGCTTAAGTACCGATCCATGTTGCGAGCTTTTTGTTTGGGTCACATTTTTTATTGTTTTCATGGCAGTGACCTATCAATTTCGTTCCATATATCACTTACCTTTATAGAAGTAATATAGACCAACAATACACTTAAGATCGCAAATGCCCATAAAGCAATCTCGGGAATCACCAAGACCATTCCAACTAACTTTACAAGCGTGACTAAAATTCCGATTAAGAACACCTCAACCATTCCCCACACTCTCATAAAGAAAAGTGTGCGTAAGGCCATCACCAAAAACGTTGGCCTCTTTTTCAATATACTCACTGTACCGAGCACATAGCTAAGCAATAAAAGATAGGAAAGCGGCACAATAAAAGTGGTAATTAAGATGAGTACACCAACGAATGCCCGATCAAAGTGAAACATCACCCAGACTGCCCCCAGTAAAGTAGTCTCGGAAGTATTTCCTTGTAATTCAATTTTTACGATGGGAAAGCTATTGGCAAGAATAAATACAATTAAGGCAGTTAAAATCAAAGCTAACAATGTTGAAAAAGGTTTGGTATGCCGATAGAGTTCTGCGCCACAGCAAACACAATAAGCTCTTTTTCCATAAGCAAGCGGAGCTCTACGATAGACTGTATCGCACTCCTCACAACCTGCTAATTCTTTAAGCTTCATAGTGATACTCTGAAATTTATAATTTGTATTACATCCTTCAACGAGCTTGTTTTACCTAAAACAATGACTCCTAACACGCAAATATCATTCCAAAAATTTAACTTATAGCATTGGTATATCAACATTCAAGTTAAGAAAGATAGAAGAAAAATGAAAATTTTGATTATTTTACTGCTACCCAAAATAATTTATAGAGAATCTCTTTGCTACCAAGTTAAATGAAAATATAAATTAAACAAAAGACTATCTAATTAAATTCAACTTTTTAGACAGAAAAATTATTGAAGATGCTGTTCAATATATTTTTGAAATTGCTGAACAATATAACCAGATTCTAATTTTGAACTAGAATAAAGCCCAAACGATAAAGATTTAAGTTGAGGCAATTCAGCACTTTTTAAAATTTTGATATCTGAAGGTATTTGAAATAATGATCTTAAACTAATTCCAATGCCTGCACGTACCGCAGGCCATAAAGCTTGAACAGAATTGCACTCATAGGCAATGTGCCATTCCAAGCCCTTCTCTTCAAGCGCCTGAATTGCCATTTGTCTTAGAATACAAGGCTGCTGTAAAACAACTAATGGAATCGAAGTTCCAGTTTCAATAATCTGCTGGATGTGTGGATGAGAACAAAATAACCACTCTGTTTCTACATTCTGCAATTCATAAAAATTTTCACGGGCTTCATCTTGTTGCCAGATAAGCGCTAAATCTAACTCTTGTTTTTGTACTTTTTCTAATAAATTAAGATTTCGATCGACCTGAATTTGAAACTGCACTTTAGGATATTGCAACATGAACTGAGCAATTAATTGTTGGAGCGTACCTTCAGCAAAATCTTCTTGTAATCCAAAGCGAATAACCCCTGTCGCTTGAGTCTGGTGAAGTTGTAAAAGTACCCTATCATTCATTGCCAACACACTTTTTGCATGACTAAATAATAATTCACCGCTCGGCGTTAACTCTAACAATCTTCCGTTTTTTCTTAATAATTGGCACCCTGTCTGCTGCTCTAATTTTTTTAATTGAGCACTAATCGCAGCCGGAGACCGACATAAGTTTTGAGCAGCCAAATAAAAACTGCCTAGCTCTATACCTTTTACAAATGCCCGTAAGGCATCTAAGTCAAGGTTAGTGGGTACTTTCGCATAATCATTCATAAAAACTGAACCATAGGTTCAAAAAGTTTTGATTTTTTAAAATATAACAAACTGCCATAGTCGCTACAACATCCCCCAACGCAGAGTTTTAAGATGTTTAGAAAAATTGATATTAATAATCTAGAAACTGTCGCTCCCAAACTTTATGAGCTCGGCAAAGATTATTTGTTTGCAGATATCTGGCAAAGACCCATCCTTGATACTCAAACACGCTGTTTCATTACAATCTCGGCGCTTATTTTACAGGGTCGCTATTCACAGCTCGAATGGCATATCCAAAATGCCCTAAGCCAAGGGATCTCTAAAGAACAAATTATTGAGGTGACTACCCATCTTGCTTTCTATGCAGGACTGCCCACCGCTATTTCAGCACTTGAACATATGCCAGAGGAGATATGGTCATGCCCATGATTCGTTTTACAACTAGCTATCCATATACCGATTTAGAAAAAGCGCAAATATCTAAAGTTGTGGAAACGTGTATGGAAAACTATTTCGATACGCCTAAAAATGATTGTTTTCATATTTTTGAACAAATACCGCAAGGACAGGTTTTTGTTGACCCTGATTATTGGGTTAAAACCGCACGTACTGAAAAGTTCATCTTGCTTTATATCACCTCAGGCAAGCCCCGAACGGCGCAACAAAAATCAGATTTAATGCTGCATGTTACAGCACAGCTTAAACAGAATTTTGATGTTCCAGAACAAGATGTCATGTTTGTGATTGTGCAAAATAGTGCAGAAGATTGGTGCTTTGATCATGCACAGCGCGCTGATCTTTATTTGAAAACAATAGCTCCAATAGCGTAATTTCAAAATAAAATAACCCTAACTATTTATTTTTTAGGGTTATCACATTATATGTAAAATTTTAATAATATTAATGACAAAGAGAATATTTAATTAACTTAAATATTCACAAAGACAAAAACCTCTTTTCATATTTTATTTAAAATAAAAAACATTATAAAGAAATAAGTAACAATTAGGACACCACCATAATTATGAGACACAATTAACAAAAAAATTATTTTAAGTAAATTAATTTTCAATTTGACTCAATCATAAAAATTATATTCAAAAAAATAATAAATTATTTAATATCAATAAATTAATAAAATATCAACATTATTTATTACAAGACATTCTTTATATTATTGTAATAAAATTTTACTTTATATTAAAAAACAAAAGTTGATTTAATCACTCAGAATTACTGATACACATGGGATCCCAAGCAATTTAAGCACATTATTTTTATAATTAAATTTAAGAAAAGCACCAGTCTTGAAGGTTTGCTTAAGTAATTTTCATATAGTATTTTAAAAAATGAAAAATAAATAAATTTATATATTAAAGATAGATTTAATAATAAAAGTGAGATCAAAATGATTGAATGGTTACAAAGTGTCTTAAAGCACAGCCCCGAAATATTATTGTTCTTATCACTCGCAATAGGCTTCTGGATTGGACAGTTTCAATTTGGAAAATTTCAGTTTGGTGGAGTCGCAGGCTCCTTACTCGTCGCAGTTGTTTTAAGCCTTATTGGCGTACCTGTTGATAACGGCGTTAAAGCAATTTTATTTGCCCTCTTCATTTACGCGGTAGGCTTTGAAAGTGGTCCTCAGTTTTTTAAATCGCTGGGGCCACAGTCCATAAAAGAAATTCTTTTAGCAGTATTCATGGCGGTTTGTGGTTTAGTCACCGTCTTAGTGATGGCTAAAATTTTTCACCTCGATAAAGGCTTGGCTGCGGGTCTCGCTGCTGGCGGCATGACTCAATCTGCCATTATTGGTACTGCTGGAGATGCAATTTCTAGGCTCGATCTACCACTGGCTGAAATTCAGAGACTTCAAGCAAATGTCGCGATTGGCTATGCAGTGACCTACATTTTTGGTTCATTGGGAGCGATCATTGTTTGTGTGAATATCTTGCCTAAATTTATGGGTAAAGAAATTCACGACGATGCTTTAAAAGCTCAAAGTGAACGACTCAAAGGTGCTTTTGAACTCGCACCCGGTCAAGAACTAGCGATGCCGGAAATTGTTGGCCGTATTTATAAAGTCAAACAAGCCGATGGACACACGATTGCGGAAATTGAAGCAAAACAGCCGAGTATTACGATTGAACGGTTAAAACGTAAAGATCAGTTTATTGATGTTGCACCCGAACTAACCTTACAAACTGATGATGTCGTATTACTGGTTGGGCGCCGTGCCAATGTAGTTTCAGTTGCCGAGCAAATCGGGAGCGAATTACAGTCATCGCAAGGTATGGAAATGATTATGGATACCAGCGATGTCATCCTAAGAAATTCCAAATATCTTAACCGTACTTTAGGAGACATTAAAGCCAATACACCTGCGTATTTAAAGCACGGTATTTATGTACTTGCGATTAAACATAACGATGAATCACAACCTTTAAGCGATGATACTCTTTTACGACAAGGTGATGTGGTCACTGTATACGGTACAAAAAGCGATCTCGAACGTTTAGTGAAAGAGGCTGGTAAAGCCTTACCTGAAAGCTTAAAAACGGACTGGATTTTTCATGGTGCAGGCCTTGTGGTCGGTTTAGTGATTGGTCTTTTCGTGATTCGTTTAGGTGATGTGCCATTAACACTCGGAGCAGGTGGCGGAGCTTTACTATCAGGTCTTCTCTTTGGCTGGATACGAAGCAGAAATCAGGTACATGGCAATATGCCTCTAGCCGCTTCACAGCTTCTTAAAGATTTAGGACTTGCAGGATTCGTTGCTGCCGTCGGCTTACAATCAGGTTTACAAGCCATTCAAACCATTAAAGAAAGTGGCCTTTCACTCTTTATGATCGGGGTTGTGGTAACACTGGTTCCTCTCCTACTTTCTATGCTCTTTGCACGTTATGTTCTGCGTTATAACAACGTTGCAGTGATGGCAGGTGCGCTATCTGGTTCACGCAGTGCAAACCCTGCATTTGGGGCAATCTTAGACAAAGCAGGAAACTCAATTCCGACTGTTCCTTTTGCAATCACCTATGCCTTGGCAAATGTGTTCTTGACCTTACTCGGACCACTCATCATCGGCTTGGCCTGATTTTATACATTGAATTAGAAATTTTATTCATCTCACTATAATTAAGGAGACGTCCCATGGGGAAAGTCGATTATTCTAAATATGCAAAACTCAGCCCATTTGAACTAAAAGATAATTTAATAGAATTAGCTCAAAGCAGAACTGACAGAATGATGTTAAATGCTGGGCGAGGTAATCCAAACTTTCTCGCAACCGTTCCTCGTAGAGCATTCTTTCAATTGGGTTTGTTTTCGGCGACTGAATCTGAGTTTTCATTTTCTTACATGCCAGAAGGTCTAGGTGGCTTCCCTCGCCCCGTTGGACTCCAGTCACGTTTTGATAATTTTATTTTGGAAAATCGTGACAAACCCGGCGTCGTCTTTTTAGGCAAAGCTGTGTCTTATGTCCGAGATCAGTTAGGCTTAGACCCAGATCTTTTTCTGCTTGAAATGGTTGAAGGCATTTTAGGGTGTAACTATCCGGTGCCAGACCGAATGCTCAGAGTCAGTGAAACGATTATTAAAGAGTACGTCTTACGAGAAATGGGCGTACAAGGCATGCAGAAAAAAGATTTAGACTTGTTTGCGGTTGAAGGCGGAACAGCAGCAATGGCCTATATCTTTAACTCATTAAAAGAAAATAAAATTATTAAAAACGGTGACCGTATTGCAATTGGTAGCCCAATTTTTACGCCATATCTGGAAATTCCAAAACTCAATGATTATCAACTTGAAGAAGTACTCATTGAGGCCGACCCTAAACTCGGTTGGCAATATCCAGAATCGGAACTCAGAAAGTTAGAAGATCCATCAATTAAAGCATTCTTTTTAGTGAATCCAAGTAATCCGCCATCTGTAAAAATGAGTGATGAAGGGCTTGCGATTTTGGAAGATATCGTTAAAAAACGCCCTGATCTAATTATTTTAACAGATGACGTTTACGGTACTTTTGCCGATAACTTCAAATCTCTTTTCGCAATCTGTCCAGATAACACAATTTTGGTTTATTCATTCTCCAAATACTTCGGTGCAACCGGTTGGCGACTTGGTGTCATTGCACTTTCAAATAACAATGTGCTTGATAAACAAATTGCGAATTTATCGAAAAAAGAGAAGAAAGAACTTGAAGAGCGCTATTCATCTTTAACGACTGACCCTGCAAGCATTAAATTTATTGATCGTTTAGTTGCAGATAGCCGTAATGTTGCTTTAAACCATACTGCTGGTCTGTCTACACCACAGCAAGTTCAAATGGTTTTATTTGCATTGTTTAATCTGATGGACTCACGCCAAAGCTATAAAAAAGCAGTCAAGTCTGTTGTACGTGAACGTGATGCAGCACTTTACCGACAACTTGGCGTTGATGTTCCAACCGATCCAAATGCTGTGGACTACTACACTCTAGTCAACCTTGAAAATACCTCACGTACTCTCTATGGAGATGAATTTGCGGAGTGGGTAATGAAAAATAAAAATCCGACCGAACTTTTATTTAGAGTAGCTGATGAAACAGGTGTGGTTTTATTACCGGGCTCTGGCTTCGGTGTCCAGCACCCTTCTGCCCGTGCATCATTAGCTAACCTAAATGAATATCAATATGCTGCTATTGGTGACTCTTTAAGACGCTTTGCGGATGAAGCTTATGCAGAGTATTTAAAAACCAAAAAAGGAAAATAACCTAGATAAAGTGAGGCTCTAGTAGCCTCACTTTATATAAGCTAGACCTAAGACACCATAGTCAAAAAATAGTTTAATAATCTATCTCGGTCATCTATCTGATTTTCTCCTAAAAGCTGAACCATAGCGCCATCAATCACAAATAAAAACAGGTGCGCATCTTCAATTGATGCCGTAATTTTTAACGTTAAAAGTAGTTTATAAATTTCATTAATTAGCCAATTTCGATAGTCAATTACAACCTTATAGGCGGTTGGATAAAGCTTTTCAATTTCAAAAATGGCTTTAAATGGCAAATGGTAAAAGCTCTCTAAATCTGCATGTAAATAGAAAATTTTCTTGAGCTTATCGAACAACATGAGTTCACGGTATGAATGGATAATTGAAAACACCTCGTCTTTTAATGCATCTTTTTGAAAAGTTAGGCACATCTCGATGAGCTTTTCTTTGGAGTGAAAATCATTATAAAAAGTGGATTTTGAAATTCTGGCTTCAGCAATAATTCGGTCGACACCTACATTATGAAAACCATGTTGATTAAATAGATCTCTTGCTGCGTGGAGCACTCTTAATGCTCTAAATGAATTTTCTAAATTTGGCATAAATATTCTGCTTAAAGATAATTTTTTGTTGTATATAAAAGAGATAGAAAGGCCTTCACTCTTAAAACGAGTGCTAAAAACAGGCATGCGAAAGCTGCACACAAAGGATGCGCTAACCTATCTCAAGCTTTATTGTTGATATGATTTTTTAGTCGTAACGATCTAAAGGCTAAACCTATAAATGTTTAAACCGTTTTAAAGACCAGTTGAGCGGTATGGATAGAGAGAGCTTGGCAAAGGCCAAAAAATAAGAAGAAATAGTACGCATGAGCGAACTCCTATATGCATAAAATTTCTGCCAATCACTGCTAAATGATGGTGGCAGAACGAAAGGGGGTTAGCAGACTGGGCATATAGAACCAGCACGCACAAGGCGTCCCCCTTCCGTCCTACCGCTACGAAGGGGGACGAACGAGTTCGCCACCAAAAAATTGCTTTTTTGATGTGCTATACGCTCTCGGTCTGCTAAAACCGGCTGGCAATGTAGGCCAGCAGGCAAAGGATAGTGCTCTACCCTATTACAGTCAAGCATGCAAAATGACATTTGTTTTAAAATAGATCATTAAAAAGTAAGGATAAATAATGAATAACTTATTGTTAAATTAGGTTTATAAAATACTTATCAATCGTTACATAAATATTGAAACACCCTAGGTCGGTTACCTTGGTAAAGATGAATTATTCCTATTTCTACAGCGCGGAAAACTGAAGAACAGATACAACAATTTTTTGATTATTTAGAGTTAATCCCAGAAGCAAAGAAGTGCGATTAATCAAAACCTAATATAAACCCACTTCATTATATTTGGAGTGTTACCCCAACATTGAAATTATGGTGCAAATTAAAGGCAAGTTGAGATTTTGTATATGAAAAGTAAAAAATTTGCTCTCTTAAATTCAAAAAAATAGCGCTTAACTTTTACGCTAATATCATGTCTTTTATCAATTTTTCTATAAAAATTTTGCCCTATAATTCAGTTTTACCACTAAGTAAAGTTATGTAACTTTATCCATACAATTTCTTCACAATTTAAAACCTTAACATAAACAAACAATTAAAAATATTTTGCTATCTTATTGATCATTAAGAGGACACCTCTTAATTTCCTTTTCTTGAATAACTCATCGTTATTCTGCCTCTTTATTCTGCAATTTTTTAATTCAGTATTTAAAACCGTATATGTTCACTTTAAATACTGAGATTCAATTCTTAGGCTAAATATGCGCACATCTGAAAAACAAGTAAAACCTATTGATATTGATGATATCAATATCATCGAGAACGAAAAAACCAAAAAAGCGATTACTGCGGCTGCATTAGGTAATGCAATTGAGTGGTTTGATTTCGGTGTTTATGGTTATGTGGCATACGTTCTCGGTAAAGTATTTTTCCCAAATGCTTCACCAAGCGTGCAAATGATTGCTGCACTTGCTACATTTTCAGTTCCTTTTATTTTTCGCCCATTAGGTGGTGTTTACTTTGGACATTTAGGTGATAAATACGGGCGTCAAAAAGTTCTTGCCATTACTATCATTATTATGTCCATCAGTACCTTTGGTATTGGCCTTATTCCATCTTATGAAACAATCGGTTTATGGGCACCTATTCTTTTACTCATTGTAAAAATTGTACAAGGCTTCTCCATTGGTGGTGAATACTCAGGTGCTGCGATTTTTGTCGCTGAATATTCTCCAGACCGAAAACGTGGTTTTATGGGAAGTTGGCTTGATTTTGGATCGATAGCGGGCTTTGTACTTGGTGCTGCAACCGTCGCTTTGATCACACACGCCGTGGGGGAAGCAAGCTTTGCCGAGTGGGGTTGGCGTATTCCCTTCTTTCTTGCTCTACCACTGGGCATAATCGGTTTATATTTACGAAACCGCCTTGAAGAAACCCCTGTGTATCAACAGCATGCAGAGCAGCAAGCACTAAAAAGCAAACCTCAAAAATTTAGTTTCAAAGAAATTTTTGTTAAACATAAGCGTAGTTTATTGGTGTGCATTGGTCTAGTAATCAGCACTAACGTCACTTACTACATGTTGCTAACTTATTTACCAAGCTATTTTTCGCATAACTTAGGCTATTCAGAAGCACATGGTGCACTTATTATCATTGCCGTTATGGTTGGGATGTTATTTGTACAACCTGTGATTGGTTATTTGAGTGATAAGTTTGGTCGCCGCCCATTTATTTTTATTGGAAGCTTTTCCCTTGTTTTCTTGGCATATCCTGCTTTTGTATTACTTAACTCTGGGGTAAGTTATCAAATTTTTATAGGCTTACTTATTCTTGCTTTATCCCTCAATATGTCTATCGGAGTGATGGCATCAACTTTACCCGCCCTATTTCCAACTGAAATCCGTTATAGCGCTTTAGGTATTGCCTTTAATTTCTCAGTCGTTATTGCTGGTTTAACCCCAACTATTACCGCAACTCTGGTTGAAACTACCCATAATCTGATGGTTCCGGCCTATTACTTGATAATTTGTGGTGTGGTGGGTATTGCTACTGCAATATATTTGAAGGAAACAGCCAATAAGCCTTTAATTGGTGGCGTGCCTATTGCCCATAATATAGAGGAAGCGCAGGAGTTACTTGAAGAATTTCATGAAACTATTGAGCAAAAAATTGAAAATATTGATCAGAGAATTGAAGAGCTTCAGCAAAAACGTCAAAAGCTTGCAGATAAACACCCTGATATAGCCTGATTGAAGTAAAGTTTTTTCATAAAAGTAGCGACTTTAGTGTCGCTATTTTTTTAATATGTTTTTCATTTAATTAGATACTTTAATTAAATATGTTAGCTAATTTTAAAAGCAAAATTATATATTATGTTCTTTGTTATCCCAGATTTATTTTCCCCTACCTTAAAAATTGCTTTTTATAAGTTCTATTTCTTCACTTGAGATATTAGTTAACTGTATTGATGATAGTTCATTGTTAGAGTTTACACCAAAATATATTCCTTCACCATTAAAGTAATACATTGATTTTTCAATATTTAAAAAAATTAACTCTAAATAATCTAACCCTACAACCAATTGTAGTTCATAATTAAAATCATCTTTAAATATGCTTGAATAATCTTCATATATCACATTCCAATCTGAGATATCAAACATAGGTAAGAAGTTTTCAACTGGAAATGAATTTTTAAAATTATAGCCAGTCTTCAATATGTTATTAGATTTTATTGATACAAGAGTAATATTAATTACTTCACCAGTATTACTTAATCCTAATTCAAATAAACAAGTTTTTCCATTTCCGCATCGCCAATATATATCAGCCAACTTATTTTCAGAAAACTCAATAGAAAAAGGAACGTATACATCTATGCTAATCAACGCATGTTTAGGTTGTTGCTTATCAAGCATAACTAACATACTTCATCCTTATTGATTCAACGCTAATTTCTAAATTAATTATTTCATTGTAGATTGTTTTTCAAGATAAAAGCCCATTGTCTGAGCTTTTATCTTCCATCCCGAACGGATCAATAAATCAAAATTCGACTTGTACCGTTACGGTGTCTTGATAAACTCCCGCAGGGGTAGTATCTGCATTTTCATCAGTAATTTTG
>NZ_JAVQNR010000013.1:0-1184 GCF_031799005.1 Acinetobacter sp. V102_4 | reverse complement strand
GATGCACAAAAAGTCGATATTTCTCGTTTTAAATACGGTAATCCTGTTTTACCAGGTGAATATAATGTTGACGTTTATGTAAATGGCCAATGGTTTGGCAAACGTCGTATGTTTTTTAAAGCATTAGAATCAAATAAAAATGCTGTAACCTGCTTTACGGGAAATACTCTTGCTGAATATGGTGTAAAACAAGAGATTTTAGCGCAGCATGCTCCTCTTCAAAAAGAAAATAATAGTTGTTATAAAATTGAAGAGTGGGTTGAAAATGCATTTTATGAGTTTGATAACTCTCGGTTACGTGTAGATATCTCGATTCCACAAGTTGCTTTGCAAAAAAATGCGCAAGGCTATGTCGACCCAAGTTTATGGGATCGCGGGATTAATGCTGCTTTTCTATCATATAACGGTAGTGCCTACAAAACATTTACTCAGTCTAGTGATCAAAGCGAAACAACAAACGCATTTATGGGCGTGACTGCTGGATTAAATTTAGGTGGTTGGCAATTACGTCATAATGGACAGTGGCAATGGCAAGACACGCCTACCGAAAATCAATCTAAATCAAGTTATGAAGAAACAAGTACTTACTTACAGCGCGCATTTCCGAAATATCGTGGTGTTTTAACACTTGGGGATAGCTTTACAAACGGCGAAGTATTTGACTCATATGGTTATCGTGGTATCGATTTCTCAAGTGATGATCGAATGTTACCAAATAGTATGCTTGGTTATGCCCCTCGTATTCGTGGTAATGCTAAAACCAATGCAAAAATTGAAGTTCGTCAACAAGGCCAACTTATCTATCAAACAACTGTTGCGCCAGGTAACTTTGAAATTAATGACCTTTACCCTACTGGTTTTGGTGGTGAAATTGAAGTTACTGTTATTGAAGCTAACGGTGAAATACAGAAATTTGCTGTGCCTTACGCATCTGTTGTGCAGATGTTACGCCCTAGCATGAATCGTTATTCTTTAACTGTGGGCCAGTTCCGCGATCCAGACATTGATTTCGATCCTTGGGTTGTTCAAGGTAAATACCAACAAGGTGTTAATAACTACCTAACAGGCTATACAGGCATCCAAGCAACGGAAAATTATGCAGCTGTATTGTTGGGTGCTGCTTTTGCTACACCAATTGGTGCGATTGCATTTGACGTTACACATTCTGAAGCTGAGTTTGAAAA
>NZ_JAVQNR010000012.1:0-2283 GCF_031799005.1 Acinetobacter sp. V102_4 | reverse complement strand
TACTATTCGGCCTGTCAAAGCCGACTGGCAATGTAGGCCAGCAAGCAAAGGATAATCTGCAATATTTAAGGTGTCAATGATCTATCGACTAAGTCGTAAAGTGATTGTTATTGTTTTTTATTAGATTAGACCTTAAAACTAATGACTCATTAAATCTACATACTTGCACTCTTATTCATCCTAATGAGTATTCTTAGCTTGATTTTCTGACATAGAACTAATTTATAGAAACTCTTTACATTTCACTAATTTTTTATTAAATCCTTTGCAGTTACTAGCCTGTAAACAAACTTAATGAAAGCCTGACCACCCATAAGTCAGGCTTTTTTTATCAACGTGTTAGTGATCTGACTCTTCAACACCAGACCAGACTACGCAATAAAATAACTAGCTTTGGCCTAACTATGCAGTTGTTCTTAATTTGTTTCGATTGAATTATCAAAATTTAACTTTAACTAAATCAAATTAACCAATAAAATTAACTCTCACATTAAACTTAACTTAATATTTCAACCTTAGTAATGAATAACGACCTTCTATTTGTTTTATCCAATGCTTCAGAAAGCTATATTTTTCTCACTTTTAGAGCAAAAGACCTGACTCATTCTGAACGTATCGATATCATTTTAGAAGTAGAAAGAACAATAGAACCAGGTTCAAAAAGAAGAATTCACTTGATTTGGGATCATGGCTTTGACTCAAGTGACTTAACAATATGGTCAGAGTTTCATACCGAACACAACTTAGCTTTGTCATCAATCGGAAGCTTCTTTAAAGCTTTCGAAATGATCAAGTATCCATTACCAACTTATCTAAAAAACCAAGTAAATACATCTGCCCATTTTTTAGTATTTCCAAGTGAGAGTTATGTTCAGCGCTTTATAAAAAGAATCTCAATCGATGTCTAATTTTCAACTCATAAAGTTGAGGCTCTGCCGTAGCTTCTCACTTTTTAAAGCATGTTTTTTTAGAAATCAACTCTTGCACCGAACATAGCCAGTTCAAGCCCCTTACCCATAAAGTTGTAGATTATGTTTGTCATTTTGAATAATGTTTAAAATCAAACACTCTCTGTCTGAGGCTTTTCAATAATTTGATCATAAATAGTTTTATTAGCTTTAACTTTAAGATGTCTTGCAAGTATCTCCTCAGGATAGTTCTCAGAGTTCAGTATAAATATCGTTGGGAAATATTTATACAAAGTTTTTTGCTTCATGGCAGTCAACCAGTCGGACTTTTGTTTTTCTAACTTCTTTATCCTTTTTTCAATCGAGACAGGTTTAATCGGAAATTCTTTAGACTTTGGTTTTTCTAAGTTTTGCTTTTCATCTCTGATTTTCTCATCTATTTCAGCCACTTTTTCTAAGGCATACTCACGATCAAATTGTTGAAATGCTGCTTTAACTTCTAGAATTACACTTTTAGCTGCTTGTGCCGCATTATCAAATTTCCCATGTTGCTCAACATACTGCCTTAAAATGCCATAAAAAACTTCATATTTTCGATCTAAAAATTTACGATTACGCTTTTTTACCCCCCTCAACCCACTTACACGACGAATAAAAGCTTCTGGTAACCCATATAGATCGTCGAAAGCATCATCATACTGGTTAAATACCATACTTAAAATTTCTTTTTTTTCTTTCAACTCTGATGCTTGCTCTACACTCTCTTTTAGTTTTTCGAATGTCTTTATGAGTTCGGCCAGTAAAATACTACTCGTACATGCAGCACCTTCTTTTGCCTGTATCCTATCTCTCAGTTTTCTTAGAATGGATTGCTTTTCAATCTCAGTATAAATTTCTTTATTAGCCCCTACACCAAAACAATAATATGCTTGGGCATAAAGATGCTGCTCCAATTCATTCAGTTCCTCTATGCTTGGAATCACTACAGCCACTTAGTCACCTCTTCCAAAGTTAGTACCCACATCACTAAAGTTAATATCTTTCAATGATATTTCAATACCTTAAGATAGGATTATCCACCTTTAACAAACAATGATCAATTTTAGTATCATCCACTCTTCAAGTCAGCTCAAGGAGATCAATAAACTCAAATTTATCTACTTGAGTCAGATGAAATCACTAATCACCTCAATTGTAAAGGTAAATTTTTTTCAAGCAATTAATACATATAAATCAATAAGTAATAAATGACGCTAGCTATATTATTTTAGATTTGGCTTCAGTCCGTGAATTTTGGATTTCCATCTACTAATCTTGTTCATGTTCTGACATCTTTCTGTTCAGTCAACAAGATGATCTGCTGTGGCAAATTGAT
>NZ_JAVQNR010000011.1:0-2596 GCF_031799005.1 Acinetobacter sp. V102_4 | reverse complement strand
ATCAACTTGTCCTGTAACAGCTGCTTGAGTATTTACCGCATAACCAGCAACCATTAATGCAGCAAGAAGTGATTTCTTAATATTCATAATAAAACCCTTTTAAACTTTAAAAATATAAAACACTCACCACAAAAAACTTTTATTATTTTTTAAATTTAATAAAAATTAAAATGTGATGCTGTTTGCGCAAAATATACAAAATGATAATTGTCTCGTAAACACCAATTACATTTATTAAAATTAAAACTTTAATTAATAAAATACCCAACATTCAAAACAAAACATAACCCACTGTTATTAAATTATTTTTTTAAATCCATATAAAAATTCAACAGTCACCTGACTGAATCAACTCAGTCAGGTGACTGTTTTAAAATGATTAAATTAAAATAAATCTTGATTTTTTTAAAAAAACACATATTTTATTTATAAAAATTGAGACACTAAAACTTAATATTTATCACCCACTTCCTTTAAATTGGAGAAATAAAAGTGCCACCTTCTTCAGACAAAAAAAAATTCACTGAAAAAAATTTAATTTTTGTAAAAAAAATAATGTATACATCAAAGAAAATATTAATAAATGAAGGTTATAGTGGATTAAGTATGAGAGCCATAGCTAATAGGATGAATATTCATATTAGTACTATTCAGCACTATTTTAAAAATAAAAACCAATTAATTGAATATTTATTTAGAGATATTGCTCTTGAATTCAACGATAAGATCAAAGGTATAACGAATTCATTGACAGATGAAGATCCTCTATCACGATTTTTAAATTTTATAAATACAATTCTAGATGAAATGGAAAATGAAGAAACATACATACTTTTCATTGAATTAATTTCTTCAGCTCAAAGATTATCATCTGGAAAAAACATGTTAAATAAAATACAAAGCCAATACTTAGATACAATATACAAATTAATTATAAATATAACTCCATCCATATCATTCAATGAATATAAAAATTATGCACAAATTATTTCAATGCAAACTCAAGCTTATTTAATAAACTTCTCCAATCATAATGATGAACAAAAAAATAAATATTTAAGAAATTCACTATTACAATATTTCTCATCCCTAGTAACAAAAGTTCAAAATTAAAACAATATTCAATAAAAATAAATGCAAAAAAAACACATAATCAATTAATATTTTCTCAAAATAAAAGATTTATTTTAAAAGAAGAGTTTTAAATATTTATCAATCGGCTGAAAAATTAAAAAATAATACTTAGGGCATCCAAAAACTACTTAGACTACAACTGCAAAATGAAAAATGAAAAATGAAAAAACAATTAAAATAAAAAATTCTGCCTAATTTTCGTATAAGCAGTTATCCAGACGAGCTAATTTATTTTAATTAAAACTAAAAGACATATAAACATATATATAATTTATTAAATAATCACCTTAAAACACTAAAAAAATTAAATATTAATTTTATTTTAAAAACAATTAAATCAATATTCCGAACAATTAAATATACACTATTTACTCAAACAACCTTAGAAGCCACATAAATAAATACTATTTCACACTAAAATCCTTAAATTAAAATAGAATATTTTATTAATATTCCACTCATTTATTAAAATTTCTTAAAGCAACAATATCGGATCAATTTAATTCACTTCTAGTTATAAAGATCATTGTCTCAGACAGTTTTTTGATGATAACTGTAATCAGCAAATATACTATCGTGTACATGGTTTTAAAACTGAACAAATTTCTCAATATTTGCAAATTAATGATGCTACCAATTTTCGACGTGCCTTTAAACGTTGGAGCGGCTTAACCGTACAAGCCGCTCAGTCTTAATTTTATCCAAGAAAATATATAACAATGTAGTGGCGGGATTAATGCAAGTTGATAGTAAAAAATTGATCGTTTGGCTTTGATACTCCGTCTGGTATGACGTGAATAAGTTTTTGCAGCAACGGGTAGACCTATAAAAGGTTGTTGTTGGCTAATCATGGCTTGTCCCATAACGGTACTCCTATATTTTTTAAGGCATAAAAAAACCACATCTTCGGATGTGGTTTTTGTTGTGATCTAAATTAATCTCTAAACGTATTGATTTAGAAAATCAGCAAGGATACATTTTAAATCTTCTACTAATACATGAGCTTTTAAGTCTCGAATATGAATTCTGTAATCAGAAGAATTAACTGATACGTTTGCCATAAAACGCTCATGCATGAAATCTTTAGCAAATTTCTCCCCATAAAAAGTCAAAAAGGCTTTTATCTTTAATTAACAATAAAAATCCATCTTACAACTGTTCAATAGTAAGACCATTTGAATATTGCATTCTCTCGCTACTCTCTATTTACAATACACTAAATGATTCTTTATGAAGGCTTTTCATAAATTTTCAACTCATGGATTTTTTTATTTAGACTTAAAGTTTGAATTTATTAAATAGTTTCCTAAATTCAGGACACCATTCTTAATGCCTGTTCCAACCCCCTCTGTTTAATATTGGCTCCTGCACCAAACCATGCTGAGTTCAATCGATGATCTTGACTCATTGCTCGACGCTCGTGATCAATATATTCGGTAATACTACAAAGCAAACCATACGC
>NZ_JAVQNR010000010.1:0-2617 GCF_031799005.1 Acinetobacter sp. V102_4 | reverse complement strand
GCTCTCTCAATACGACCAAGAGCTAAAGTCCCTTTTTCTTCAAATCGAGCTTTGGTAGTAGGTTCATTGGGTGTATAAAAAGTACCTAACGCATTCGTAATCTCTTGCCAATAATTACCAACCGCTAAAGCTAGACCAAAATCATTCTGATGTTTATGTCCATCGTAAATCAACATTAAATGGCAATGGAATCCCGCTGAGTGTCCACCCTGCTCTAATACCCAAACAAACCCCTCTAAATTAGAAAAACAGCGGTCACCATTTGAAATCCGATTACGGAGAGTTTTCATGTGCTGATCAAATAACTTGATATTTACTAAACTCTGTACATGATCAGGATATTTCAAATCCACGCGTACAATCAAAGAGCGTGATTTTTGCTGTAAAACACGCTCAATATATTCAGTTAGTCGTTGTTGATTCCGTAACTCTTGCAGTTGAAATGCATGGAGTTGGTTGCGAATATCTGAGTGAAAGCTGTGTACAAGGTTTCGTAAAGTATAGACCTGATGCTCTAAGAGCATATCTAAGCCATCATAGCCTTGTCCCTGTAAGTGACTTTCAACAAAACTAATAAGCCCAATAAAGACCTGAATGTGTTGGCTGTACCACACATTCGAGGAATATTGAATTTTAAAAGCTGGAATTAAATCCTGTAATTCTCGAAGAATCTGATCATTACTGATTTGATTATGCAGAATACGATCAATGAAGTGTTCGATTGCAATGAGAGTTTGAGCTTGGTTAGACATTGTACTTACCTAAGTTGAGTTTAAATCATAGGTAAGTCATATCGATTATTTTTTAATGGTGATTACTTGCTCTATGCTTTTAGGCATTGAGCTTAGATAGATTGAATAAGATGAATTAGTCTCTCACTTCAGCTATATGAGAATATAGTTCTAGATACATATTTATATTGAGTTACTAACACTGAAATGGATTAATTGTCTTAGGTAATAGTAGATCTATGTATTAGATAGGAATAAATCTAATAGATAAGAGTACTAGAACAATGTAATAAAAAGAATAATTAATATACCTGCCAATGAGAACAAATATTTTTCATCACTTCACGAATATTAGGGAAAATCATCTGATAGGAAAACCTTACAAAAATTAGATCTATAGCAAGCTAAAGTTACAACAAGCTTTTCAGTATCCCACTCTAAGTAAAGTTGAAGTTATATAACGCCCTAACGGAGATCTACTGAATAGAAATCAGGGAACCTCTTGTACACCAGCATTTATTTTTTATTGGGTTGCTCATGGTATGTGCAAAAACGCACGCATTATTTTGAAAGGAATAAACCATGAATGCGTCATCAAACCAAACCACCTTTGTCATGAATAAAATCATCAATTTGAAACAGGTTATTAATTTTACTGGTCTCAGCCGAGCAACAATCTACAACCTGTTAGATCCAAAATCTGAATATTACGATTCAACATTCCCTAAACAAATTCGCTTATCAACAAATCGCGTAGGATGGTCAGCATTAGAACTCAACATATGGATTGAGTCAAAGCTAGCACAACGTTAAGTTGTGCTAGTCATTTGTTCGATAACTAATTATAGTGAGAACCTACGTTTAGAAGAGTTTCTCTCTTTATAATTAAGTTTCCCTCTTATAGGTTTTTGAGACACGGGAAGAGAGTAGCTTATGCAGTAAAGATCACGATGTACTAAATAGAAGCACCAAGTTCTTAAATACTTTTTCAGATTTACTTTTGGAAGAGTAGTTTCTTCTTTCATAACTCTCCCTAAAGTATAAAAAATATTTAATTGAAAAATTAAATTATTTTCATTTATCTAAAATCATTTAATAGAATAAAAGCTATATCTTCACCATTTCTTTAACACTTTTACTCATCTTATTATCGAGATAATAAGCCAAACAATTTGAATCACCATCAAGAATAGAAAGATAAGGAGTTTCGCATAAATTTCCACCAAATAAAATTACCCATTAAATTTATATATACAAGAAGTCCTTCAATAATTTTGACACATCCCTTCATCCCAACTCTTACTATTTCATTTCCAAATAGAGGAGGATCAAAAATTACATTTCTAAATTTTTTTCATAAAATTTTAGGATCAATACAATCAATGATAAAGAATTTTAAAATCTCAACAAAAGCATATAAAATATCACCAAATTATAGTGAAAATAAAAAAACAACTTACAAATTATATTTACCCATCAATTAACTATAGAAAAAATAAAGTTGTTTTATATAATTATTTTAGAAAATTCAATAAAATCCAGTTCAAACCTAACAATAAATTCACACCTACAATCAACTGAATAAAAGAGCACAATGATTATTTAAAAATTAAATAACAAAAATAACCACACAAATAGGTATCACTACGTGAGTTAATCTTTCAAAATCTCGACCTAATTTATTATTACTTTGAGTAATTATCCGATCTTTTCCTGTTAGTATGAAATTGTTCTTTCTAGAAATAACACGTATATTCCGACAAAATTAAAAATATTGATAAATGCAAGCAAAGGTATCTAATAAATTCTTCAGAAAGCTGACCCATGAATTCAAACTAGCACCCAGCACCCAGCACCCAGCACCCAGCACCCAGCACCCAGCACCC
>NZ_JAVQNR010000009.1:0-2897 GCF_031799005.1 Acinetobacter sp. V102_4 | reverse complement strand
CTTTATTTTCAGTTATTGTCCAAATAGCTTTTTAATAGAGCTCTTGCCTCATTCAGTTGCTGTGCCTGGCTTTCAATGAGCTGACGAACAGATTTAGGGAGGTTCTGGTATTTATCTGGATGGAACTCAGCCATCTTTTTTCGGTAAGCGGATTGCAAGGTCTGTTCAGTCAGTAATTCAGGCTGAATATCAAGAAGTTTGCACGCTTGAAGTTGTTCACCGTTTAAAGCTGAGGCAGTAGACTGATTCATTTCATCAGCTAGACATTGATAGATAATTTTGACGAGGTCTGGAAATACGGCTTTAGAAACATTGGATACACGACATAAATGGGTCATGAAGAGATCCGCCTGAGTCTGTTCAACCTGACCCAGTGCCATGGCGTAGACCAGTTGTTCGATCATCTCCGTACGAAGTTTATAAGCCAGCACATCTTTCAGTTCTGCAAAGCGATGCAATAATTCTTCATAATCGAAGTTTGGTTGTTGATTCACTAGTTGTTCAACATACTGATTTACTGCTTGATTATTCAATTTAAAAAAATGACTGGATAGCGCTTCTTTCGACTGAGTATTCCATTGACCCACAGTAAATGTAATAAAATAAGCAAACAGATCAACCATCACCTTCAGTTCTGCATCAATCTGTGGTGGAGCTTGGTAGGTCTCTGTTTGTCCCTGACAGACTTCATTTAGAAATGAAGCCAATGTTCGTAATGCCCCTTTATCCAGTTGGGTAAAGGTCAAGGTTTCCATCCGATTCAGTACGATCCCATGATTAATGACGCCAATATCTGCCTCGACATGATGAATATTTTTAAAGAGATAAGCGGCTTCATCTCCAAAGCTTTCTTTATAAAAGAGTCCAGTCGCCGTTATACAAAGTCCAGCTTTAGCACTGCCAAATACCGTATCATCAATCAGCATGAGGATTTCATCTGGATGAATACCTTGAGGGAGATAACTCATAGCCCCTTGCAATTTTTTATAAGGAATAGCGGGTGCAAAATAAATATTGTCACTCGCTCTTAGCATCAACATCCAACGGCTTTTCTGAAGTGATTCTCTCGATATGATTGTCATGGCAACTTCCTATTTAGGTACTAAAACAACCAACGTAGAAAATCAGCAGGCCAAACAAGTGCCCGCCCCAAGGCATATCCACCAGAATAAATAGGGTACTGCCAAATCAAATACAACCAATAACCAATCACAATAGTGAAATAAAGGCCAATCAATGGATGTTTCATTGTAAATTCCTCATTTTTTAGGTAAGCCTATCTAACCCGCTGCTCTATGGCAGTAGGTGAGATCAAAAGACAAACTAAGATTTAATGTGAATACGAGTTCTAAAGTTTATGTGCACATTGCTGACCAGACTTAAAAGACACCTCTTCAAAGTCCTCTGGCATCTTGACTTGCATCATGCCAATCGCCTCCAGCTTTTCTTCACCATAATGTTCTTCCATCCTGTCGTAGAAGCAGGAACAGAAACTGCGACTACCACCCGTATTCCTACAGCCTTGTTTCATGCCCTTTTCGAAATCAGAAGAACAGCCAGTAATCATCAGAACACTGACACCCACCAAACCCATCAATATTTTATTTTTCATCATTCTATCCAGTGACGTCGTCATGGAGCTTAGGCTTTTTTAGGCAATACAAAGCCTTGCCATGGTGTATCTCACATGACATTTTTTTAAGTTAAATTTTTAGACAAAAAGACCTAAAGCTTGAAGAACTAGAAGTTCATCAAACCCCATTAAAACTAATCTGGGGGTATAAAAAGAATATGCATAGCCAACTCCTTTATATTGGGAGTTCTGCCAAAGTATTCGAGAATTATGGTGGCAGAACGAAAGTGGGTTGACAGACTGATAGTAAAGGATCAGCACGCACAAGGCGTCCCCCTTCCGTCCTACCGCAACAAAAGAGGGACGGGTGTACCTACATCAAAAAACAAGTTTTCAATGCACTTTACTATTCGGCCTGTCAAAGCCGACTGGCAATGTAGGCCAGCAAGCAAAGGATAATCTGCAATATTTAAGGTGTCAACGGCGTATCAACTATTTAATGCGAAGATAGTTATTAGTTTTCATCAGATTAGGTATTTAAACTAACCATTAAGTAAATTTAGTTAATGAATATTAAGCACACGTTTACAGTACTATTTTGTTGTTTTTAAGAATCATGGACATGATTCTAGATATTAAACTAACTTATAATTTCAGGATGAAAGTGCGTTAAGGAGGGAAAATGTTACGGTTGAAATGTCTTGGTGGTCCGCTATATGGTCAGGAGTATTCCCACCCGTCCAATGAATTTACCTTCTGTGATAAACAGACTGGTAAACTAACGCTGTACCGTAAACAATCCCTTGATTTCACACCTCCTCAATCTTACTTTGTGGCTGAATCTATTTCCAAACCAGTTGCATATAACCTTGCGCTGCAATTATTAAAGTCTAAAAATCATTAAAGTTATAAGAGTTGATCTACAAATAAGTAAATCAACTCCTAGCAGCTTTTAGATACAGTTTTACTGTCATCTCATCACATTACTCTTCCATGAATTGAAACCATGAAGCCAGACTCGTAATTCTCTACTCTCTGGCTCAGTCGTATTAAATGTCGTTCTCAGCATAGTTTCCAAGTCATCAACAGGATCTTGCAATTCCCAAGTCAATGCTTCAATTTCGTCATTACTTTGCAACTCCCTGACCTTTTCGATACCGAATACTTCTCCAACCATACCTGCAACTTCCTGCCATATTGCACAGATTCTTGAAAGAATATAGTGATAATCTTTAATTGCATTCTCATCAAAAACCATCACAAACAACATCATGTACTGATTTTTTTGAGAAAAATGCATGACTCTTTGATAATCATAGCGAAG
>NZ_JAVQNR010000008.1:0-5551 GCF_031799005.1 Acinetobacter sp. V102_4 | reverse complement strand
AAGATCATTAAGAGATTATGAAGAACAACTTGTGTGGATTTTTACTGATTGATTGATCGAAATATTATCATTGATTGATTGGTTTAAATTACTCGAAGTTTATTTGAGCGAAATTTAAGTCAGAAAATTGATGAGCCAGAATTGGCACCTTGTCTTTAATAAGGTGCAAAATGATTTTTAACTGAAGAGTTTGATCATGGCTCAGATTGAACGCTGGCGGCAGGCTTAACACATGCAAGTCGAGCGGGGTGATGGTGCTTGCACTATCACTTAGCGGCGGACGGGTGAGTAATGCTTAGGAATCTGCCTATTAGTGGGGGACAACATTTCGAAAGGAATGCTAATACCGCATACGTCCTACGGGAGAAAGCAGGGGATCTTCGGACCTTGCGCTAATAGATGAGCCTAAGTCGGATTAGCTAGTTGGTGGGGTAAAGGCCTACCAAGGCGACGATCTGTAGCGGGTCTGAGAGGATGATCCGCCACACTGGGACTGAGACACGGCCCAGACTCCTACGGGAGGCAGCAGTGGGGAATATTGGACAATGGGCGCAAGCCTGATCCAGCCATGCCGCGTGTGTGAAGAAGGCCTTATGGTTGTAAAGCACTTTAAGCGAGGAGGAGGCTACTGAAGTTAATACCTTCAGATAGTGGACGTTACTCGCAGAATAAGCACCGGCTAACTCTGTGCCAGCAGCCGCGGTAATACAGAGGGTGCAAGCGTTAATCGGATTTACTGGGCGTAAAGCGCGCGTAGGCGGCTAATTAAGTCAAATGTGAAATCCCCGAGCTTAACTTGGGAATTGCATTCGATACTGGTTAGCTAGAGTGTGGGAGAGGATGGTAGAATTCCAGGTGTAGCGGTGAAATGCGTAGAGATCTGGAGGAATACCGATGGCGAAGGCAGCCATCTGGCCTAACACTGACGCTGAGGTGCGAAAGCATGGGGAGCAAACAGGATTAGATACCCTGGTAGTCCATGCCGTAAACGATGTCTACTAGCCGTTGGGGCCTTTGAGGCTTTAGTGGCGCAGCTAACGCGATAAGTAGACCGCCTGGGGAGTACGGTCGCAAGACTAAAACTCAAATGAATTGACGGGGGCCCGCACAAGCGGTGGAGCATGTGGTTTAATTCGATGCAACGCGAAGAACCTTACCTGGCCTTGACATAGTAAGAACTTTCCAGAGATGGATTGGTGCCTTCGGGAACTTACATACAGGTGCTGCATGGCTGTCGTCAGCTCGTGTCGTGAGATGTTGGGTTAAGTCCCGCAACGAGCGCAACCCTTTTCCTTATTTGCCAGCGAGTAATGTCGGGAACTTTAAGGATACTGCCAGTGACAAACTGGAGGAAGGCGGGGACGACGTCAAGTCATCATGGCCCTTACGGCCAGGGCTACACACGTGCTACAATGGTCGGTACAAAGGGTTGCTACCTAGCGATAGGATGCTAATCTCAAAAAGCCGATCGTAGTCCGGATTGGAGTCTGCAACTCGACTCCATGAAGTCGGAATCGCTAGTAATCGCGGATCAGAATGCCGCGGTGAATACGTTCCCGGGCCTTGTACACACCGCCCGTCACACCATGGGAGTTTGTTGCACCAGAAGTAGGTAGTCTAACCGCAAGGAGGACGCTTACCACGGTGTGGCCGATGACTGGGGTGAAGTCGTAACAAGGTAGCCGTAGGGGAACCTGCGGCTGGATCACCTCCTTAACGAAAGATTGACGATTGGTAAGAATCCACAACAAGTTGTTCTTCATAGATGTATCTGAGGGTCTGTAGCTCAGTTGGTTAGAGCACACGCTTGATAAGCGTGGGGTCACAAGTTCAAGTCTTGTCAGACCCACCATGACTTTGACTGGTTGAAGTTATAGAAAAGAAGATACATAACTGATGATGTAAGCTGGGGACTTAGCTTAGTTGGTAGAGCGCCTGCTTTGCACGCAGGAGGTCAGGAGTTCGACTCTCCTAGTCTCCACCAGAACTTAAGAGAAGTTCGGATTACAGAAATTAGTAAATAAAGATTAAGATCTTGGTTTATTAACTTCTGTGATTTAAGTATCACGGTATTAAGCATGACCTGACGAAGGCATGTTTATTCATTAACAGATTGGCAAAATTGAGTCTGAAATAAATTGTTCACTCAATAATGAAAAGAGAGGAAGTAATTCTGATCTTGGAATTAATTGAGAACTAGCAAATTAACTGAATCAAGCGTTTTGGTATATGAATTAGATTGAAGCTGTACAGTGTTTAAATACACAGTACTTCAAACTGTAAGAGATTGATGAGAAATCATTGATCATGTCTTATTACTCCTTGTAGGTAATAACGACTGTTTGGGGTTGTATAGTCAAGTAATTAAGTGCATGTGGTGGATGCCTTGGCAGTCAGAGGCGATGAAAGACGTAATAGCCTGCGATAAGCTCCGGGGAGGCGGCAAATATCCTTTGATCCGGAGATTTCTGAATGGGGGAACCCACCTACTTTAAGGTAGGTATTGCAACATGAATACATAGTGTTGCAAGGCGAACGAGGGGAAGTGAAACATCTCAGTACCCTTAGGAAAAGAAATCAATTGAGATTCCCTTAGTAGCGGCGAGCGAACGGGGATCAGCCCATTAAGTTATGTGTGTTTTAGTGGAACGCTCTGGGAAGTGCGAACGTAGAGGGTGATATTCCCGTACACGAAAGGGCACACATAATGATGACGAGTAGGGCGAGGCACGTGAAACCTTGTCTGAATATGGGGGGACCATCCTCCAAGGCTAAATACTCCTGACTGACCGATAGTGAACCAGTACCGTGAGGGAAAGGCGAAAAGAACCCCTGTGAGGGGAGTGAAATAGATCCTGAAACCGCATGCATACAAGCAGTGGGAGCCGACTTGTTCGGTGACTGCGTACCTTTTGTATAATGGGTCAGCGACTTATATTCAGTAGCGAGGTTAACCGTATAGGGGAGCCGTAGAGAAATCGAGTCTTAATAGGGCGTTTAGTTGCTGGGTATAGACCCGAAACCAGGCGATCTATCCATGAGCAGGTTGAAGGTTGGGTAACACTAACTGGAGGACCGAACCCACTGTCGTTGAAAAGCCAGGGGATGACTTGTGGATAGGGGTGAAAGGCTAATCAAGCCTGGTGATAGCTGGTTCTCCCCGAAAGCTATTTAGGTAGCGCCTCGGACGAATACCATAGGGGGTAGAGCACTGTTTCGGCTAGGGGGTCATCCCGACTTACCAAACCGATGCAAACTCCGAATACCTATGAGTACTATCCGGGAGACAGACTGCGGGTGCTAACGTCCGTAGTCAAGAGGAAAACAATCCAGACCGCCAGCTAAGGCCCCAAAATCATAGTTAAGTGGGAAACGATGTGGGAAGGCATAGACAGCTAGGAGGTTGGCTTAGAAGCAGCCACCCTTTAAAGAAAGCGTAATAGCTCACTAGTCGAGTCGGCCTGCGCGGAAGATGTAACGGGGCTAAAACTATGTGCCGAAGCTGCGGATTTGACTTTTAAGTCAAGTGGTAGGGGAGCGTTCTGTAAGCCGATGAAGGTGTATTGAGAAGTATGCTGGAGGTATCAGAAGTGCGAATGCTGACGTGAGTAACGACAAAACGGGTGAAAAACCCGTTCGCCGAAAGACCAAGGGTTCCAGTCCAACGTTAATCGGGGCTGGGTGAGTCGACCCCTAAGGCGAGGCCGAAAGGCGTAGTCGATGGGAAATTGGTTAATATTCCAATACTTCTGTGTAATGCGATGAGAGGACGGAGAAGGTTAAGTCAGCCTGGCGTTGGTTGTCCAGGTGAAAGGAAGTAGGCATGCATCTTAGGCAAATCCGGGGTGCTCTATGCTGAGATCTGATAGCAAGCTGTACTTGTACAGCGAAGTGGCTGATACCATGCTTCCAGGAAAAGTCTCTAAGCTTCAGTTACACAGGAATCGTACCCTAAACCGACACAGGTGGTCAGGTCGAGTAGACCAAGGCGCTTGAGAGAACTCTGCTGAAGGAACTAGGCAAAATGGTACCGTAACTTCGGGAGAAGGTACGCTGTTGTTGGTGATGGAACTTGCTTCCTGAGCTGATGACAGCCACAGAAACCAGGCCGCTGCAACTGTTTATTAAAAACATAGCACTCTGCAAACACGAAAGTGGACGTATAGGGTGTGATGCCTGCCCGGTGCTGGAAGGTTAATTGATGGGGTTAGCGTAAGCGAAGCTCTTGATCGAAGCCCCAGTAAACGGCGGCCGTAACTATAACGGTCCTAAGGTAGCGAAATTCCTTGTCGGGTAAGTTCCGACCTGCACGAATGGCATAATGATGGCGGCGCTGTCTCCAGCAGAGGCTCAGTGAAATCGAAATCGCTGTGAAGATGCAGTGTACCCGCGGCTAGACGGAAAGACCCCGTGAACCTTTACTGCAGCTTGACATTGAACTTTGACCTTACTTGTGTAGGATAGGTGGGAGGCTTTGAAGTTGGAACGCTAGTTCCAATGGAGCCGTCCTTGAAATACCACCCTGGTAATGTTGAGGTTCTAACTCTGCCCCGTAATCCGGGGCGAGGACCATGTCTGGTGGGTAGTTTGACTGGGGCGGTCTCCTCCTAAAGAGTAACGGAGGAGTACGAAGGTGCGCTCAGCGTGGTCGGAAATCACGCGTAGAGTATAAAGGCAAAAGCGCGCTTAACTGCGAGACCCACAAGTCGAGCAGGTACGAAAGTAGGTCTTAGTGATCCGGTGGTTCTGTATGGAAGGGCCATCGCTCAACGGATAAAAGGTACTCTGGGGATAACAGGCTGATACCGCCCAAGAGTTCATATCGACGGCGGTGTTTGGCACCTCGATGTCGGCTCATCTCATCCTGGGGCTGAAGCAGGTCCCAAGGGTATGGCTGTTCGCCATTTAAAGAGGTACGCGAGCTGGGTTTAGAACGTCGTGAGACAGTTCGGTCCCTATCTACCGTGGGCGCTGGAAATTTGAGAGGATCTGCTCCTAGTACGAGAGGACCAGAGTGGACGAACCTCTGGTGTACCGGTTGTGACGCCAGTCGCATCGCCGGGTAGCTATGTTCGGAAGGGATAACCGCTGAAAGCATCTAAGCGGGAAGCCTACCTCAAGATAAGATTTCCCTAGGACTTTATGTCCTCTAAAGAGCCGTTCGAGACTAGGACGTTGATAGGTTGGATGTGGAAGCATAGTGATATGTGAAGCTGACCAATACTAATTGCTCGTGAGGCTTGACTATACAACACCCAAGCAGTTGTATATAAAGCATCAATCGATTCATTAATATGCAAAGCAACTTGATTTAGTTATACACTTAGCTAAAATGAACAAAATATTAAGACTCAATCAGCCCATCTGTAAAGATTTGGAAAACGCATCGGCAACCAATAAGACCAATGCAAGTATCCATACCAGTTGTGCTGGCGACCATAGCAAGAGTGAACCACCTGATCCCTTCCCGAACTCAGAAGTGAAACCTCTTAGCGCTGATGGTAGTGTGGGGTTTCCCATGTGAGAGTAAGTCATCGCCAGCTCATTATTC
>NZ_JAVQNR010000007.1:0-5753 GCF_031799005.1 Acinetobacter sp. V102_4 | reverse complement strand
ACTTGATTGCTGTTCTTATCCCAACTCACCACATACCAAGTACATTGATAACGGTCAGAATCCCATGCAGCACGATACGTTATGGTATTGCCTTGCTGGCTCCATCCTTCTACTCGTTTACTCACCTGATCCGGACTTGAACGGCCCCATACGTTCATGAGGTGTGACGCTAACATTTGATCAATATTCGGGATGGTTGCCTTTAAATCACTAGGAGCGGTTTTGATTGGCTTTAAACCATAGCGAGAGGCGTTCGAACTTAAGGTTTTTCCTTCATGGTATTCACCATCAACTTCTGAACTGAGCTTTCCTATATTCGCACCTTGTGCTTTGGCATTCTCAACCGCGGCTATAGCACCTGCAACCACTTCATCTTCAGCTTGTGAATGAGTAGATTCTGATTCTGGGTTTTCCACCATACTTTCAATTCCGGTGAAACCTGATTCAGCGGGTTCAGAGGCTGCTTGCATTGCAATAGATTGATTTTGTACTTTGGATTGTTCTAAAGCGAGTTGTGCTAACTGAAGTTCAGTTTGTCGTTTTTGATGTTGATTAAATAAAATTCCACCAGCAATCAGTACAACCATCATGACTACGGTTAACAACCAATATAACGGTGGTACCTTTTTAGTTGAGTTAGTGCTGTTGTTTATCATATTCATATCATTACCTTGAAATAGAGGATATACGGCGCTTTAGGGCTGCCTTCACTGGGGTAATATGTAAGTAAAAATTCTTTATTTTCAGTTATTGTCCAAATAGCTTTTTAATAGAGCTCTTGCCTCATTCAGTTGCTGTGCCTGGCTTTCAATCAACTGACGAACAGATTCAGGTAAGGTCTGGTATTTATCCGGATGGAACTCAGCCATCTTTTTTCGATAAGCAGTTTGTAAGGTTTGTTCAGTTAGTGATTCAGGCTGAATGTCCAGAAGTTTGCATGCTTGAAGTTGTTCACTATTTAAAGCTGAATGAGGAGACTGATTCTTTTCATCAGCTAAGCATTGATAGATAATTTGGACCAGATCAGGAAATACGGCTTTAGACACATGAGATACTCGACACAAATGGGTCATGAAAAGATCAGCCTGAGTCTGCTCAACCTGACCCAGTGCCATGGCATAAACCAGTTGTTCGATCATCTCCGTACGAAGCTTGTAAGTCAGCACATCTTTAAGTTCTGCAAAGCGATGCAATAACTCCTTATATTCAAAGTTGGGATGTTCATTCAGTAAACTTTTAATATAGTGTTGTGATGCTTCATCATTCAGCTTTGCAAAGTGATTTGATATTGCATGACTAGATTCAGCATTCCATCCACCCATATTGAATGTGATGAAATAAGCAAACAGATCAACAATCACCTTCAGTTCTGCATCAATCTGTGGTGGAGCTTGGTAGGTCTCTGTTTGTCCCTGACAGACTTCATTTAGAAATGAAGCCAATGTTCGTACTGCCCCCTTATCCAGTTGGGTAAAGGTCAAGGTTTCCATCCGATTCAGTACGATCCCATGATTAATGACGCCAAGATCTGCATCGACATGATGAATATTTTTAAAGAGATAAGCGGCTTCATCTCCAAAGCTTTCTTTATAAAAGAGTCCAGTCGCCGTTATACAAAGTCCAGCTTTAGCACTGCCAAATACCGTATCATCAATCAGCATGAGGATTTCATCTGGATGAATACCTTGAGGGAGATAACTCATAGCCCCTTGCAATTTTTTATAAGGAATAGCGGGTGCAAAATAAATATTGTCACTCGCTCTTAACATCAACATCCAACGGCTTTTCTGAAGTAATTCTCTCGATATGAATGTCATGGCATCTTCCTAGATTTAGGTACTAAAACAACCAACGTAGAAAATCAGCAGGCCAAACAAGCGCCCGCCCCAAAGAATATGAACCAGAATAAATAGGGTACTGCCAAATTAAATACAGCCAATAACCAATGACAATAGTGAAATAAAGGCCAATCAATGGATGTTTCATTATAAATTCCTCATTTTTTAGGTAAGCTTGTTGAACCCGCTGCTTATGGCAACAGGTGAAATCAAAAAGCAAACTAAGATTGAATCTGAATACAAGTTCTAAAGTTTATGTGCACATTGCTGACCAGACTTAAAAGATACCTCTTCGAAATCCTCTGGCATCCTGACTTGCATCATGCCAATCGCCTCCAGCCTCTCTTTGCCATAATGTTCTTCCATCTTGTCGTAGAAGCAAGAACAGAAACTGCGGCTCCCTCCTGTATTCCTACAGCTTTGTTTCATACCCTTTTCGAAATCAGAAGAACAACCAGTAATCATCAGAACACTGATACCAACCAAACCCATCAAAATTTTATTTTTCATCATTTTATCCAGTGATGTCGTCATGGAGCTTAGGCTTTTTTAGGCAATATGAAGCCCTGCCACGATGTATCTCACATGACATTTTTTTAGTTAAATTTTTAGACGAAAAGACCTAAAGCTTGAAGAGCCAGAAGCTCATCAAACCCTATTAAAACTAATCAGGCGGTATAAAAAGAATATGCATAGCCAACTCCTTTATATTGGGAGTTCTGCCAAAGCATTCAAGAATTATGGTGGCAGAACGAGAAAGGGTTGACAGACTGGTCTCAGAGGCCAGCACACTCGAAAGTGTCCCTCTCCCGTCCTACCGCTACGGGAGGGAACGAGGAGCTAGATATTAAAAGAAGATCTTTTAATATCTCTGAGAAATGGTCTGTCAAAACCAACTGGCAATGTAGGCCAGCACGCAAAGGATAATGCGCAAAATTTAAGGTGTCAATAAATGTATTAAAAGATTCAATTACCCACTATTAATTTAATAGATTAATTATCTTATTCAATTGTTACTTCATTTGAACAAAAGGTATTTCGCTTGATACTAACTCCAAAACCACCAGAAGCATCTCTCAATACAAAAATATAAACATCCATTAGGTCAGAATATTGTCGCCCATATTTATCATGGTAAATAATTCTTAACTTGATATCTTGTTCAAATTCGCTTTTTAAAAGTTCAAGTCGTTCTCCTATGAATTCAATATCAAGCCTAGTTTTCTGCCTTGCTGCTAACTCATAATGCTCTATATTAAAATCATCAAAATTCGAGTCCAACTCTTCAATAGTTACATGCTTTGCCACGTCTCCCCTATTTTCAATGATTATCTTAATATCTGCTACTTAATGATGATCCATATCCATAATAGAACCATCATCATAGTATTCAGGAAACTCCTTCATCGTTAGGGTAAAAGGATAACTATAGAAAGTTAAATGAGGCCGTGCTTTAAAATGTTTAATTTCTAATTCTTGCTGTGTGACGTCAAGTAACTTTCTTTGCTCTTCAACATTATTCGCTAACTCTTGAGCCTATTGATGCAATGCATCTGTGCTTGCTTTTAACTCGTGGCTTTGCATAGGATCAAAATCCAGTAATGGCTTTTGGAGTGAGTCATAGTAATTTCCCCATCTGATTATTAAGAACTAAATGATCTCCTCTATAGTTTACATAATAAAAAACAGAGAAAGTAATATGAGTTTTCTCATTAAAAATCACTCTAAGCCATCTTTACATCTCATTAAGATTCCTGCTAAATTTATTTGGGTTACTAGCCCATAATCAAGTTTAAAGAAAGCCTGACTATCCCAGTGTTACTGATCTAAATGCAATGAAATAACTAGCTTTTGCCTAACTATGCAGTTGTTCTCAATTTGTTTCGATTGAATTATCAAAATTTAACTTTAACTAAATCAGATTAATCAATAAAATTAACTCTCGCATTAAACTTAACTTGATATTTCAACCTTAGTAATGAATAACGACCTTCTATTTGTTTTATCCAATGCTTCAGAAAGCTATATTTTTCTCACTTTTAGAGCAAAAGACCTGACTCATTCTGAACGTATCGATATCATTTTAGAAGCAGAAAGAACAATAGAACCAAGTTCAAAAAGAAGAATTCACTTGATTTGGGATCATGGTTTTGGCTCAAGTGACTTAACAATATGGTCTGAGTTTCATACCGAACACAACTTAGCTTTGTCATCAATAGGAAGCTTCTTTAAAGCTTTCGAAATGATAAAGTATCCATTACCCACTTATCTAAAAGATCAAGTAAATACATCTACCCATTTTTTAGTATTTCCAAGTGAAAGTTATGTTCAGCGCTTTATAAAAAGAATATCAATGGGGGTCTAATTTTCAACTCTTGCACCGAACATAGCCAGTTTAAACCCCTTACCCATAAAGTATTATGTTTGTCATTTTGAATAATGTTTAAAATCAAACACTCTCTGTCTGAGGCTTTTCAATAATTTGATCATAAATAGTTTTATTAGCTTTAACTTTAAGATGTCTTGCAAGTATCTCCTCAGGATAGTTCTCAGAGTTCAGTATAAATATCGTTGGGAAACATTTATACAAAGTTTTTTGCTCCATGGCAGTCAACCAGTCGGACTTTTGTTTTTCTAACTTCTTTATCCTTTTTTCAATCGAGACAGGTTTAATCGGAAATTTTTCAGACTTTGGTTTTTTTAAGTTTTGCTTTTCATCTCTGATTTTCTCATCTATTTCAGCCACTTTTTCTAAGGCATACTCACGATCAAATTGTTGAAATGCTGCTGTAACTTCTAGAATTACACTTTTAGCTGCTTGTGCCGCATTATCAAATTTCCCATGTTGAGCAACATGCTGCCTTAAAATGCCATAAAAAACTTCATATTTTCGATCTAAAAATTTACGATTACGCTTTTTTACACCCCTCAACCCACTTACACGACGAATAAAAGCTTCTGGTAACCCATATAGATCGTCGAAAGCATCATCATACTGGTTAAATACCATACTTAAAATTTCTTTTTTTTCTTTCAACTCTGATGCTTGCTCTACACTCTCTTTTAGTTTTTCGAATGTCTTTATGAGTTCGGCCAGTAAAATACTACTCGTACATGCAGCACCTTCTTTTGCCTGTATCCTATCTCTCAGTTTTCTTAGAATGGATTGCTTTTCAATCTCAGTATAAATTTCTTTATTAGCCCCTACACCAAAACAATAATATGCTTTGGCATAAAGATGCTGCTCCAATTCATTCAGTTCCTCTATGCTTGGAATCACTACAGCCACTTAGTCACCTCGTCCAAAGTTAGTCCCCACACCACTAAAGTTAACATCTTTCAATGGTATTTCAATACCTTAAGATAGGATATCCACCTTTAATAAACAATGATCAATTTTAGTACCATTCACTCTTCAAGTCAGCTCAAAGAGATCAATAAACTCAAATTCATCTACCTTGAATCAGATGAAATTACTAATCACTTCAATTGTAAAGGTGAATTTTTTCGAGTAATTAATACATATAAATCAATATATAATCAATGACGCTAGCTATATTATTTTAGATTTGGCTTCAGTCCGTGAATTTTGGGTTTCCATCTACTAATCTTGTTCATGTTCTGACATCTTTCTGTTCAGTCAACAAGATGATCTGCTGTGGCAAATTGATACTTGGACCTGTTAGCCCCCGATCACCAAATACGTATTTTTTTATATGTGTTGCGTACTAATTGGAGACTAACTTTTTAAGTGCTCACCACAACAGATGAATGAAAACGCAATGGATATCCTATGGATTTTTGATTTGTTTCGGCTTGGATGTTTGGGTTATTAGTTTAATTATTATATTTATATATGAATATATTTATTAGATATAGATATGAGTTGGAGAGATTCCAGTCGATCAAACTCAT
>NZ_JAVQNR010000006.1:0-6007 GCF_031799005.1 Acinetobacter sp. V102_4 | reverse complement strand
AGAAATCACTTCTTGCTGCATTAATGGTTGCTGGTTATGCGGTAAATACTCAAGCAGCTGTTACAGGACAAGTTGATGTTAAGTTGAATGTTTCAACAGGTTGTACAGTAGGTGGGAGTACAGTTGATGGAAATATGAACAAGTTTGGTACTTTAGACTTCGGTAAAACTTCTGGTACTTGGAACAACGTTTTGACAGCGGAAGTTGCTTCAGCGGCTGGTGGCGGTGATATTACAGTAACTTGTGATGGTACTGATCCTGTTGATTTTACAGTCGCAATTGATGGTGGTGAACGTACAGATCGTAGTTTGAAAAATACTGCATCTGCTGATTTAGTTGCCTATAACGTTTACCGCGATGCAGCACGTACAAACCTTTACGCTATTAATCAGCCTCAACAGTTTAGTGCTGTAGGTGGGGAAGCTACAGCTGTACCAGTTTTCGGTGCAATTGCTCCAAATACAGGTACAGCCAAAACACAAGGTGATTATACCGATACTCTATTAGTGACAGTAAATTTCTAAATTATAAAGAAATGATTAATTGAGTAGCAGGTTTACTCGTTATTGGGTAAGCCTGTTTTTAAAGGAGGGGGGATGGTTATTAATCGTTTTTTTGCATTTATATCTTTCAGTTTTTTTATTTGTTCAGTTAATGCTGGTGAAATTGAAGCAAAACTATCTACACAAATTGAATTATTACCTTCTTGTTCTATAAATGATCAGATTGTAGAGGGGAATACTGCAAATTTAAATTTTGGTAGTGTTGATTTTGGTGAGGTAACTTCTGCTTTTAGTGGCATATTAGATGTAAGCTTAATTAATAATGGAAATTCAGGTTTTCAAATTCAATGTTCTGGCATTTCTACAGTGAAAATTATTTTTGGTGCAGGAAATAATGACAATAATGTTCCATCATCATTTTCACAGAACTATTATCATGCATTAACTAATGGTACAGATTTTGTGGCCTATAATTTATTGTATGGATTAAATAAGCAAGTTATTAAAGCAAATGACACTTTTGTTCTTGATGATATGAGTGTTAAAAAAAATATAGATATTTTTGGGCAAGCTATAAATGATGGTAATCGTATTTCCAAAGGGGAATATAAAGATATAGTGCCAATTACTATTGAGTTTTAAGAATATGAAATATTATTGGTTAACTGGATTTATTTTAGTTTTTTATAGTCAACTTCAATATGCAGCAAGTCCAGAAACTTCATCTAGTTTTAAAGTTCAAGCAACAATTGAAAATGGCTGTTCAATTGATAATGTTGAACAGAAAATAGATTTTGGTCAACATTCAAATTTGTCTAAAGATAAGATTGTTGCAAGTATTATTAATGCAGCTTCTACTTGGAGTATTCGCTGTACTGAAGATTTACCTATTAGTATCTCATTAGATGGTGGTGAAAATCTAGAAAATAATAGTAGACGTATGAAAAATAGTTCATATTCTGATTATGTTGATTATAAATTATATAACTCTAGTAGTTTAACTACCGAATATATAGCCGGTAATAAATTTTCGTTACCTGTTACAACAGCAACTAACAATCTGGCAAATTTTGAGATATATGGTGTGGTTGATTTAGAAAATAATAATGAATCACGATCAGCCGGAATTTATAAAGATACTGTTTCAATAATGATTACTTGGTGATTTGTATGAAAAATTCAGCATTTATTAAAAATGGCATTTTAAAATCTTTTTTATTTGCAAGTACATTATCACTTGTTACGCCAGTCATGGCTCAAGCAACTTTTTTAATTTGGCCAATTTATCCCAAAATTGAAGCAAATGAAAAAGCGACTGCGGTCTGGCTCCAAAATACTGGAAAGTCAGATGCTATGGTTCAGATTCGTGTTTTTAAATGGAATCAAGATGGCTTAAAGGATAACTATGGTGAGCAATTAGAAATTATACCAAGTCCACCTGTGGCAAAAATAAAAGCAGGTGAGAAGCACATGTTGCGTCTAACCAAAAGTGCTAATTTGCCAGATGGTAAAGAGCAATCATATCGTTTGATTGTTGATGAGTTACCTATCCGCCTTTCTGATGGAAGTGAGCAAGATGCGTCTAAAGTAAATTTTCAAATGCGTTATTCAATTCCATTATTTGCCTATGGGAAAGGCCTGGGTAGTGGTTTGACGGAAGAAAGTCAAAAAATTAATGCAAAAAATGCCTTAGCAAAACCAGTCTTACAGTGGTCGGTTCATAATGGTGAACACGGTCAATCAGAATTATATCTTAAAAATAGTGGTCAGAAATTTGCCCGACTTTCGGCAGTTAAAACGTCAAAGACTGCAAATAACATTGCTTTAGGTAAGGCAGCTTTTGGCTATGTTTTATCAAATAGCACTGTAAAATTTGCAATTGATAAGTCAACTGCTAATGAATTATTAAAAAGTTCTACTTTATATGGTGTTGATAGCTCAGGTGTAAAACAAGAGTTAATTGAAATCACAAAAATGGAGGATCCATCATGATCCTTCAGCATAATACCTTGTGCAAAAGTATTTTGTTGGTTTTATTGGCTGGTGGTTGTTTAAGTGTTCCCAAGATAGTGTTTGCTGAAGATTTACCACCACCACCAAAGAACATAAATGATATTAACCAATTGTTTAAATTGTATTTAGACTTGGTTGTGAATAAATACGCTATTCAGCAAGTGGTCCCAGTCATTGTTAAGAATGACGAATATTTTATACAAAAAAAGAAGTTGGTTGATGAGCTGGAAATTAGTATTCCAGAAGAAATGCTGTCTTCAAGTAGTGAAACAGTATTAACAGATAAAGATATTTTAACTTTAGGGTTTAGTGGAGATGCAGCGGACTGGATTTCTTTAGATCGTTTGAAAGATGTGAGTTATGAATATAATTCATCAAATCAATATTTTCAGTTAAACATTCCACCCGCTTGGATGCCAACACAAATATTGGGTAAAGACTCATGGTATAAACCAGAAACAGCCCAGTCAGGAATTGGCTTGCTGAATAACTATGACTTTTATACATATAGACCCTCTCAAGGTGGGTCAACGAGTAGTTTGTTTACTGAGCAACGTTTTTTTTCTCCATTAGGTGTGATTAAGAACTCTGGTGTCTATGTAAAGAATCAATTTAAAAATGAAGAGGGCATAGAGTCATTTAATAACGACGGTTATCGACGTTATGACACATCTTGGCAATTTGATAGCCAAAAGAGCGCAACATCGTTCTTATTTGGAGACATTATTACCGGTAATAAAACGACTTGGGGCAGTTCTGTTAGATTGGGCGGATTTCAGGTTCAACGAAACTACTCAACTCGCCCCGATTTAATTACCTATCCATTGCCTCAATTTATAGGCCAAGCCGCCTTGCCGAGCACTGTAGATTTAATTATTAATGGGCAGAAGGCAAGTTCAACAGATGTACAATCTGGTCCATTTATTTTAAACAATGTTCCCTTTATTAATGGTAAGGGCGAAGCAGTTGTGGTTACAACTGATGCAGTAGGACGTCAAGTGACTACAGCTGTGCCATTTTATATTTCTAATACGTTGTTAAAACCTGGCTTATTTGACTATTCATTGTCTTTAGGAAACATTCGTGAAGATTATGGTCTTAAGAACTTTTCGTATGGAAAGTTTGCAAGTGCTGCCGATGCCCGTTATGGGGTAAATGATTGGTTTACAGTAGAGGGGCGGACGGAGCTTTCATCGGACTTACAATTATTGGGTGCAGGGTCTGTTTTAAAGCTAGCAAACTTAGGTGTATTAAGTGCTTCTTTTACGCAAAGTAGAGCCGATAAATCTATGGCTCAAGATCAAGTTAAAGATCTTGACGGAAAGCAATATACGATTGGCTATAGTTATAACCGTAATCGATTTGGTTTCAGTATTAATCATAATCAGCGTGATGACGAATATACTGATCTTTCAAGAATGCAATATAGTAATTTAATTTCAGTAAATAGTAATAAAAGCCTAACGGCAAATACTTATTTTGCAACAAGAAAATCAGGTACATTTGGAGTCGGTTATATTAATACTGAAGCAAATGACTTTAAAAATGAATTATTAAATTTGTCATGGGCACCGATTTTACCGACCTATATGAATGGGGTAACTGTTTCATTAAGTGCAAACCGAGATTTTGTTGAGAAAGAATGGAGTGCTGCATTTCAGCTTTCTGTACCTTTATTCCAGCGTAAGTCTAGTGTAAACACAGGCTATTCATTTAATGATCATGGCGATTATGGTTATATTAACTTTAATCACTCTGTACCATCCGAAGGTGGCTTTGGAGTCGATTTAACTCGACGCTTTAATGAAAATAGTGAAGATTTAAATCAGGCACGAGTAAATTACCGAAATAATTATATTAATACTGATTTCGGATTATCTGGAAATCATGATTATAACTATTGGTTTGGTTTATCTGGCTCTTTGGTATATATGTCAGGAGATCTGTTCGCATCGAATCGTTTAGGTGAGTCTTTTGCGTTAGTTGATACCAACAAAGTAGCAGATGTTTTAGTCAAATATGAAAACAGTTTAATTGGTCGTAGTAATAAAAAGGGCCATATTTTTGTGCCTTCAGTCACACCTTACTATTCGGGTAAATATAGTGTTGATCCGATTGATTTACCTTCGAACTTTACAATTACTCAAGTTGAACAACGTATTGCTGCTAAACGTGGTTCAGGCGTTGTTATTAAGTTCCCAGTTCAAGAATCAATTGCTGCAAATGTTTATCTCACTCAAGAAAATGGCAAACCAATCTCTGTAGGTTCTGTGGTTCATAGAGATGACCAAGAATCTTCTTATGTGGGAATGGATGGCATTGTTTATCTAGAGAATTTAAAAGCCAATAACACCATTACCGTTCAGCATTCAGATCAGTCAATCTGCAAAGCAGATTTCACTGTTGATGTAGAGCAGGCGAAACAACAAATTGTGGTAGTTAAACCTGTTATTTGCCATGAGGTATCTTTACCATGAAAATTAAAGTCAAAAAATTAATTAGTCATTTATTTATATTTTCTGGATTAATGGCAGCCGGAAATTTAGCACATGCTTCATGTAGTGTAAGCGCTTCAGGTACATCATCAATTTCGGTTCCTTCAATTTATTTGATGGAAAATGGTGAAAATTCTTCGCAATTTAATTCAGGTTTGTCGTGTACTGGCTTTAGTTTAGCTTTAGCAAACATGACTTACCTAAAATATCGCGTAGATCAAATGCCAAATACATTCACTAATGCTCAAACTGGAGAACAACTGAATGCCATTATTTTAGACAGCGGCAATTCAGTCATTAGTCTAGGCCAAGAAAAAGATATGAGTAGTTTTACACTGGTTAACCTCTTTAGTGGTCCAGATGGAAATTTACCTTTTTATATACGGTTACCAGCTGGACAAAGTGTATCGCCAGGTGTGTATCGAGCTGATACTTCTTTAAAAGTAAAATGGTTTTATTCTGTCCCAGCAATTGCTGTTGCTGGGATTGGACTTTTCTTTGAAAGCCCTGGATTTTCACGGGGGGTATTAGGTCTTGGTTTTAACTGGGGAAGTGGCGTAGATTCACTTGGCTCATTATCTGTTACGGTTCTTCCAGACTGCCGAATTTTAACTCAAGATGTTAACTTCGGTACGGCTGCGTTTGCATCGAAGCTTGAACCTGTACAGTCTTCTATGGGAATTCGATGTTCTTTAAAGACCCCATATTACGTCAGTCTAAATAATGGTTTATCGCCACAAAATGGTGACCAACGAGCGATGAAGTCTCAATCGGGCAATGTATTTTTAAAATATGATATTTTTAAAAACTCATCTAATGATCGGTGGGGAAGTGGTAGTGAACGTTGGTCGAGTTTAAATGCGACTATTAATCCGGGTGTGCATGATGCGGTCACGCAGCAGAACTATGTTTTTACTACCAAAATTACTGATGAAAATGCAGATACTACCCCTGCGGGAGTTTATCAAGACACCGTAACGGTACAAGTCGAATTTT
>NZ_JAVQNR010000005.1:0-10304 GCF_031799005.1 Acinetobacter sp. V102_4 | reverse complement strand
CAAAATTACTGATGAAAATGCAGATACTACCCCTGCGGGAGTTTATCAAGACACCGTAACGGTACAAGTCGAATTTTAGTAAATTTTATTTTAATCTAATTTATATTTTGAACTATATTATTTTAAGACTTTATCTAAGTCTTAAAATAATATAAGTATTGTGTGAATGTAATGGTTTTAGAAATATCTAATATAATTGAACAACATGATAGATCTATGAAACTCCATGTTTTATATGGTAATAATGCACTGGTTAAGGGAGATTTAGTGGTTTTTACAAGTGATCCAAATACTTTTGAAGATTATTGGGATGGTATTGTCTTTGAGTGCATTGCTGATAGTTATATAAATAATCAAGGGTGTTGGGTTCTTCTTGAAGGTATATCTAAGAAAATAAATTGTAAAAATTTATCTAAAATAAACTTGGAGAAATCTATATTTCCAGATTTTGATTAACTGTATTTATGATTTATCTATGTTAGTGCTTGGGGATTTCTATTATTTATAGTAGTAACTATAATACTCAACTGTGTAAGGTTTTTAGGGGGAATGGCGTAATTTATTTTGTCATACTTATAAAAGCATGATCACTTTTAATAAAAATTCGGTATACCAAATATTTTTAAATCTCCAGTTAATGAAATATAAAGCAAAAATTATTAGAAAAGATAAAAGTGAATCAAAATATTGCTATAACTTAAATATAGAAACAGATAAGGGTTAACCCTTATCTGTTTCTATATTTTCAACAAAAGTTATGACTACTCTACTTGATGAATTTTTCCTGATGAATCAGGTTTTGAAAAATTAAATTTCTGAAAGTCTTGGTCTTGTGGAGTTTCAAGATCAAACTTTTTTAACTCTGCAAGTTCTATTTTTAAGTTACTTCCATCAAATCCTAAAACATGTCCGCCTTGTTTCTGGTCTTGAGATAAAAAGTGGAAATGATAACCTCCAATATTAATACCATTCAAAAACTCTGGTAACCGATAACCGACAAGAGTGCCGCTAGTGTTTTCATAATTTAGCTCCACCTGTTTATCCATCATATTGTATAGAGGGGTAAAATAGGGGGCTTGTTGGGCATTGACTGGTGGAAATGCTCTGGTTCTGATGCTTTTGAATTTTCCAGTGATTTTGATTGCATACATCTTGTTTAAGCTTCGGAGCTTATTATTAATAAAATCAAAAAACTGCTCTTGACTCATTTGCTGGCTAATTGAGAAGCTTTGATCAGGTTTGAAAAAAGTGACAAAACTGAAAGGGGTCTTGAATTCATCAGATACGATATGAGTCTGACCAGTAGAGGTAGTTTGATAAAATTTCCCATCTACTAGAATGAGTTCACCATCAAGCAAATCTGGTGCACCTAACCCAAAGTTACCATGCTCTTTGATCTCTCCAATGCTTTTAGACCCTTTATATAAACCTTCAATAAAAGCATCCGCTATTCCATACTGATAAAGATGATTATCAGGTGCAATGGTATTATGTGCTTTACCAACATAAGCGGTCTTTTCGATATTTTTTTCATTGGCATAGGCAATATTTGCAATGCCAAGAAGAGATATACTAATAATGGTTAATTTTTTAATCATTAGAATCTTCCTTTATCGTAAACCTGCGATTGAGAAGCCACCGTCGATAAGAATAGATTGCCCAGTGATAAAACTAGCTTCATTTGTACACAACCAGGTTACTGTATTTGCTATATCTTCTGGTTGTCCTAGTCTTTGTTGAGGGGTATAGGCAATATATGGTTTGGCAGTTTCATCATCAACAAAGCGCCTAAACATTGGAGTATCAATAATCCCTGGATTTACGTTGTTAATTCGAATTTGTAATGGGGCAATTTCCAGTGCAAGCGCGCGTATCATGGAGTCAAGAGCACCTTTACTAGCAGAATATGCAGATGAACCACTACTGGCGCCAACAGCTAACCATGAGGAAGTGTTAACAATCACTCCGGGTGTTTTAGTTTTCATCATGGCAGTGATCTGATACTTAATGGCTAACCATGTACCTCTTAGATTGGTCAGGATCGTTTTATCAAAATCTTCTTCATCCATGAGATGCGCCGGTGCGAAACTTCCTTCGATACCAGCATTATTAAATGCAATATCAAGCCGACCATAGGTTTGGATAATTTGATTTATAAGTTTTTGAATTTGATTTGAATCATCAATATCGGTTGGGACAATAAAGGTTTTACCTACTCCATAGGATGTTTCTATTTCATAAGATACTTGCTGAAGAGATGAGATAGTTCGTCCAGCAAGTACAACATGAGCACCTTCTTTTGCAAGAGATAAAGCTGTCGCTTTACCTATACCTGTACCTGCGCCAGTAACTAAAGCTACTTTCCCTTCTAAACGACCTGAAACTTTTTGGATATCTGAAATCATACAATTTCTCAAACTTCTAGATGTGTTAAAGAAATTGTATTGTTTAATAAACAGGATACAATATAGACAAAATTCAATGAACTGATGAATTAATCAGTATAATAATGATATGGCAAAAGCAAATTTTGATGAGCTCTGGGCATTTGTGGTTATTGCTGGAGAAAAGAGTTTTCGGCGTTCGGCTGCAAAATTAAATGTAACGCCATCTTCATTAAGTCATTCCATGAAAGTATTAGAAGCGAAGCTCGGGGTCAGACTTTTAAATCGCTCAACACGTAGTGTTTCTTTAACAGAAGCTGGTAGTCATTTACTTAATAAAATTTTACCAGCTTATAGTGACATTCTTTCAGCAACGGAAAGTCTAAATGATTTTCGTAGCAGCCCTCAGGGCATTGTGAAAATTAATGCTCCACGATCAGCCTTGATTTTATTTTTTCTTCCACACATTAAAGCTCTAAGCAAACTTTACCCGAACATTACTTTTGAAATTGCTGCAAATGAAGAGTTTATCGATATTATTGACAGTGGCTTTGATATTGGAATTAGGTTAGGTGAAAGTATTCAAGAAGACATGAAAGCTATTCCAATTTCTAAAAGCCTTAAATTTGCAATTGTCGCTAGCCCAGCTTACTTTTTGAAGTACCCTAAACCGATATCTCCCAAAGACTTGTTAGATCATAATTGTATTGGCTGGCGTCAAATCAATAGTCAGGTTTTATATAGTTGGCCTTTTGAAAAAGAAGACCAAAAGCTTAATCTGGCTGTTAAAAGCACGCTCATTCTAGATGATGCCGATTTAATGATAAGAGCCGCTTTGGATGGGCTTGGTGTTGCATTTTCATTAGAAGAGCAAGTATTGCCGTATATTCAATCTGGGCAATTGGAGAATGTTTTGGATGATTGGTGTGTTAGTTTTCCTGGATTTTATTTGTATTACCCAAGTCATCGGAATCATTCAGCAGCCTTAAAAGCAGTAATTGATTATTTTCTTCAGAGAATTTAATTTTAATAACAATAAGTTTTTAAGAATTCAATATTAATCAGTAAATCATATTTTATGAGGAACCTCATTATGATATTTCCGTGCAGTTAGTTGCCCTTGTGAGTTTCTAGTAAATACATTTGAGTATGAATTATGTTAATGATAGGTTCAATTTGATCAAAAAAGTTAAAATATCAGTCTTATATGGCATAAACACTATAGCATTCAAAAAATTTTTTATAGTTTTTAAACCTTGAATAGTCTCATATAAGTTAAAAGTCGTAGCAACAATTAATCAAGAATTTATTCTTAAACGATCGACTATAAGTTATTGTATTTCATAGTGGCACCATTGCACTGATGATAAATACGCAAGATATGGTACAAAATAGGCTAATCATGCTGAATAATACCTTGCTGTTTTCAGCAATGCCATCCAGTTCGTGGGATTCTCCCTGTTTTTCGAACATAAGTATTTGACCATTTTGATTGAACTGTGGTTCACGTAAGACAAAAACAAACACGCTGCAGAATAAACCAAGGATCGCCATAACCAAAAGTACTTCATGCCAAGAGAGTACAATGAGTAGTAATGATTGGCCCAAACTTAGATCAAATAAGGCAAACTACTTTGTTGCAAGCTTTGTAAAGCCCTACGACGTGATGGTTTGGTAGCGACTACTGTTACTGCCAAAATGGTTGGACAGAAGGGACCTTCAGAAATACCTATCAAGGCATGGATCATAATTAGGCTAGTCATGCCCATGGCTGTGCCAGAAAAACAGATGCAAATGAAAACACCAAGAGCGATACGATTAGGATCTTACGGTGTCCGATTTTGTCCGAAAGGTATCCAGTAAATCGCAAGGATACCTCATGCAATATCCAATGCACCAAAAAACATCTAGACATTGATTACTCAATAGTTCAATGGCTAATTTTAGCGATAACATGAAGTTTCCAAAAAATTGCTTATTGTTGTCTAGTGCTGTGCAAAAACAATTTTTGCACAGTTTTCTCGCGTTGTCGTCGGGGAGTGGATGAGTTGAGCTGGGCCATAAGTTTGAGTCATGAATTAATCATCTTCTATTTTTCAACGAATGCACGTTCAATGACATAATCACCTGGTGCATGACTGGTACCTTCGGCAAAACCACGTGTCTCTAGTATATCCACCAAATCTTTAAGCATACTTGGGCTGCCACAAATCATGATGCGATCCGTCTCTGGATTGAATGGCGGCAAATTGATGTCTTCAAAGAGTTTCCCTGACTCAATCAGGTCGGTTAAGCGTCCTTGTTTGGCAAACTCTTCACGTGTTACGGTTGGGTAATAAATCAATTGATTCTTGATTAGATCACCAAAGTACTCATGTGCAGGTAGGTCTTCTGTGATATGTTCAAAGTAGCCTAATTCACTTTTCCAACGGACACCGTGAGTCAGGATGATTTTTTCAAAAGCATCATAAAATTCAGGATCGCGTACTACACTCATAAAAGGTGCTAAACCTGTACCCGTGGACAGTAAATATAGATTTTTCCCCGGCTTTAAATTGTCTATAATGAGTGAACCCGTTGGTTTACGTGAAACCAAAAGCTTGTCGCCAACTTGTAGGTGTTGTAAACGAGAGGTGAGAGGGCCTTCTTGCACTTTAATGCTATAAAATTCAAGATGATCTTCATAATGAGCACTGACCACACTATAAGCACGCATAAGCGGCTTACCATCAACTTCAAGCCCAATCATCACAAACTGCCCTGTTTTAAAACGCAGGCCAGGATCGCGCGTTGTGGTAAAGCTGAATAAGGTATCGTTCCAGTGATGAACGCTGAGTACGGTTTCATGGGCCATGTTGGACATAACAGAATCTCTTGGAAATTTAGCCGCCAGTCATGTTCATAAAACGAACAATTTGGGGCGACTCGTTGAGGTTAAAATGGTGTGTTTCTGGTTTCATCGGAATAGCCGCCAGAATCGCGGTCTGTAAATCATTCTGATTATTGGGGTGTGTTCGTATAACGCTGCGCAGATCAGCAGAATGTTCGTTACCCAGACAGAGTATTAAACGTCCTTCAGCCGTTAATCGAACACGATTGCAACTCGAACAGAAGTTACGACTATGCGGAGAAATAACGCCAATACGTGTCGGGCTGTTCGTTGTTTTGTAGTACCTTGCTGGACCACCTGTATTCTCTAGAGTGGGGGTTAGTAAGAACTCTTGTTGAATAATCTCTAATATTTCATCGCTGGAGATATAAGCCGTTGCCCGATTATGTTCATCAATAATTCCCAGTGGCATCTCTTCAATAAACGTAAGATCCAATTGCTCGCGTCTTGCAAAATGGACCAGATTCAGGATTTCATCATCATTGCGTCCGCGCAAGATGACACTATTTAATTTGATCCGTTCAAAGCCCACATCTTGTGCCGCGTGTATACCATCCAAAACATCATGCAGATGACCAGTGCGCGTGAGTTCATGAAAGCGTGTGGGGTCTAGGCTATCGAGGCTGATATTGATTCGATCAAGCCCAGCGTTTTTGAGGGGGATTGCAAACTGTTTAAGACGGGCACCGTTGGTGGTCAGGGTTACCTCTGCTAACCTATCCAATTTTGCTAAGCGTTCAACCAGTGAAGGCAGGTTGGCTCGAACAAGGGGTTCTCCGCCTGTTAAACGAATCTTGGTCACACCCAGTGCAACGAATGCGGCCGATATCTGATATAGCTCTTCTAGGCTTAAAATCTGTGCTTTGGGTAAAAAAGTCATGTCTTCTGCCATGCAATATACACAACGGAAATCACAGCGATCCGTGACAGACAAACGCAAATAGGTAATTTGACGACCAAAGCTGTCAATCAGTACAGGCGCGGTGGTTACCTCGTTTGCGGTTATCGGATGCACAGCTCCCATATCAGGCACCATTGCGATCTAACTGAGCCAATTTCCCAGCGACTTTAGTCCACTTTTCATGATCAGGTAAGGCGGGTTTTTGCTTCGTGATTTGCGTCCAGTTGGGGTGTTTGGCCAGAACGGCATTCAACTCAACAAACTTGATCTGATCTGCGGGCACTTCTTCTTCAGCGCGAATGGCATCAACAGGACACTCCGGTTCACATAAGGCGCAGTCGATGCATTCATCAGGGTCAATGACCAGAAAATTAGGCCCCTCATAGAAGCAGTCGACTGGGCAGACTGAAACGCAGTCTGTATGTTTGCATTGAATACACTCTTCCATCACGATAAAGGTCATAGCACTTGCTCCAGATCAATTTTTTCGACTTTACGAATGTTCACAGGGACATGTTTGTGAAAAGGGGTTTTAGATAGGGGATCACAATGAGTCCCTGAGGTGAGACGATTAAGCTCAGGTCCAATCGGGGCACTGCCTTGATAGCGCATACCATAACCATGCGGCAGGGTGACCATCCCACGACGTACTGCATCATCAATTTCAATGACCACATTGATCATCCCTGTTGCGGATTCACAGATAGCATGTGACCCATCTTCCAGCTCCAGATGCTTGGCATCATCAGGATGCATGCGCATCGCCCCATGGGGATCGACTTTACGCCAGTTAGGATCACGGTAAATCTGATTGGCGTTATAACTGCGACGTTCCCCCGCCATTAGGATGAACGGATAATCTGCACCCGGCATAACTTCTGATTTCAATGCACGTAGTTCTCTGAACATTTCAGGAATCGCCAGATGGACGCGTTTATCTGAAGTTTGAATCAACGACCATATATCTTTGAATTCATGCTTACTGAGTAAGGTACCTGCTCGGTTATTGAGGATGGCATTGAAGAGCACTGTGCCTAGCGTCAAACGATTACCCTGATAGCCTGCTCGACGCACCGCCTTATAATGGGTTTGGGTATATTGAATGGCAAGGGGCAAAAGAGGTGCTGCTGCTGCTGCATCATTCGGAAGTGCCTTACCCAATGTGCGATAAAGAATTGAGGCAGCAAAAGGAATCAATGATTTATTGCGCGCCAATGTTGCTCCAATTGCAGTCATGTACACCAAGTGATTAGACGCTTTGGGTTCATGTTTAGCTATTCTTTCAAGCAGCGGGAAACGATCAGGCAGGATTTCCATCTTTTCAAGTAATCGAGTATAAATTTCGGGTTCACCGAGCGACTCACTGAGTTTAGGGAAGAGCGCATGACGCAAATGGAAGGCATTTTCTGGAAATTCCAAGTTAAACCCAGTGGCTTCCCATTTTTCAAATTGTGAGGCTGCGGGCAGGACATAATGTGCAAGATGAGCCGTTTCAGTCATGGCCACATCGACGACCACGAGGAGTTCAAGCTTTTTGAACGCACGTTCATAGGCTTGTGTATCGGCATAGGTCATGAGCGGGTTGGAACTGTCAACAAACACCGCACGGATACGGTTTTCGCCCTTATGTTCGATCTCATCGGGCAGAATATTGGGCGGATAGATGCCTGCAATTGGGTACATTTTGTGATGGGCAGTGAGTTTGAGTGATTTACCATTCTTTTTTTTGCGCTCATCAGTATGACCAAGGAGTGGTAGAAAGAAGGTGTGCAGATTATTACCACCTCTTTTGCCGAAGTTACCAGTAATTAAATACAGTAGTTTTTCCAAATAGCCATTTAATGTGGTATGCAAGGTTTGTTGTATGCCTAGATCAATACGTACACATGCGGTCTTTGCCGTTGCAAAGCCCCGTGCGACACGTTCAATATCTGCCAATGGGACATCTGCACGCTGTGCGTATTCCTCGATAGGGATAGCCAAAAGTTCTTGCTCGACCTGATCAAAACCTGTGCAATGTTTGGTCAGGAAATCACGATCATGTAAGTTCTCACGTACAATGATACTCAACATTGCGGACATCAAGTATGCATCGGTACCAGGTTTTACTTGTAAATGAATATCGGCTTGTTTGGCAGTTTCAGAGCGACGCGGATCAATCACCACCATGGTACGATTCGGGTCTTTTTTGATTTCTTTTAAGGTGTCGCGGGCATTGGGGATGCCATGAGCCTGAAAAGGATTGGTCCCGATAAAAAGTACATAATCTGCATGTTCGACATCTTCAGTTGTATGGCAGGTTTGACGACCAAATAAGCGGCCATTGAGCCAAAAGTCTCCAGTTTTTTCTTGCCCAAGTGCATTGTAGGCATAACGGCTTTTCATGGCTGATAGGATTTGGCGACTATAGGCGCCGCCGATATGGTTGCCTTGACCACCTCCACCGACAAAAGCAAAGGCATCCCCGCCATGCTGTTTACGGATGTCGAGCAGTCTTTGAGCTATGTCGGTCAGAGCCTCATCCCAACTGACCCTTGTGAATGTGCCATTGGCCTCACGCTTGAGTGGAAATTGTAGTCGATCACCATGATTTTGATAGTGTTCCAGACGCGCTGCTTTTTGGCAGATATAACCTTTGGTCAGCGGATGATCTTTGTCACCGCGGATCTTTGTAAACTTTCCATTTTCAATCTCGACTTCTAAACCACAATTACGTGAGCAGAGGATGCAGGCGGTTTTTTCAGATGCCATGGTGAACTCCGAGCAAAAAATTAGATTTATTATAAGTAAACGTTCGTAAGGTAAACTAACGTTATTCTATTGAGGTAGGCTTGTCAATGACTGGGGGCCTTAATTACTTTTGAGGAAGTCGGGATTAATTTAAATATATTGATGAGTTATTGGTTTAGCAAAAGGCTAAAGATTGAGCTCTTCGAATATAGAGAGGTCATTACTGTGACTGTTCATTAGATGAATCTTCGTTTGTTAAATGATCAAGTGATCGATTTATAAAGTTTTTGCAAGCCTCCAAGATTTGTTTTTTTGTTTTGTCACTTGACATTGCACGGCTCAGACTGACTGCCCCCATGCTTAAAGCAAGTGTTGCCCAAGCCGTATCTTCATCTTTTAAAATCTGAGCTAATGATTGCTGAATTTCTATGACATTGGATTCATACACTTGCTTGATATCATCTGTTGAGCGCGCAACTTCATTACTTAATATCGGTAGTGGGCATCCCAATTCTGGATGTTTTACATGTGTAGGGCTTAGATAAAGTGCAAGTAATTGTCGTAATGCATCTGCTGAACTATTAGCATCTTCAGGCAGGAAACGTTTTAGTGTGTCCATGAGTTCTTTTTGAATAATTTCTTTAAATAGCTCATTTTTAGAACTAAAATGACTGTAGAATGCTCCACCTGTGAGTCCAACAGAGGCCATCAATCCATCGACCCCTGTTGTCGCAAAACCATTTTTTTTAGCCAAGCTACCTGCTTGTTCAATTAAACGTTGGCGAGTTTCAGCTTTATGGTTTAATGAATAGCGCATCAGGTTGTCTCTTATCGGTAATCTCAAGTTACCATAATAACACGTGGTCGTTTAGTTCTAGTATGGCTTAATCTGACGTTGTGACCTACGTTGAATCTACATTTTAGTCATTAATTGAGAGCAGTGATGTCCAAATTAGAATGCAGGAGTTAAGGGGACCAATTCTATTTCATGGAGAGCATCTAGACATCAGATCTATTCGTCCAATGAAGGATAGAGCCTTTGTTTAGCATACTTAGATGCGTACTTCTTGATAGTATTCTCGATCATAGAGTCGAATTAGAGGGTGGCCCAAAGTTGGTTTAGGGCATTGATAACTTAGGAGCTTATATTGATGGGGAATTATATAAAAACTAATTAAAGAATTAATCAGTGTGGCTGTTTATGAGGAATATAATCAAGTAATAAGGGATGACTTTATATCAAATTGCAAGACTATTACTAGACAAGTAATTGTTGAATGATAAATAAAATTATTGCTGAAGGCTAGGAGCAATCTTATGCTAAGATTTAGCTCCTGACGATATGCTAATCATATTCAATAGTTACAGTAGCCATTGCACGTACTTTACCGGCAGTTAC
>NZ_JAVQNR010000004.1:0-10750 GCF_031799005.1 Acinetobacter sp. V102_4 | reverse complement strand
TAATATTCTACTTTTAGAATCAAAGTACATCATTAATAATGAGTAACGATCATGTCGAAACATGGTAACTACACTAAAGAAAAAGTATCTTTTGATTCTTATGGTGATCAAGTCGTTGGTGATATTTATAAACCTCTTGGTAACGGACCATTCCCTACAGTAATTATCTTAGGTCCTTATTCTTTTCAAAAAGAACAAGCACCCACACAATATGCAACAAGAATGGCTGATGAAGGTTATTTGGCTCTAGCCTTTGATCCACGAACTGTGGGTGAAAGCGGAGGAATCCCTCGTCGTCTTGAAAACCCAAAAATGAAGAATGAGGATGTTGTTTCAGCTATTGACTACATGTTCACGCGACCTGATGTAGATACAAGCAAGATTTACCTTTTGGGAGTCTGCCAAGGTGGGCCGGAAATGCTTGATATTGCATCCTATGAAGATCGGGTTCAAGCTGTTGTATCGGTTACAGGTTATTATCGTGATACCGAGACTGATTTATTTATGATAGCTGCGGGGGTAACTGAAAATCCTTTTGATACAGCCACCGCTCCTTCAATTGAAGAACGTGAAGCACTCCTACAAAAGCGACTAAAACGCGCTCAAGAAGCAAAAGATCTTTATGAAACAACAGGTGAAGTCATTTACCAACCTCTTGTCTCCCCCGATCTTGGCGATCGAATAAGTGGTTCAAATGCAGGGCTGCCGGGACCTTTAGTATGGAGTTGGTATGGCCCATGGACATTAAAAGGTTGGGAAAACCAATATGCTGTCATGAGTGACCTTGATCATTTTTCTTACTCTACTGTAAGCGGCGTTTCTAAACTGACAAAGCCAGCTCTTATCATTCATTCAGATACCTGTATGAACCCAGCCGCTGCTCGTAGACATTACGACTCTATTCCAATATCTGATAAAGCATTAATTTGGGAAAATGGTACAAATCACTTCCAGTATTATGAACAGCCAGACGTAGTAGACAGAACTGTAGGGCATGTTACAAACTGGTTTAATAGTCACATCAATTAGTTTAAAAGCACTTCTTCTGAAAAGTTAAACTTCAAAGCCGGATTTTGGCCATCAAGTCCGACTTTGACCCAATTTATTTATTCTTACTCTAGCCTATCCCCAAGTTTCTTTAACAATAGATTTAAATCTTCATCAGGAATGGTTAAGTTAAAATTTTCTTTAAAGCACTTTCTATAATCTTCAATGCTAATCAATGTTTTCTTATGAAGCCCAGTATTTGAATATTCCTTCATAACATTGTTATTTATAGTTTTTCTTTTACCTTCATGAATAACTGAAAACATTAAATTTTGAGTAAACAAAGATTGTGGTGAAGTAGAAATATACCAATTAGCTGTAATGATGTCAGACTGCGCAATTCTATGCTCTGGATTGAATGCATATACATTTATCCAAGTATCCTTTATATAAACCTGTAACATAAATTTCATTCCAAGAAGTGCTGACTCGGCAACCCCTGAATTGCGGACATCAACCAAACGGAATGATTCATAAGGAGTATTTTGAACTTCATTTATCTTACTCAGTGATAAAACACCGGTTGGGGTCATTCCTCCAAAGCCTGGATCAAATAAAAAAAACTCATTATTTAAGTTAACGATTGTAAGTAGGTGTGTTTTTATAGGAGCTTCTGCGTGTGTGCCTTGATAATAAACCCTTCCTAAAAGATTAAATGCTTCAAACCCTAATTCATTTAAAACATAGGTAGTTAACACATTTTGTTCAAGACAATACCCTTCTCTTTCGTCATCTAAAAGTTTTTTCGCGACTTGCTCAACATCTACCAGTATACCATTTCCTAAAAATGCATCTAAATTGCCAAAAGGTATACTTTCAATATGTAAGTTTAGAATTTCTGAAAGATCATCAAATATTAAAGATACGTTTCTATGAAATCCAATTTTATTTAGATACTGTCGTGAGATAGATAAGCTAGAGTCCATATATTTTCCCAAACAAAAAAATAATAACTTATTAGTATAGCTTTACAATAATTTAACTCTGATGAAGCTCGTTTAAATTGAAAATTTAATTTTCAAAGTTACCCTCTCCCTGCCAGAGCTCCTTTTCAACTAACCAATTTGAAATCTTTAAAGCCAAGATGTCAGCTTGTTCAATTGGAATCATATGACCAGTATTATTAATCATCTCATGCTTTGCATATGGTAATTGATCTAATAATTCTATTGCTTCCTCATCAGAACGAAGTTGATCCTCACTACCAGAAATAATTAAGGTTGGACATATTATCTTGCTCATATCGTATGAACTTCTATCCAACATAGACTGTTTAATAAACTCGTCATAGCCTAATCTATTACCCATTTCCTGAATTCTTTTCACAAGATCTCGATTTTGAGCATTTGATGGATGAAGCGTTTTCGCAATAGAGATCGAACTCAGCCCACGGAAAGTTTCTTTAGAATTAAGTCGAATAGCAGTTAATTTTTGACTTTTTTGTTCCTCACTATCAGGGCGTAGTGAAGATGCTATTAGGATGAGTGCCTTAACTTTTTCAGGAAATTGTTCCGCTATAGATCTGGCAATATACCCCCCAAGTGAGAACCCAATCAGTACAAAGTTTTCAGGCACATTTTCAGCAATTTTTTGAGCAATTTCCTTTATTGTGCATCCGTCTTTTAAAGTAGCACGAAATATTTTCCATTCTCTAGGCAGGGCATTTACCAATTCATTCCAGAGAGACTCATCAAGCATAAAGCCAGGAATTAAAACAACAGAAAGAGATTTCTTATTCATAAATCAGTTAGCACCTTCTCCAATCATCTTCAAAGGTCATTTAAACATACCTCCATATCAGACATATACGCTAACTTCGTTGGTACACATCTGTATTTTTAAATTTTAAATTTAAAGTAAAAAATACCTAATTACTTGCATATTGAAGTTCCTCAAGGATCACGCGCTGGCGCGTTATGGCTTCTTAAGAGATACAGGTGATATTTTACTATAATAATATAGCTATGTTATTATAGATAAATGCCGTTTTAGGCTGCCAATTTATGTCATCAACCAGAGGCCATACATTGTGAATACTGCTCTGATCGCACTTGACTACATTTTAGATATTTCACATCCTGAAGGAAAAATTGCACGCTCAGCACAGCAAGTGCTGGAACGCAATGTCATCAGCCATGCCAATCGAGCATTGACGCTGGCACAACAGAAGGACTGGCTACGCATTCTGGTCAAGGTTGGCTTTGCCACTGGCTATGTTGACCAGCCCAAACACTCACGCATGTTTGGCCAAGTAGATAAATTCGGTGCCCTAGCACTAGATCAGCCTGGCACAGCGTTTCATCCCGATCTGGCATCTGAATTGGGAGAATTAGTAATCATCAAACCACGTGTTAGTGCCTTTTATGGCACCAACCTTGATGCGGCGCTGCGAGCGCGAGGTATCGAGCGGTTGATTATCTGTGGTGTCAGCAGTACTTGGGCGGTACAAAGCACGGTCCGCGACGCGCATGATCGAGATTATCAAGTATTGGTACTAGAAGAGGCTTGTGCGGCTGCCACGCTAGAAGAGCATCAGATATCGATGGAGACACTTGCCCACATCGCCGAAATTGTCACTCTAGAAGATCTAAAGGGTCGTTGATGCATCAGATGCTATCAGCATTAACATCAGAAATTGATCTGCAGTCGTTAAAACGTGCGGCGTGGGTGTTAGCGCCTTTACTAGCACTCACATTACTGACGGGTGACACCAATTGGCTGAAAGCTTCTATCCTGACCATTTCACTATTCATCACTTATGAAAGAGCCGAGTTAGCGCCGCTCGGTGTAGCATGCCAAGCCCTAGCCTTTCTGCTAGTCTTTCTAGCGTTATTGTTCGCCATGGGCCAACCCGTCATTTTTGTACTGGTCTGTGCACTGGCCGCCGCTGCGGCGGTGGGAGTGTCTGCTTATGGCGGCAAGCTGAGGTCTCTTGGAAACTTCACGTTTATTCCTGCGCTCTATCTAGCATGTGAGACTGCGGAAGGAATCGCCCCAGCGCAATACTCCCAGCATGCTCTTGTGCTATTGCCCTTTCTGATGGTTGCTGTGCTGCCAGTGTCAGTGATCTCACTTGTTGAACATATACAAACCAGCCACCGTTTGCGTCATATATTTAGGTTGCATCGTACCGGTGATCTCGGCACGCGAGCTGTATATGGCGAAGCTGTGGTGGCTGTGTGCCTCGCAGTGGCGTTAGCTGCAGCAATTGTCGAGTGGCGCCAACTGGATTATGGTCAATGGGTGATCTGGTCAGCCGCCAGCGTAGTAACCGGTGACATGGCAACAGCACGCCAGAAGTTGTATCAACGTGGAGCGGGAGCCTTGGTTGGCGTACCGCTTGGCATGCTGCTAGGCTATGCTATGCCACACAGCCTGCTGATGTATGAGCTTTTAACTATTACCGCTATGCTCACATTGGTGTCTTTCTCACACTATATACTGGGCTTCGGTGCTCGCTGTGCCTGCATCGCCAGTGCGATGATAGTAGTTGGCCAAACTCCCGATATTGCCGCAGAACGGGTGCTCAATGTGTTACTGGGAGGAGGCATCGGTCTGCTGTTTGTTTTTTTGCTGCATGTCGTCATTGCTTTCAAAACTCGCGCTCATAAATAAAGCTAAACTCTCGGTTTTACCAATTTAAGTTGACCACACAATCCCGTGGTGCAAAAATATGAATAGATATAGTTATTTATAAATAAAGATGAAGAAGAATCCTGAAGAAATAACACAGTTACGTACGCAGTTGATGTCCTTGGTCCGACGTATGCGGCGCGAAGCACGTAGTGACGAAAAATCTTGGGCCCAGCTGCTTCTGCTCGGTGCCATCGATCGCCATGGCGGGATGGCAACCCCTTCGGTGCTGGCTGAATCTGAAGGTATGCGTTCTTCCAATCTGGCCGCTGCACTACGTACTCTAGAAACCGATGGTCTGCTGAAACGTATACCTGATGCTGAGGATCGACGTAAGATCAGGGTAGTATTAACTCAAGAAGGCTTGAGCCTACTACATGAAAGCCGTGCACGACGTGAAACCTGGCTCTCTAATGCAATGGAACAATGTCTCACCGCCGAAGAGCAGACATTGTTAATCGCAGCAGGGCATTTAATGGCACGCATTGCCAACTCACCTTCACTGAAAGAGAATTCTTATTAACTCTATAAATTGTGCATTCTTTTAGCAGTTAGCAGAATGCACATTAAACTATCTTTTTAAATATCCACCCAATTTGCATGAAAACCTAAAGGCACTCGTACAGGTAAATCAATAGTAGCTTGGGGTTCTTTGCCAATTTTTTTGGAATCGAGTATTACTACTTTACTTGGCTTTATCCCGTCTAAAGCATGGATATACGAAATTAACCAACCATCACCCTCTTCACTCTCAGATTGTTTTGGCAAAAAAATCACTTCGCCAGTAAAATAATCATCACCATATGAATGCTTATAGGATTCACCTTTGAGTAAATCATGAACCAATAAATTATTTGCTTTTAAATTAATATTATCTACTGGCTCACCTTCATTTCCAACAGAAATTGAATAAGCAAAGCGATAGGGTTTCCCAACAAAACGTTCATCTAGACGAGGGAACTCTTGAGGAATTTTTGAAATTACTTCCCGTTTTAGAGTTTGAGTACCAAATTGCAGAGTCCATCTTTCAAACTGGATGAACTGTTTATCTACTGGCCCCTGAATAGACTCTGTAAAAGTCTTGGTGTGAACGCAAGCATCAAAAATGATATCGCCATTTTCAAGATCGTATGCATTAAATGAATGAAAAATAATACATGGATCTACATCAAACCATTTTATATCCTGTGCATCACCATTTTTTGGTAAGACACCTATTCGCGCAGGGTGCTTTTCATTCCATGAATAGGGCAATTGCATCCCTTGTAACATTCTCTCGATTGAAAAAGTTACAGGGAAATCCAGAACTAGCATTTTAGTTTTTGTCATACCGCAATCATGCATCATTGGCCCATGCTTAACAGGGATACTGACCCGCTTCTTAACTTGGCCCGATTGATCAATCACCTGATAATAGACTTGCATTGGCAGTAAAGCATCATAGCAAATCGCATGTAACTCTCCCGTATCTGGGTCAACATGAGGATGAGCTGTAAAAGGATAATTATCTTTACTGTTAAATAATCCATATTTAAGACTATTTAATTCATTGTCTAAAGCGACTGGAAACGGCCCCGATTCTGTTATTGTCCAGATCTTTCCTGCATGACCAATAATATTCGTATTTGCAACATCAACTGGACCTCGAGGCTCACCTTTTATTTTCTCTCGCCCTAATTTTTTATGTATGTGATGCGTCCCTACATATCGATTTTTATACCATAATGCTTGACCATCTTTTAACCTTAGACCATGTACCATCCCATCGCCCATAAACCAATTATAGTTTGCAGGGTTTTCAACTTCTAATGGATTTGGACCCATTCTTAACAAAATGCCATTTAATGAAGATGGTATTTCTCCATGCACAACCAAATCACTTGAAAAAACCTCTTCAGTAACTGGCGCAAAGGGACCTACAAGAAAAGGATTATCTGGGCTATAGGGAACTCGGCTTTGATGGAAACTCAGAAACTTCCCTACTACGGAAGAAACCAGCTTATTGTTAACAATTTCATTACGGATACTTGTCCTGTTCATTCGATTACATCCTACCTGTTGATTAATTTTTTGTATAATTCCAGTATGTATCAACGAATGTATACACTGTATACATAATTAAAACTACACGAGGATGTGTATAGTGTCAACATTGAACACAAATCCAACTTCTAGCTATCATCATGGTAATTTAAGAGAAGCTTTACTTATTAATGGCTTACAATTATTAGAGTCTAGTCAGGGCGTTGATTTTAGTATGCGAGAACTGACCCGCATGATTGGAGTCTCACCCAATGCGGTTTACAGACATTTTGCAAATAAGGAAGAACTACTGACCGCTTTAGCCATATATGGATTTGAACAATTAATAGAAGCTCAGGCGCATGCTATTCATAATGCAACCAATCCCAAAGACGGTTTTTTAAACTCGGGGAAAGAATACATATATTTTGCTATTAAAAATCCATCATTATTTAGACTGATGTATAGCCAGTTTACTGTCGCTCAAGATGATGAAAAATTAAAATCTATGACAAATTTATTCTATACAGGAATGGTATACGCAGCGGCAACAGCATTTGATGCCCCCGTCGATGCTGCCCAGAGTCAAACCATGGCAAGATTAGCTTGGGGAATGGTTCATGGTCTAAGCTATTTAATTATTGAAGGACAATTTAGTCATTTGAATAATGAAGAACTCGATCTCATGATCAATAATGTGCTAAAAACAGCGATAGCTGTATCAGGAAACTAGCTGCTTTTAAGTTCAAGAAACAGCAAAATATGATGAATCAATGTTTTCCTATCCTTATACGAAAACCATGAGGACTTTCATCCGTAATTTTAATTGTATAAAGATATTTAAGCTGTTTTTCATCTTTCCTCATATCAATTTTAACTACCCCATCAGCCTTCGCGCCAACTATATCAACTTTATAAGTGTAAAGTGGGCGTTTAGGGATAGAATAATGGTCCGATCCAAAACTACTGATACTATAACTTTTAATTTCTCCAAATTTCTCATTTATCGTTTTATCTGCATATATCACTGATTCAACTCTTTGAATATTTCCCTTATTATTAATAATGAAATATGCCCCACCAAAAATAAGAAAAATTACAGTTAATAAAGCGATGTTTCGTTTTTTCTTCAAATCTTTAAATTCTATAAACATGTTGTTTTGTCAATTTTTAGGAAAAAATATTCTATCAAACTTCAATCATTTATATTAATTTTAATCCAAATAGCTTTTAAATCTTTACTTAATTCTTATTAGGACTTGAAAGCTGACTTTATTTTTCATAAATTTCACTCATTAAAAAACCCTCCATTAGAGGGTTTGGATCAAAGCTAATTAAGTAAATTTACAATATTGCTCCATCCCATTTTATGAGCCAAATCTAAAGGAGTCATTGATTGGTTATTCACTTCTAACTTATTAGTATTCAACCTTAACAGTTCTTGAACAAATAAATAATTACCCGCTATAACTTCACGATGTAATAATTGATTACCACTTTCATCTTTTTCAGTAATAATTGTAGGGTCTGTATTTGTAATATTTATGAACTGATCCAAAATACTCTTACACATGGGATGTTCGTCTAGATTTTCGGGACAATTTTTCTGATCATAAACTAGAAAAATTTCATCAGGATTGCCAAAATCAATCCCCCACGCCTCATCATATTCTTTACGATTTACTGCATCTAAAGTTTTACGATATTCTTGAATCGTAAACCCACCATGAACAGTGCCATTAGATAAAAACATCCAATCAACTATGGACTCAAATTGAAGCCTTATAGTCTCACCAGCTTGCACATTATCAATAATATAAGGTTGGTTTAACAAAGTCCCTGAAATTGTACTCCCATCAAAATTAACTTGATCAATCCACATATACTCAATCAAAGGTTGATTTTTATCCTCAAGGTTTTCTTGGGTAAATGCACATTTCACATAAGCCAGTTCTAGAGCAGGAACAATTCGTCGATATTCCCAATAGAGTTCTCGCCAAAAATATTTAAATGTACTTATAGCTTTCTCAAAAGCTAGAATCATTTCCGGAGATTCATTCTTATGCAATTTATACATATTATCCATATAACAGTTAATTAATATTAAACTTGCTTATATTAACACTATGATAAATTTAAATATCTTTAAATTTCTCCACTATGAACACGAATGTTCAAAAAAAGAGACCTCCGCCAAGACCAAATCAAAGCAGGCGTCGTGGGCTGTAAGAAGTTCGGCAAATTAAAATCAACTATTAAAAAACCCACCGAAGTGGGTCATGTTTATTCTATATAATAGCTGTTGCCATCGGAACTGTTGAAAACCAAATTTAAAGTAGGGTAAATACATTCACCTTTTAACAAAATATATTCAACTTTGGGTCTCTGAACTCTAGATGAATGATTGATTTTATTAGTATTTACTTCTGTATAGTTTGCCTGCGCTCTTTTTTCTTTACCTTGGAAATCAATAATTGTAATGTCTTTTAGCATTAATATGCTCCAATTTAATCATACATATTATGCCCAACAATATTTTTATACTACCAATATTTTGTAGGCAACTAGATTGAATTAATTTTTAAAACTTTATTAATCCCATACCTTGAGAAAATTTATATATGTGTGCTTTATGTACTCCTACTTGAAAGTTGGATAACGTAATTTCAAAATTTAAAGGATAAGACTCAACAGGTTATATATAATTGATTTTATTTATGAAATAAGTCATCGAGATAAAGATCTTTTCTAGGACAAATCAACACACATAAGTCTTAAAACTACCGCAATGTAAAGGCTTTTAAAGCGTACTATGAATTCTCCCTAGTGAAGATAAGAAGATAAAAATGTCGGGTTTTAAAAGTTTTTCTCAAAATACAACTAACCACGCCAATATCATCAAAGCTAAAGTGAATAAGCATTCTGCAGCAACACCACCTACAGAAACTCAGCCTTCACAAGTTCCTGGCACCGTAAAAGATCTGCCTGAGAATAATGAACAACCTGATCCTAATAACAAATAATTTCTTATTAACAGTGCCTTGGAAGTTGTTTTGAGGCTCTGCTACTATAAAGAATAAATTAGTGCACTGATTTATTATACTATTAACTACTTTTATCAATTTGATTTGTTTAGTTATTTAAGAAATTACAGCCATTCATTCCAGAAAATTGATATGACTAGTCTCTCAGATATGAGGGGCTTTTTTAATTGTTTTTAGTTAGCCAGTATTTAGCCGACTCACCCTAGATAGATTAAGCCCGTCAAAATTGGCGGGCTTATTTTTTAATACCGAATTATGAAAGATATGGATGTTTTTGCGCTAAGTAATCATTCGCTATTTTTGTTGTCTCAGCATAGGTCAACTCCGCACACAGCCAAAATCGATATGTATTTTCACCAATAATATAGCTCTGGCGGTTGTATGTTGATTGTTTACTTGAATCTATTTCACTGGCTTCTAAGTACGTACCTTCACGGTTCTTAACAACTTCACCGTCTAAATCACCACCAATGCAAATGAACATTGTACTAATCCATATAATTATAAAGATCAGCTTAACACACAAAGTAAAAAGCCCCGCCAATAATCGATATTTAGCGAGGCTTTCTCTGCAAAAACATGTTCAACATTGCAGATCAGATTAACTGCGCACCCTGTAAACAACATGCACAGAAAAATAGTTCTATTTCTATTCGTCCACCCAATTTGCATGAAAACCCAAAGGCACTCGTACAGGCAGATCAATAGTAGCTTGAGGCTCTTGCCCAATTTTTTTTAGAATCGAGTATTACTACTTTACTTGGCTTTATCCCGTCTAAAGCATGGATATACGAAATTAACCAACCATCACCCTCTTCACTCTCAGATTGTTTTGGCAAAAAAATCACTTCGCCAGTAAAATAATCATCACCATATGAATGCTTATAGGATTCACCTTTGAGTAAATCATGAACCAGTAAATTATTGGCTTTTAAATTAATATTATCTACTGGCTCACCTTCATTTCCAACAGAAATTGAATAAGCAAAGCGATAGGGTTTCCC